>NZ_JAYLAA010000044.1:0-184379 GCF_035819015.1 Chryseobacterium salviniae | reverse complement strand
TTTTTTTTTTTTTTTTGGGGGGGGGGTCCCCCCCCCCCCGAAACCAGAAAAAGCGAGTAGCGAAAGCCGGAAAAGCTTCAAATAAATAATTAACAGATTTTTCAAAGGAAAATCGCTCTTAAAAACAAATAATTACAAAATATGATACGTACACTTTTATTATCGGCATTCCTGATGGGTTCGGGAACTTTTTTCAGTCAGAATTTAAAGCCTGTGGCTTATAAGGATGGTTCGCAAAAACTAAACGGTTTAGTCACTTCAAATGCCGGAAAAAAACTTCCCGGAGTTCTTATCCTTCCGGCATGGAAAGGTATTGACGATGAAGCAAAAACTGCCGCTGCAGATTTGGAAAAACAAGGGTATATTGCTTTTGTTGCAGATATTTACGGTGAGGGAAATATTCCGAAGGATAATGAATCGGCAGCAAAAACGTCAGGCTATTACAAGAAAAATTATGAGGCGTACCAGAAAAGGATTTTACTGGCGCTGGAAGAACTAAAGAAAAACGGAGCTGTTCCTGAAAAAATTGCTGTGATTGGCTATTGTTTCGGGGGTACGGGTGCTCTGGAGTCTGCAAGAGGAGGTCTTCCTGTGGTGGGGGTTGTATCCATTCACGGAAGTATCGGGAAGGACCAGACAAGAACAAACGGTACGATTTCTACAAAAATTTTAGTTGAAAATCCTGCAGATGACAAAAGTGTAACGCCGGAAGATTATAACAACCTCATCAAGGAAATGAATGAAGGAAATGCCGACTGGCAGATCATTACGTATGCTCATTCCAAACATACCTTCACAGATCCGAAGTCTCCGGATTACAATCCTGTAATGGCTAAAAGAGCATGGAATCATACGCTGATGTTTTTAAAAGAAATCCTGAAATAATGTAGCAATGAAATAATGTAACAGTGTAACAATTCTTAAATTTATGGTACACTGTTACATTGTTAAATTCTTACATTATTGATTTAATCCACACCTTCCTCTTCCCGATGTACCGATTCCATAGAAAATGCGGGAAGGCAAATTGAAATATATTCACACTCCTGTTCAAAAGGATTGCTGTAGCGGATTCTGGCGCCTTTTTCGATCATGATACTTTGCCCTTTCTCCAGGACGACTGTTTCACCGTCGATTTCGAACTGTTTTTTCCCCGAAATAATAAGGGTAAATTCTTCAAATTCCGGTGTTTGGTGTGGTTCGCTCCATCCCGGCGGTGCGATCATGTGGGCAATGGAGAGGTTTGAGTTTCCGGTAGAATTTCCCCAATGTTCTTCAATCAATTTTCCATCGGTAGTCGGAACTACGAATGGGGTCTGCTGGATTTTAAATTTTTTCATATTTTTCTTTGTTGATTTGGTATACAATGTTGATTTTCGAAGGTTCTCCGAAATAGGCAATTTCCTGTTCACCATTATTTTCTGCACCTAATCTTTCCATAGCTTTCCTGGAACGGATATTATCTTTACCGACATGAAAATACACGATGTCTACAAATTGGAAAATATAATCAAGCATTAATTTCTTGATCTGGGGATTGATCCCTTTTCCCCAGGATTTTGTTCCGTAAAAAGTATAGCCTATGAAAATGCTGTTATCTTCTTCATGATAATCGTAAAAACGGGTGCTTCCCAATATTTCTCCGGAAGATTTTTCTATGATTTTAAAGGCTCCGCCGCTTTGCATCGCTCCTTCAAAGAAAATACTGAAAACTTCTTTGCGATACCGGTCTTTGTTGGGATGCTGGCTCCAGACTTCCGGATCGGAAGCAACTTCGTATAAAGGCTCAAAATCCCCTTGCTGTAAGGGGATTAACTGATATTTTTCATTTTCTAAAACGGGTTGAATAGAAAATTTCATCGTCTATTTTTATGCTAAACTGCAATTAGCTTTTTGTTTTGGCAGCGTCTGCTTCGATTTTCTTGATTTCTCTAAGCTTATCGGCAATTTTATTTACGGCATCGGGCTTGGATGGCTTTACCGGAACTTCTGCCTGTGCATAATCCCACTTCAATACCAGATTGGCAGAGTTTTCATCGGTTGGATTAAGCGTGATTTCAAACCACTCCTGCTTATCAGCCAGTTTATTTACCGGAACCGTAATATCCACTACATCCTGTTTGGGATCATATGTAAAAGCGCCCCATTGCTGGAAGTCTTTGTTTAGGATTACTTTCCATTCTTTTTCTGTAGGAATGATGAATAAGCCGTAGGTTCCTGCCTGAACGATTTTCCCTCCGAAATTCACCGACTGTCCGAAAGTAATTTTTGTTGATGAATTGGCTCCCGCTCTCCAAACCTGTCCGTAAGGCACCAGTTCTCCGAAGATTTTACGTCCTTTTACACCCGGTCTACCATAATCAACCGTAATTTTAGACATCGAAAACTGCTGCTCTACTTTCTGACGCGGACTCGCCGCCGGTACCGAATAATCCTGAGCAAAACTGAAAACTGAAGCCGATATACAAATGGCAAATAATATTTTTTTCACTTTTAAAATTTTGTCTAAAAATACAAAATCGGGATCAAAAAAGTGTTTGTAGGGGATGCTAAAGTTTTGTTAAAGCTGAATTTGTGACTAGTGCTAAAAAAAACCTAACAGGTTTTAAAAACCTGTTAGGTTTGATTTATATCAAATCATTAATAATCTAAAAATTACATGGTCTCCATTTTGAAACTCATGCTTTCGATTACTTTAAGAATGGCTTCCACCGTATCCATGGATGTTAAACAAGGTACACCGTTTTCCACACTCATTCTTCTGATCTGGAAACCATCTCTTTCCGACTGTTTTCCTTTTGTCATGGTGTTGACCACATACTGAACTTTTCCTTTCTGGATAAGATCAATCAGGTTCACACTTTCCTCCCCGATTTTATATCCGATTTTGCAAGGAATTCCTTTTTCTTCGAAGAATTTTGCCGTTCCTTCCGTTGCCCAGATTCTGAACCCAACTTCATGGAATCTTGCCGCCAGATCAGCCGCTTCCTGCTTGTGCTTATCCGCTACGGTAAACAGGATAGAACCATGCATCGGAACTTTTCTTCCTGCTGCAACCAATCCTTTGTACAAAGCTTTTTCCAAGGTCGTGTCTTTCCCCATTACTTCTCCTGTAGACTTCATTTCAGGGCCTAAAGAGATGTCCACTTTCGTTAATTTTGAGAAAGAGAACACCGGAACTTTTACAAAAACCCCTTCTTTGTTAGGAACCAGTCCGCTTTCGTAGCCTAAATCTTTCAGTTTCTGGCCTAAAATTGCTTTTGTAGCCAAGTTTGCCATCGGAACTTCTGTAATTTTAGATAAGAAAGGAACGGTTCTCGATGATCTTGGATTCACCTCGATTACATAAACGTTTCCTTCAAAAAGAACGTACTGGATATTCATTAATCCGATGACGTTTAGTCCTTTTGCTAATCTTTTGGTGTAATCAACCAAAGTATCGATTTCGCTTGGTGAAATATTTTGTGGCGGATATACGGCAATTGAGTCTCCGGAGTGGACTCCCGCTCTTTCAATATGTTCCATAATTCCCGGAATGATTACCGTTTCACCGTCGCAGATGGCGTCGATTTCAACCTCTTTCCCCACCATGTATTTGTCGACCAAAACAGGATGTTCAGGGCTTGCTTCCACTGCATTTTCCATGTAGTGCGCCAATTCCGTTTCCGTATAAACGATTTCCATGGCTCTACCTCCCAATACGTAGCTCGGACGAACCAATACCGGATATCCGATTTCGTTGGCAATTGTTATGGCTTCTTCTTTTGAAGTTGAAGTTTTCCCTAAAGGCTGTGGAATCTGCATTTCCTGAAGCGCTTTTTCAAATTTATCTCTGTTTTCTGCTCTGTCAAGGTCTTCCAGAGAAGTTCCTAAGATCTGTACTCCATGAGATGCTAATTTATCTGCTAAATTGATGGCAGTCTGACCTCCGAACTGTACCACCACACCTTTTGGTTTTTCAAGCTCGATGATGTTCATTACATCTTCTTCCGTTAAAGGTTCGAAGTATAATTTATCTGAAATGGAGAAGTCTGTAGAAACTGTTTCAGGGTTATTGTTGATGATAATCGCTTCGTATCCCATTTCTTTGATTGCCCAAACCGAGTGAACGGTTGCGTAATCAAACTCAACGCCCTGCCCGATTCTGATGGGTCCGGAACCCAAAACAATGATTTTTTCTTTATCTGAAACAACACTTTCATTTTCCTCTTCATAAGTTCCGTAGAAATAAGGAGTTTCAGACTCGAATTCTGCGGCGCAGGTGTCTACCATTTTGTACACCGGCATTACCCCGTTTTCTTTTCTGAAGTTGAACACTTCTCTTTGTGTAACATCCCAAAGGTGAGCGATATTCAAATCTGCAAAGCCTAATTTTTTAGCTTCAATCAGAATTTCTTTGCTGAATTTATTTTCGGCAATTGTTTTTTCGAAATCAATTAATTTCTTGATTTTCCAGATGAAGAATTTATCGATTTTGCTCCATTCTACGATCTGTTCCCAGTCGTACCCTCTTCTTAAAGCATCCCCGATGATGAACAATCTTTCGTCGTCGCAAACTCTGATTCTTCTTTCGATTTCCTCTGCTGTTAACGCTTCAGCCTGCTTGGTTTTTAAACCGATATGCCTGATTCCTGTTTCCAGGGAACGGATGGCTTTTTGTAAGGATTCTTCAAAATTTCTTCCAATCGCCATTACTTCACCCGTTGCTTTCATCTGGGTTGATAATCTTCTGTCCGCCGTTTCGAATTTATCGAAAGGGAATCTTGGGAATTTGGTTACTACATAATCCAACGCCGGCTCAAAACAAGCATACGTTTTTCCTGTAACCGGATTCATGATTTCATCCAATGTCAGACCTACCGCAATTTTCGCTGCGATTTTTGCAATCGGATACCCTGTTGCCTTTGATGCTAACGCTGATGAACGGGAAACTCTTGGGTTTACCTCGATGATATAATAATTGAATGAATGCGGATCTAAAGCTAACTGTACGTTACATCCCCCTTCAATTCCTAATGCTCTGATGATTTTTAATGAAGCATTTCTCAGCATCTGATACTCTCTGTCGGAAAGCGTCTGAGAAGGCGCCACAACGATGGAGTCTCCTGTGTGAACTCCCACCGGATCTATATTTTCCATGTTACAAACTACAATCGCGTTGTCGTTTGCATCACGCATTACTTCATATTCAATTTCTTTGAAACCTGCGATTGATCTTTCGATGAGACACTGCGTAACCGGACTGTGTTTTAATCCTAATTCTGCAATTTCTTTCAATTCAGCTTCGTTGGAAGCGATACCGCCTCCTGTTCCGCCCATGGTGAAGGCAGGACGAACAATGACAGGATACCCGATTTGATCTGCAAATTTTAAGGCTCCTTCTACGGTGTTTACGATGTCAGATTCCGGAACGGGTTCATTCAGTTCTCTCATCAGTTCACGGAAAAGGTCTCTGTCTTCCGCTCTGTTGATGGCTGAAAGTTTTGTTCCCAACACCTCCACTTTACATTCTTCAAGAATTCCTGATTTTTCCAATTCTACCGCCATATTCAGTCCGGTTTGTCCGCCCAGTGTCGGTAAAAGCGCGTCCGGACGTTCTTTTCTGATGATATGACTTACAAACTGAAGCGAAATCGGCTCGATGTATACTTTATCTGCGATTTCCACATCCGTCATAATCGTTGCAGGGTTCGAGTTGATCAAAATCACCTTGTAGCCTTCTTCCTTCAAAGACAGACAAGCCTGCGTTCCTGCGTAATCAAATTCCGCCGCCTGACCGATGATGATTGGACCTGAACCGATTACTAAAATTGTTTTTATGTCGTTTCTTTTCATTTTTAAATTTATCCTTTTGTTCGTGTTGAACCCTATCGGGTTCTGATGATGGTTGTTTTACCATTTCCATAGGTTGCACCTAAGGCTATTCCTATTGAATCCTTCGGATTCTTTGAATTTTGATATTTTAATTTCAGCGGCGAATTGCACGCAGCCCGACTTGAGCGGAAATCCTTTTTTGCCATCCTGACTGTTCTATTTAGCCGAAAAAGCTCTGCAAAAAAGATTGGGAGCGGAAGGCGGATTAAGCTGCCCAAATTCATATTCTACTTTTTAAAATCTTCCATTAACTGGATAAAATCATCAAATAAATAGTTGGCATCTTCAGGGCCCGGACTTGCTTCCGGATGGTACTGAACGGAGAAACAAGGGTGAATTTTGTGTTTCAGTCCTTCGTTTGTTCTGTCATTCAATGCGATATGGGTTTCAATTAAATCTGTATTTTTCAAACTTTCCTGATCTACCGCGTAACCGTGATTTTGGGAAGTAATGGCCACTTTGTTTTTCTCTACATCCAACACCGGGTGGTTTCCTCCTCTGTGTCCGAATTTTAATTTGAATGTTTTAGCGCCACAAGCCAAACCGATTAATTGGTGTCCTAAGCAGATTCCGAAAATCGGAACTTTTCCTAAGATTCCTCTGATCATTTCTAAAGCTTGTTGGTTATCTTCCGGATCTCCAGGGCCGTTGGATAACATTACGCCGTCCGGATTCATCAGCAAAATTTCTTCTGCGGTTACATCCTGGGAAACTACCGTGATGTCGCAGTTTCTTTGAGATAATTCGCGGATAATTCCCAGCTTGGAACCGAAATCTACCAATACCACTTTTAAGCCTCTTCCCGGATTTGCATACGGTGTTTTCGTAGAAACCTGCTCCACCTGATTGGTTGGGAAGCTGGTTGATTTTAATTCTGAAATTACCGTGCTTTCATCTTCATCAGCAGCTACAATTTTTCCTTTTACCACTCCGTGGTTACGGAGAATTCTTGTCAGTCTCCTGGTGTCAATTCCGGAAATTCCGGAGAGGTTTTTCTTTTTAAATAATTCATCTAAAGTAATCTGCGTACGAAAGTTTGAAGGTAAATCGCAAATTTCTTTTACGATAAGGCCTTTGATTGCGGGTTCAATGCTTTCATAATCGTCTCTATTAATCCCATAGTTTCCGATTAATGGATAGGTCATACACACAATCTGACCGCAGTAAGACGGGTCAGAGATCAGTTCCTGATACCCTGTCATTCCGGTATTGAAAACCACTTCTCCTGCGGTTTGCAAGTCTGCTCCGAAACCTTCTCCATGAAACACTTCACCGGACTCCAGTATTAATTTTTTCTTCATTTTAAACTTTTATCTCTTATTATTTTATTTTCTATGTTAAAACCACCCCGTCAAAAATTCTTTGAATTTTTGCTACCCCTCCAAAGGAGGGGAATTCACCGTTGCTATTAACAGGTTGCCCCTTCGGGCTCGGATATTATTCTTTTTCTTTTCCCTAGGTTACACCCGTGGTTATTAATAGGTCGCCCCTTCGGGGTTCAGATTTCTGCTTTCTTTCTCCATGGGTTTCACCCACGGCTATTGATATATCGCCCCTTCGGGGCTGTATGACTTCTTTCTTTTTATTTTTTACATTTTACTTACCTCTTTAAAAATATGTCCTTGTTTTTCTAAGGTTTCTTTTAGAATGGCCATTCTGGCGAAGACTCCGTTCTGCATTTGTTTGAAAATTCTTGAGCGCTCACATTCTACGAGTTCTGTATCAATTTCAACTCCCCGGTTGATGGGAGCAGGATGCATGATGATGGCTTCTTTTTTCATTGCTTTTTCCCTTTCTTCCGTCAAACCGTATTTTCTGTGATATTCTGAAGCGGAGAAGCTCATCTTGGCGTCATGTCTTTCATGCTGGATTCTTAATAGCATCAATACATCCACATCATGTATCGTTTCATCAATGTTCAGATAAGTTCCGTTGATTAAGGCACCTTCGTCAAACCATTGTTCCGGTCCTGAGAAATACACCTTTGCTCCAAGCCTTCTTAAAGCTTCTGCATTTGAGTTGGCAACTCTGCTGTGTTTTACGTCTCCTACGATTCCTACTTTTAGGCCTTCAAATTTTCCGAATTCCTGATAGATCGTCATTAAATCCAGCATACATTGGGAAGGATGGTTTCCCGTACCGTCTCCACCATTAATGATGGGAATGTTAATATTTTTTAATTCATCAAAATATCTGTCTTTTTTGTCTCTGATTACAACAAGGTTTACGCCTAAGCTTTCAATTGTTTTTACGGTATCATACAAGCTTTCTCCTTTGTTTACGGATGAATGTGAAGCATCGAAAGGAACTACCTGCAATCCTAATTTTCTTTCGGCAATATCAAAGCTTGTTTTTGTCCTGGTGCTGTCTTCAAAGAAAAGATTGGAGCAAAAGACTTCGCCTTCAATTTTAGCTGTTTTACCATTGGCAAATGCTAATGCTTCAGTTACTATACTGTTGATTCTCTCGGTGCTTAGTTCTGTAATCGTAAACATAATACTTCAAATTTTTACAAAAAAAAAAGCGAAGAAACTATCTTCGCTTAAATAAATAAATATTGTAAAGGGCGCTATTGCCCGGTAATTCTAATGATATAAATACTGTGTTATTCATTAGGCGCAAAGATACAACAATTTTATAAACCTACAAAACAAAATTTTAAAATCTTAAAATACCACGATTTATAAAATATTTTCATTTATTAATACTATTTTTGTTACGATACAACGTTTATAAGATATGGACTTAAAAGATAAAATGATTCTCAGCATTATTCAGGAAGATTCTACCTATTCTGTAAAAGAAATTTCGGAAAAAATCGGTCTTACTTTTACTCCGACGTATGAGCGTATCAAACAATTGGAGAAACAAGGAATCATTGAAAAGTATGTTGGCCTTCTGAACCGTGAAAAGCTTGGACTTAATATTGTTGTATACTGCAACGTACGTCTTAAAGAACAATCTAAGAAAGTACTTGAAACGTTTGAAAAAAACATTATGCAATATGATGAAGTTCAGGAAATCATCAGTCTTTCCGGTGAATATGATTATATGCTGAAAATTATCGCTAAAGACATCAATTCTTATAATGATTTTACGGTAAATGTTATATCCAACATTCCGAATATAGGGCAATATCATAGTTCAATCGTGCTTCACGAGGTGAAGAAGTCTACGAAGTTTAAGATTGATCTGGATTAAAATTAAATTGAACCATTAAGGTTTTATTTAAGGAGTTAAGAATATTTAAGATTCGAAAGCGAATAAATAAAACAGTAATTAAAAATCTATAGATTTTTCCTTAACTTCTTTATAGAAATCTTAGTGATTAAAATAAAATCAACCCAACAATTTACTTTTCAGCTTATTGAACTGGTATTCTATCTTATCCAGACAAAGATTTCCGATACTTCCCTGATGCATATGATTTAGATTTTTAATTTCAAAATCGAACTCACCCTTTTCAATTTCCTGCCCTACCTTTATATAAGCATCCCGGAATGAGCTTCCATTTTTAACTTCTTCATTAATTTTTTCTACGCTGAAAAGATATTTGTACTTTTCATCATCAAGAATCCCGTCTTTCACCTGGACATTGGGTACGGTGTAATTTAAAATTTCAAGACATTCCTTTAAAGAATCAATTGCCGGGAAAAGAATTTCTTTCGTCAACTGCATATCTCTGTGATAGCCCGAAGGAAGATTGTTCGTCAACAAAATAAATTCATTCGGCAAAGCCTGAATTCTGTTGCAACGGGCACGGACCAGCTCAAAAATATCCGGATTTTTCTTGTGGGGCATGATGCTGCTTCCGGTGGTAAATTCTTTTGGAAAACTTATGAAATCAAAATTCTGACTTAAATACAGACAGACATCGTAAGAAAATTTGCTTAAAGTTCCCGCTAAAGTCGCCATTGCCATTGCCAACATTTTCTCCGATTTTCCGCGTGTCATCTGAGCATAGACCGAATTATAATTCATCGACTGGAAACCCAAGTTAAAAGTTGTACTTTCACGGTCAATCGGGAAAGATGAACCATAACCCGCAGCCGAACCTAATGGATTTTTATTAATAATGTTTTTAACAGAAAACAACATTTCCATATCATCCAGCAATGCTTCCGCATATGCTCCGAACCACAATCCGAATGATGAAGGCATGGCAATCTGCAAATGCGTATAGCCTGGAAGCAACACTTTTTTATGATGTTCTGCCAATTTGATTAAGATCTGAAAGAATTCGTCCGTCAAAGCTGTAATTTCACGGATTTCATCTAATAAATACAATTTGATATCAAGTAAAACCTGATCGTTTCTGGAACGTGCCGTGTGGATTTTCTTTCCGGTATCCCCTAATTTTTCAATTAAAATTGATTCAACCTGGGAATGAATGTCTTCTGCTTTTTTATCAATTTCAAAGGCGCCGTTTTCAATATTTTCTAAGATTTCCTTTAAAACAAGCAACATTTGCTCTGATTCTTCAATGGAAATAATTCCTACTTCTGCCAACATTTTGCAGTGTGCCATTGAGCCTTTGACGTCGTATTTTGCTAACCGTTCATCAAAGTCAAGATCTTTTCCGACTGTAAATTTGTTGACCAATATATTGGTAGCGTTATTGTCTTTTTGCCATATTTTTTTCATGTAATTTCTTTTTTGTTGGAAGATGGAGGTTGGGTGATGGATGTTTACAACCAATCGCTTTACCTTCCTTTATTAATTTGATTTTGTCATTCCGACGAAGAAGGAATCTGTCTAAATTTAGAGATTCTTCAATCCACTTCATTTTTTTTCAGAATGACATAACTGAATATATTTCTTTTATGTTTTCTTTTGTCTTAAAACAAAAGAAACAAAAATTCAAGACTGGAAACTTTCGCTAAAAAATATTTTTCTTAACGCTCCATTTTCCTAGGTCGATATTTTTATGCTTCATAAACTTCCATCATCCCTCTTCCTACTTTCAGCCTATAAAATCTTTTCTAAAATTTTAATGTAAATCTCAATTCCTTCTCTTATTTCATCTATATATATGTATTCATCTGCCGTGTGAGAACGCCTGCTGTCTCCGGGACCGATTTTTACGGATGTGCAGGGAATAATAGCCTGGTCGGATGAAGTGGGTGACCCGTAGATTGTTCTTCCGATTTCCAAGCCTGCCTTTACAAAAGGATGATCAAGCTCTATTTTTGAAGAATTTAACCTGAAAGACCTTGCCGTTAAAGCTGATTTCATCTCCGACTGAATGATTTCAAATACTTCTTTATTGGAATATTCGTCGGTAACTCTCACATCCAGTGTGAAAGTACAGGATTCCGGAACCACATTATGCTGAATTCCGGCGTTAATTCCTGAAAGCGTTATTTTAATTTCACCTAAATAATCCGAAACTTTTGGAAATTTGTAGTTCAAAATATTTTGCAGGTCTTCCATGCATTTTACAATTGAATTATCCTCATTCGGATGAGCGGCATGAGAAGGAGTCCCTTTCATTTCACCATCAATAACCAAAAGTCCTTTTTCTGCTATCGCCAGGTTCATCTGCGTGGGCTCTCCTACTATCGCAAAATCAATATTAGGTAACTGGGGGTACAGTGCTTCAATCCCGTCGAAACCTGAAATTTCTTCTTCAGCAGTTAAAGCAATAATTAAATTATATTTTAAATCTTCTTTTTCATAAAAATACAGGAAAACCTGAGCCATTGAAACCAGAGAAGCGCCTGCATCGTTACTCCCCAACCCAAATAATTTTCCGTCTTTTTCAATCGGCAAAAACGGGTCTAACGTGTATGCTTTATTCGGTTTTACGGTGTCGTGATGCGTATTCAGCAAAATGGACGGTTTAAAAACATCAAAGCTTTTATTTACAGCCCAGATATTATTTTTAAAACGTTTTGCCGGAATCTGATGTTTTTTGAAAAAATTTTCAATTTCCACGGATGTATTAAATTCATCTTTGCTGAATGACGGGATTTCAATCAGTTTCTTCAATAATTCTACCGCATTATCCTGTAATTCATCTTTTCTATAAAGAGATCTCAGTTCCTTCATGGTGGTTTTCTATATGGTTTTTCAGTTCGGTTTCTTTTATTAAAAATACTTTGTTAACGTTATTTTTCACGGCTCCCAAAGCATTTTCGAGCTTAGGAAGGATTCCTTTGTGTAATTTTCCTTCATTTTTTAAGGTTGAAAATTCTTCTTCGGAAATATTTTTTATGACCGATTTTGGATTATTAATATCTTCCAGAACACCTTCTTTATCGAAGCAATACAACAGTTCTACATCATACTTCAATGATAAAGCCTGCGCCACCACGGAAGCAATCGTATCTGCATTGGTATTGAAAAGGTGTCCTTTTTTGTCGTGTGTAATTGCTGAAAAGACCGGAACTAAATTGAGTTTTAATAATTTTGAAATCAACTTCCAGTTCACGCTTTTTTCAGTAATATCTCCCACAAATCCGAAATCAATTTCCGAATGTTCTCGCTTTTTAGCTTTTATTAAATTTGCATCGGCACCTGAAAATCCAATGGCTTTGCATTTTTTCTGCTGAAGCTTTGCCACGATATTTTTATTGATTCCTCCGGCATACACCATTGCCACAATATCAAGTGTCTCTCTGTCGGTGATTCTTCTTCCGTTGACGAGCTTTTGCTCAACTCCCAGTTTATCCGCTAAAGTTGTTGCTAATTTTCCCCCGCCATGCACCAGAATTTTCTTTTCCTGAATTTCTGAAAACTGATGCAAGAACTGCTCTAACAATTCTTCGTTGTCGATTAACGCTCCGCCGATTTTTATGATGTATAATTTTTCTTTCATTGTAAATCTTTTTTGGAAAGCCCTGTCAAGGTTTGCAAGGGAAAACCTAACAGGTTTTTGAAACCTGTTAGGTTTGGATTTTTATTTAGAATTCAACTCATCCAAAATTTCCGAGAAAACCGCCTGCGCAGAAAAAATACGGTTTTTTGCCTGCTGGTAAATGATCGAGTTCTCACCATCCATCACCTCATCACTCAACTCTACATTTCGGCGTACCGGAAGACAGTGCATGACCTTTGCATGATTGGTATTTTTCAATTTTTCGTTCGTGAGCATCCAGTTTTCTTTAACTTCGGGCATTGCAGCGTAATCATCAAAGGACGACCAGTTTTTCACATAGATGAAATCTGCATCTTTCAACGCTTCTTCCTGATCATGAATTATTTTCACATCCTTAGTGAATTTCTTATCCAGATCATACCCTTCCGGATTGGTAATGACAAAATCAACGTCCATTTCCTGCATCCATTCGGTGAATGAATTTCCTACTGCCTGAGCAATCGGCTTGATATGAGGCGCCCAGGTTAAAACCACTTTCGGTTTACGTTCTTCCTGCCAGTTTTCTGTAATTGTAATACAATCTGCCAAGCTCTGCAAAGGATGTCGTGTTGCGGATTCCAGTGAAACCACCGGAACTTTTGCGTGTTGTTCGAACTGGCTTAAAATGCTTTCATTCACATCATTTTCCTTGCTTTTCATTCCTGCAAAGCAACGAACTGCAATGATGTCACAATATTGATTTAATACTTCAATGGCATCTTTGATATGTTCAACGGTATCGCCATTCATTACCGCTCCGTCTGCGAATTCCAGATTCCATGCTTCCTGTGCGGCATTCAATGTTAACATATTTAATCCTAAATTCTGTGCTGCAATCTGGCTGCTTAAACGGGTTCTTAAACTTGAATTTAAAAAGACAAGTCCGATGGTTTTTCCTTTTCCTTTTTCGGGTTCCGAAAGTGGATTTTCTTTTATTTGTAAAGCTTTTTTTATAATTTCCTGTAAGTTTTCTACGTCGCTTACAGAGGTGAATTTTTTCATTTTGAATTTGATTTGTTTTACCACAAAAGTTTCTTACACATAAGTCACATTAGATTTAAGTTTAAAAACTTGAAAATATTTAGAACACATAAGTTGAAAATCAAAGATTTTCGTAAGCTCTAATGCTCTTTAAAAGCTCTATAGATTATTAAAATCGTAAGCTTTTGTGACTTTTGTGGTTAATTAATTTTAAAGATTTTCTAAAACAGTTTTTAAAGCATTGATGAATATATCCGTTTCTTCTTTTTTAATGTTAAGTGCCGGAAGAATCCTTAATACGGCTTTATCACTGGAGTTTCCGGTGAAAATATGATAATCATACAAAAGCCTGTTCCTGACATCCGAGCAGTCTCTGTCGAGTTCGATGCCGACCATCAGTCCTTTCCTTCGGATGGTTTTAATATGCGGAAAGTACTTAATTTTATTTTCGATGTATTCACCCATTTTCTGAGCATTTTCGATGAGATTTTCATCTTTTATTACGTCTAAAACCGCAATCGCTGCAGCGCAAGCCAGATGATTTCCGCCAAATGTTGTTCCCAGCAAACCATTACTTGCCTGAAATTTCGGATGAATTAAAACGCCGCCAATCGGGAAACCATTTCCCATTCCTTTTGCTGTGGTGATGATATCGGCCTGGATTCCGAATTCCTGATGAGCAAAGAAATAGCCGCTTCTTCCGTAACCGGACTGAACTTCATCTAAAATCAAAACAGCATCATGCTTTTCACACCATTCTTTAATTTTATTTAAAAATTCAACAGTCGGAATCATAATTCCGCCTACTCCCTGAATTCCTTCAATAATGACAGATGAAATTTCGTTTCCTTGTTTTTCAAAGATTTCTTCAAGTTGCCGGATATTATTCCATTCAGATTTGATAAACCTCTCATCATAATTTACCGGCGCTACAATTTTAGGATTATCCGTCACCGAAACCGCTGCCGAGGTTCTTCCATGAAAGGAACCTGAAAAATACAGCACCTTATTTTTTCCGTTATGGAAAGAAGCCAGCTTTAAAGCATTTTCATTGGCTTCCGCTCCGGAATTGCACAGAAAGAGATTGTAATCTTCCAAACCTGAAAGTTTTCCTAATTTTTCAGCCAGTTCAGTCTGTAATTCATTCTGAACTGAGTTTGAATAGAACGATATTTTATCTAATTGCTCTTTTAGTTTATTTTGATAATGCGGATGGTTATGCCCGATAGAAATTACGGCATGACCTCCGTAAAAGTCAAGGTATTTTTGTCCTTTATCGTCCCAGAGGAATGATCCCTGAGCTTTAACAGGATTTATATTGAATAATGGATATACGTTGAATAAATTCATTTTTTGTTTTTTTATATTTTTCTTTTGCCTTGAAGCAAAAGAAACAAAAGTTCAAGACTGGAAACTTCCGCTAAAAAATATTTCTGTTCTCTAAAAATCCCAAAACTCGCGCGAATTGAATATTAGTTTCAATTTTAAATTTGCCTCGCGCTCAAACAGTGGGATTTTCTTAACGTTCGCAAAACTATTTTTCTTAACGCTACATTTTCCTAGGTCGGTTTTTGATTGAGTTATAAAATTCACGATTGACTTATTCACCATTCACATTTAAAATGCAATCGGTTTTAAGTTCAATCCTAAGTTTTCTTCCCAGTTCATGGCAATATTCATGTTTTGAACGGCCTGTCCGGAAGCGCCTTTTAACAAATTGTCAATCGCTGCGTGAATGACCGCAACATTCCCACATTTTTCAATCTGAATCACACAGCGATTGGTATTGACAACCTGCTTTAAATCAATTGCTTTTTCACTCACCTTTACAAAAGGTTCATCTGCATAAAAATCCTGGTACAATTGATTGATATCTGAAAGTTCTAAATCCGTCTTCACGGTGGAACTTGTAAAAATTCCCCTTGCAAAATCTCCTCTCCACGGAACAAAATTGAGGTTTATTTCATTTTTGTTAAAAGAAAATAATTGTTGCAAAATTTCATCCACATGCTGATGGGTCAAAGTTTTATAGGCTGAAATATTATCGTTTCTCCAGGTAAAATGGGTTGTTGCCTGTAAAGACTGACCTGCACCTGTTGACCCCGTAATTCCTGTTGTGTAGACCTCATTCAACAAGCCTTTTTGAGCTAAAGGAAGCAATGCCAATTGAATTGCGGTTGCAAAACATCCCGGATTGGCAATACTTTTCGCACCTGAAAGTTGTTTTTTGTTGATTTCCGGCAAACCGTAGATAAAATTTCTATCTCCAAAATTTCCATCGAGACGAAAATCATTTCCTAAATCAATAACCAATGTTGAATCTTTTACAGGATTTTGCATAAGCCAATTCCTGCTTTCTTTATGAGGAAGGCATAGAAATAAAATGTCTACTTCTTCCGGCTGATCTGTGAGAACCATTTCACAGATTGTCGTTAAATCCGGGTACAAATCTGAAATTTTTGTCCCGGAATTTGAACGACTATATAAAAAACGCAATGACACGTCAGGATGAAAAGCCAGCAGCCGAACCAATTCGCTTCCTGTGTAACCGTTGGCGCCGATGATTCCTGCTGTTTTTATTTCTTTTTTATTAATCATTTTTTATTTTAATATTAATAGGATTACATCCTATCCTGATTTAAGCCGTCCTTTCAGGACTGCTGTTATTGCGGCGAATTGCACGCAGCCCGACTTGAGTGGAGCTCTTTTTGTGAGGAGGCACGACGAGCAAAAAAGCGGGAACGGAAGGCGGATAAAGCTGCCCAAATTTTATTTATTAATCTGATGATATATATTTAAAGAATTGCTTACGATTTTTGTGTAGCCTTTCACATCTTCGCCTGTCCATGCTCTGTTCGCTTCGCCATAGCTACCGAATTTATCGGACATTAAATCGTGTTCAGATTCAATTCCGTTTAAGATAAATCTATAAGGATGAAGGGTTATAAATACTTTTCCGCTAACTGTCTTCTGGGAATCAACCAGGAAAGACTCGATATTTCTCATGACAGGATCTAAGAAAAGGGCTTCGTGAAGCCAGTTTCCGTACCAGTCGGATAACTGGGACTTCATCATTTGCTGGTATTTTGAAAGCGTATGTTTTTCCAATAAATGATGCGCTTTGATAATGACTGATGCAGCTGCCGCTTCAAACCCTACTCTTCCTTTGATTCCGACAATCGTATCTCCAACATGAATATCGCGACCAATTCCGTAAGCGGAAGCTAATTCTTCAATTTTCTGGATAGCATACACCGGATGTTTAAAATTTTCACCGTTTACTGCTACAACTTCCCCGTTTTTAAACTCAATTTCCAATTCAGAAGGATTGGTTTCTTTAATCTGCGAAGGAAAAGCTTCTTCTGGAAGGCAGTTTCTGGAAGTTAACGTTTCTTTCCCACCTACAGAAGTTCCCCAAAGTCCTTTATTAATGGAATATTGTGCTTTGTGAAATTCCATTTCATATCCGTTGTTTTTCAGGAATTCAATTTCTTCTTCACGCGACAAGGCCATATCCCGGATTGGCGTAATGATCTCAACATCCGGACACATCACGTGGAAAATCAGATCAAAACGAACCTGGTCGTTTCCTGCTCCTGTGCTTCCATGAGCAATGGCATCTGCTCCGATTTCCAAGGCATATTTTGCAATTTCCTGCGCCTGAATGGTTCGCTCTGCACTTACAGATAATGGATAAGTGTTATTTTTAAGGACATTTCCAAAGATGAGATATTTTACACAAGAATTATAATAGTCTTCTTTAGCATCTGCACACCTGTATTTTTTCACCCCAAGATTCAGGGCTTTTTTCTCCAGTTCACTTTCCTCTTTTTTAGAAAAACCTCCTGTGTTTACAGTAACTGCATATACGTCATATCCCAATGTTTCACTGAGATACTTGGCACAGTAAGAGGTATCAAGACCTCCGCTAAATGCTAAAACTACTTTCTTGTTCATTATTGTATTGATTTTTATATTTTCAGGAACGAAAAGCATGGCTGTGCAGAGACAGTTTTTCCGTTCTTTCATCATTAAAATATCGTAATTGACACAGCTTTTACAGCCATTCCAGAATTCTTCATCCTGAGTGAGTTCAGAATAAATAACGGGTTTGTAACCGAGATCACTGTTAATTTTCATAACAGCCAGACCGGTGGTTAATCCGAAAATTTTAGCACTCGGATACTTATTCCGGGATAGAGCGAAAACTTTATCTTTAATTAAGGTTGCTACACCCAAGTGTCTGTAATCCGGAGAAACGATGAGTCCGGAATTGGCTACAAACTGTCCGTGAGACCAGGTTTCTATATAACAGAACCCCACCCATTTTCCTTTATCAGTCGCTACCACAGCATTACCTTCAGTAATTTTTTTACTGAGATATTCTACAGAGCGTTTTGCAATACCCGTTCCTCTGCGCTGTGCAGAATCATACATTTCCTGCTGTATTTCACTCACATACATCAAATGTACGGATGAGGAAATTTCTATTTCCATTTTATTTATCTAAAATTTTCGGCAAATTTAAAATATAATTTCTATAATAGCCAAATAAAAAAGATAATTTTATTGATTAAATTTAATATTCAGGTAATTTTATCTTTAAATAGAATTAATATTTTGCTAAATTATTATATATTTGCTAAAAAGATATAGTTATGGAAAACAACTGTCCGAAATGCAATGGCAATAAGGTTGTTAAAAGCGGCATAATCAATAATAAGCAGCGTTTCCTGTGCAAAGACTGCAACTATTATTTTACCGTAAAGAAGCTGGGAAAACAAATAGATGATTATTACGTGACTAAAGCTTTACAGCTTTATCTGGAAGGTTTGAGCTTCCGGGAAATTGAAAGAATTATCGGTGTTTCTCACGTAACCATCAGCTCGTGGATTAAGAAATACAATATCACAAGACCTCCGCATTCTGAATTCCATCCGGTATATAAAATATTAAAACAGAATGAGTTGATTGATTATATGAGCAAGGAAGAAAATATCAAAAATTCGGGATTGATTATCACCCAATTTGCTGATAAATATATGCTTATTAAATGGGAGCGATTTAAGAAATAATATCTCAGGCATTACATTTTAAACTTTTATCTATATTATTACCATATATATATATTAAATTTTCATAAATAAATTTTTAATTACAATTTGGCTTTCACAAAAAACAACGCCAAAAATTAATAATTTATGAAGAAAATTCTTATTATCATTGGATTTGCTTTAATTAACAATTCGTTATATTCGCAAGGTTCGCCTGATTACGGAAACGGATTAAAAATAAATCTCAACCAGCAAGGTGATAAACATATCAGATTTATTTTATGGGACCAGTTTTGGGTACGAAATACCGATGTGAACCCGGGAAGCATGGTCGGCGGTGAAGCTACCGACAATTCATGGAGCCTGGGAAACAGGAGGCTGCGTGCTTTAGCGTACGCCCAGATTTCAAAGCGATATATGATTTTAGCCCATTTTGGAATCAATAATCAGACTTTTATCAACGGCGGAGCTCCGGCAACTTCCGGAACCGGAGGTTACGGAAACGGCAAAAAGCCACAATTGTTTTTTCATGATGCCTGGAATGAATATGCAGTTGTTCTACCCGGAGAAGCCGGAAAATTCAGCTTATCTTTAGGTGCCGGCTTGCATTATTATATGGGGCTTTCGCGGATGACAATGGGCTCGACATTGAATTTTCTTACCGTAGATTCCCCTATCTTCTCCTGGCCATTAATTGATAATTCCGACCAGTTTGCGAGACAGCTCGGGATGTTTGCCAAAGGAAAATACGGTAAGCTTGAATACCGTTTCAGTTTAAATAAACCTTTTGCAACCGACCTGGTTCCTGCCAATGTTACAGACCCTGCAAAAGCCGTTGCAGTAGACAACAACGGAAATCCCAACTTTTCAAAAGCGGGTTATGTTGAATATCAATTTCTGGATGAAGAATCCAACCTTTTACCTTTTAAAGTTGGCTCTTATTTGGGAACTAAAAAAGTTTTCAACCTTGGGGCCGGTTTTTATCATCAAAAAGACGGGACAAGAACTTCCGTTAATTCCAATATTGAAAAACACGACATCACACTGGTTGCTGTAGATGCTTTTGCAGATATCCCCCTAGGAAATGCCAAAAACAAAATGGCGGTTTCTGCCTATGCAGGCTATTACAATTATCAGTTTGGCCCGAATTACATCAGGAATATCGGGATAATGAACATCGCCGCTTCCGATCCGAATTTTGTTGGAAACAGAGCGATTGCCGGACCCGGAAATCTTCAGCCAACCATTGGAACCGGTAATATTATCTACGCTCAGGCAGGATTACTACTCCCAAGCCAGGCTGAAAAACCGAAAATCAGGATTCAGCCTTTTGCAGCGTATACGCACAAGAACTTTGAAGCTTTTGACCAATCTTCGTCTCAATTTGATGTTGGTGCCAATTGGTTTATTGATGGCCATCATGCAAAAATTACAACACAATATTCAACGAGGCCGGTGTATACAAGCCCGACGGAAAGCCCGACTTCAAAAGGAGAATTTATTATACAGTTCCAGATCTATCTGTAGGTCTTGTTAAAATTTAAACATAAAGATGATGCTTTAAAAGTGCAGACTTTGACAAATTTTTTAAGCAAAATTCTTAGCGTTAATATAAACTCAATATCAATTTAAATTAACTCAAAAAATTAATGTATATGAGCGAAAATAATAATATCAGTTACGAGAATATGACCGAAAGGCAAAAGAACCGTACCATCTGGAGTGTGATTACAGCCTCATCACTCGGAACCCTTATAGAATGGTACGACTTCTATATTTTCGGCAGTCTTGCTGTAGTTTTGGCTACGAAATTTTTCCCTGCAGATAATCCTACCGCTGCATTTTTGTCTACGCTGGCAACTTTTGCAGCAGGATTTGTGGTAAGACCTTTCGGGGCCTTATTTTTCGGACGGCTCGGAGATCTTATCGGCAGAAAATATACGTTCCTGGTAACGTTGTTAATCATGGGATTTTCAACCTTCCTTATCGGATGTATTCCAAGTTATGAAACCATTGGGTTTTTAGCACCAGTTTTAGTTTTAATTTTAAGATTATTACAAGGGCTGGCTCTGGGTGGTGAATACGGAGGAGCAGCAACTTATGTTGCAGAATATGCACAACCCGGAAGACGCGGCTACTGGACTTCATGGATCCAGACAACGGCAACGGCAGGCCTTTTTATTTCCCTGATTGTTATTTTAGTAACGAAAACCTCCCTTTCCGCCGAAGAATTTGATGGTTGGGGCTGGAGAATCCCTTTCTGGATATCAATTTTAATGGTCGGTGTTTCTTATATCATCCGAAGAAATATGAAAGAGTCTCCGCTGTTTGCAAAAGCTAAAAGCGAGGGTAAAACTTCAAAAAATCCTTTGAAAGAGAGCTTTGGAAATAAATACAATTTCAAATTTGTTTTACTGGCATTGTTTGGAGCTGCAATGGGACAGGGAGTGATCTGGTACACAGGGCAATTCTATGCCATGAGCTTCCTCCAGAAAGTAATGAATGTAGAATCTGCACAGGTAGATTCTTTAATGGCAACCGCATTGTTTCTGGGAACACCGTTTTTTGTATTCTTCGGATGGCTTTCCGACAAAATCGGAAGAAAAGCCGTAATGATGACAGGAATGTTGATCGCGATTTTAGCCTACAGACCTATCTATGACAGTATGTTTAAAAGCGTAAATCTTGAAAATAAAACAATTGCCGCAAACGGAATTTCAGAAAAAAGAATGGTAAAAATTCACGATAAAATTGCTGAAGACAGCTTAATTACCTTCCACAAAGAAACACTTTTTACAGATGGAACTTTGGTGAAAAAAGACAGCATTGTTCACTGGTCTGCCAACGGCCCTGTTATGAAAGACGGAAAAGCAGAAGAGCCAAAAGTTAGCCAAACGATAAAGCTAGCAGACCATACAAAATGGTATCTTGTTTTTATGGTTTTCATACAGGTGATTTTCGTAACGATGGTCTATGGTCCAATTGCCGCATTTTTAGTTGAAATGTTTCCGGTGAGAATTCGGTATACTTCGATGTCTCTGCCTTATCATATTGGAAACGGCGTTTTTGGCGGATTGCTTCCGGCTGTTGCGACCTATCTTGTAACCACCGGAAAAGAAGCCGGACGTGCATCATGGTATCTGGAAGGACTCTGGTATCCAATAGGTGTTGCGGGAGTTTGTTTACTTATCGGATTATTTTATCTAAAAAATAAGAACAATAATATTCATGATTAAACCTTAAATGATATCATTTTTTTATTAATTTTAAAACAACTAAAATGAACGGAATCAAAAAAATATTAGGCATACTCTGGATTGCAATTGCCCTTACAGTAGGCTATTTCGGAATCACCGTTATGGGAGTCCCTAAAATCACTTCGGGAAAACAGGAAGATCTGGTTTTCGGGATTATTATCCTCTTTGTACTTATGCCGATTATTTCAGGCGGAATGGCCATTTTCGGGTACTATTCGCTTACGGGAGAATATTCTGACGATAAAGAATAAATGATATATATTTATGTTAAAGAATTAATTATCATTTATTTAAACACAAAAGAGATAAGCCACAGGATTTTAAGTTTATTGTAAATCATTAATTATCAATCATGAAAAAAAGGCACGAGCAAAAATTAATCATCCTGAGCATCGGATTAATGATTGCTTTCAGTATTCCAATTTCACTCCTTTTCAACAGTGAACGCAAGTTGCTGGGCTACCCGATGATCCTGATTTACATTTTTGCATTGTGGCTGATTTCCATCATTATTTCTTTTGTAATCATAAAAAAATATGATGAGTAGTTTCGCTTTATTCGCTGTCGTTTTATTTTACCTGGCGCTTTTGTTTTTAGTCGCTCATCTGGCGGAAAAAAAAAGGAGCAAGCTTTGGATTGATAATCCTTACATCTATGCGCTTTCCCTTGCTGTTTACTGTACAGCCTGGACTTACTACGGCAGTATAGGTGTTGCGGCAACAAGCGGACTTAATTACCTTCCGATTTACATTGGTCCTATTACCATAATTCCGGCATGGATTTATATCAATACCCGAATTGTAAGGATTTCAAGAGTAAATAAGATAAGCAGCCTTGCCGATTTTATTTCCCTGAGGTACGGGAACAGCAGAAGTTTTAGCGCAATTATTACCATTGTATGCCTTCTGGCAATTATTCCTTATATCGGATTGCAGATTAAAGCGATTTCCGAGACTTTTCACCTGGTTACGGAAACGGCCATGTCTGAAAATATTCTTACGGACAGCGCAACTTTCGTGGTGGTGCTTATTGCCTTATTTTCATCTTATTACGGAACGAGATATGTAGATGCTTCAGAAAAAAGACTGGGAATTATTTCAGCGATTGCCCTTGAAAGTTTCCTGAAACTTTTCTTTATTATTATCCTGGGGCTTTTCGTGATTTATTTTGTGTTCGACGGAGTTTCGGACATTTACACAAAAGCAAGTCAGTTTAAAGATTTTAAATCTAAAAATACCTTCAACGGTATTGAAGGTGCTATGAACTGGATGATTTTGTGCATGATTTCAGGAACAGCCATCTGCATCCTTCCGAGGCAGTTTCACACAGCAATTGTAGAGAACAGGAAGGAAAAACATATTAAAACGGCCATCTGGTTTTTCCCTTTATATCTGTTGATTTTCACATTGTTTATTTTCCCGATTGCATGGGGCGGAAGGTTAATTTTTGACGGGCAAAATGTTAACCCTGAGTTTTATTCCATTTTGATTCCGCAATATTTTGACAATACGCTGATCACGGTTTTGGTTTTCCTGGGAGGCTTAAGCTCTTGCATTTCAATGATTATTATTTCTGCGATTACCTTGTCCATCATGCTTTCCAACAACCTTATTATTCCTTACGGATTGCTGGGTAAATTTAAATCAGAAAATGAAATTCAGAATACACGAAACATTACCAATATCAGGAAATTCAGCATTTTTGCCCTGATTATCATGGCGTTTGCCTTTTATAAATATTTCATCCTGAAAACTTCACTGGATTCAGTGGGATTGATTTCATTTGTCATAATCGCACAGCTTGCTCCTGCATTTTTCGGGGCGATTTTCTGGAGGAGAGGAAGTTATAAAGGTGCTGTTGCAGGATTGATTGCAGGCTTAATTATCTGCTATTTCGGATTGATTATTCCCCAATATTATTTTTCTTACAACCAGGAATTCAAAGGTGTGTTAAGAGATATGTACAACGTATTTGATTTTTTCACCATTCCCTATCTTGACAGAATTCCGCAGGTTTTCTTTTGGTCTTTATTGGTTAATACAGGTCTTTTTGCTATAATTTCGGTAAGCATTAAAGGAAATTACCGCGAAAGAAATTTTGCCGAACTGTATGTGGATATCGACAAATACATTCAGAATCACGAAAATGCATTCATCTGGCGCGGAAAAGCATATGTTTCAGATATTAAAAATATTCTGGAAAGATTTTTAGGTAAGGCTAAAACAGAACAGGCTCTCAGGATTTTCAACTTAAAATATAACATTGATTTCCAAACGGAAACAGCAGATTCCCGATTTATTAAATTTTCCGAAAATTTGCTGGCCGGAAGAATAGGTACAGCTTCCGCAAAAATCTTAATAGAAGGCGTAACCAAAGAGGATAAAATTTCTTTAAAAGAGGTGTTAAATATTTTAGAAGAATCCAAAGAAAATATCTCACTGAATAAAAAGTTAACCGAACAATCTGAAGAGCTGCAAAAATTATCAGCTGATCTCAAAAATGCCAACGAAAACCTTATCATTAAAGACCGTCAGAAGGATGATTTCCTCGACTCTGTTGCCCATGAATTACGAACTCCGATTACTGCAATCCGTTCCGCAGGCGAAATTTTGGCAGATGACGATGACATTCCATCAGAAATAAAAAAGGAATTTTTAAATAATATCATCACAGAATCCGATAGATTGAGTGAGATCATCAATGATATTCTGTATCTTGATAAGCTGGAACACGGAGACATAGCGTTGCACATGGGTAAAAATAACATTTTAGAAACCTATAAAAAGGCATTGAATCCGCTTCTGCATCTCATTCAAAACAAAAAAATCCATTTGAGTGAAGTAAATCTTATAAATCAGTTTGTATTTGAATATGACGAAGCAAGGATGATACAGCTTTTTCAGAATATTTTGGGAAATGCTTTAAAATTTACGGAGGAGCAGGGAACGATTCAGACTAAACTATCAGAAAAGGACAACGATCTGATTATTAAAATCTTCAACACCGGAAAACATATTCCTGAAGAAGACCTGGAAATGATATTTGATAAATTTTACCAGTCAAAAAACCAGAATATTTTAAAACCCACAGGAAGCGGGCTTGGATTGGCCATTTGCAAGAAAATCGCAGAAGCTCAAGGCGGAACCATAAAAGCCGAAAACAGCGGACTGGGCGTCACTTTTACGGTTACTCTGCCTCATGGCAATTATTAAAGAGATAGATTGGGGAACCCGAAGGGTTCAATAGCAATAGCCGTAGGTAAAACCTATGGGAATGAATAAGCATAGCAGAACCCGAAGGGTTCAATTTAACAGTAAAATGTAAAAAACAATGGGAATAATAAAACACAAATGTAAAAATGGGAACCTATCGACAAATATTTTATCATATTGTTTTCGGAACAAAATATCAAAAACCAACAATTGATGAAAAGAATGAATCAGAACTGTACAAATACATATGGGGTATTCTAAAAAATAAAAAGTGTAAATTGTATAGGATTAATGGAATGCCGGATCACATCCATATTTTTTGTGATCTTCATCCCAATGTAAGTCTCAGTAATCTGGTAAAAGATATTAAAGTTGCTACGAATTTATGGATGAAACAATCAGGCTTATTTCTCGAATTCCAGGGATGGCAGGAAGGATACGGAGCATTTACCTACTCCCTAAAAGACAAAGAGACCCTCATAAATTATATAAAAAATCAAAAAGAATATCATAAAACAAAGACTTTTGACGATGAATTTAGAAAGCTATTAGAAGAGCAGGGAATTGAATCGGAATACAATTAATATTCAACCCTTACGGGTTGATTTATATAATCGTATTCCATAGGTTTCACCTACGGCTATTGCTATTGAACCCTTCGGGTTCCCCAAAACAAAAAAATAAAAATGAAGTTGAACAAAATGAACTTATCACATGAAGAAAATAATTATTGCAGATGACGAGCACAAGATTTTGATGTCATTAGAATACAGCTTTAAGAAAAATGGCTACGAAGTGTATATCGCTAGAGACGGAACCGAAGTTTTGGAATTCTTGAAAACCATGATTCCGGATGTTATTTTGCTGGATATCATGATGCCCAATCTTGATGGATACAGTACCCTTGAGCTTATTAAAAAAGATGAAAGATTAAAGCAGACCAAAGTCATTTTCCTGAGTGCAAAAAACAACCCGAAAGACATTGAAAAAGGATTGGAAATGGGGGCAGACGCTTATATCACAAAACCTTATTCGATAAAGAAACTCTTACAAAATATTGAAGAAATGTTTCAAAAGTAAACACTAAGACATCACACAAAAAGCAAAATCATTTTTTTGTGAAGGAGCTTGTGGCATTCATGTTTTAGACCAAAACATACGAAATTATGAACGCAAACCATTTATTTAAACAAAGCATCGAAAACAAAGAGCATTTCTGGAAAGAGCGGGCTCGGGAAATCAGCTGGTTTGAATTCCCGAAAACGATCATCTCTCAGGATCAGAATCATTACACCCAATGGTTCACCGATGGAAAGCTCAACATGTGTTATTTATGCATAGACAAGCATATAGAAGATGGCTTTGGAAATGAAACTGCCATTATTTACGATTCACCCGTAACCAATCAGAAAAGAAAATATACCTTCCATGAAGCCAGAGAAGAAATTTCAAAACTGGCGGGAGGATTACTTTCTTTAGGCCTAAAAAAAGGCGACACCGCCGTTATTTATATGCCGATGATCCCACAGACGCTTTTCGCCATGCTTGCATGCGCGCGGATTGGCGTTATTCACAATGTCGTTTTTGGAGGTTTTGCACCAAATGAACTCGTCGTAAGAATTGACGACTGCAAGCCCAAAGCTCTGATTACCGCCACAGCGGGAGTAGAAATCGCCAAAAGGATCCCGTATTTACCTTTGGTGGAAAAAGCCATTGAATTAGCCCAGGATAAAGTAGAAAACATCATCGTTTTCAACAGGAAATTAGCGGACAATCAGCATGAAATGTTCGACGGACTGATAGATTATGAAGAATTGATTCAAAAATCCCAAGCGGCAGAATGTATTTCGGTTGAATCTACACATCCGCTGTATTTACTGTACACCTCCGGAACCACCGGAAAACCAAAAGGAATTACCCGGGATACAGGTGGTTACGCGACCGCGTTGAAATTTTCCATGAAATATATTTACGGGGTAAAGCCGGGAGAAACCTATTGGGCAGCCTCTGATTTCGGATGGGCGGTTGGTCATAGTTTTTCCGTCTACGGGCCTTTAATCAACCGAAATACAACGGTAATTTTTGAAGGAAAACCCATTATGACACCCGATGCCGGAACGTTCTGGAGAATCATTTCAGAATATAAAGTCTCTGTGATGTTTACGGCACCAACCGCTATCAGAGCCATTAAAAAAGAAGATCCGAACGGAGAACTCGTAAAAAAATATGATCTGAGCCATTTCAGAAAACAGTTTCTGGCCGGTGAAAGATGCGATGTTGCCACGCTCGATTGGTATGCCGAACACATCAGAGTTCCTGCGATTGACCACTGGTGGCAGACGGAATCCGGGTGGCCGATGCTGGGATTAATGACTTACGATGACCATTACACCGTCAAAAGAGCTTCCGCCGGAAAACCGATTCCGGGCTATGAGATTACCATTTTTGATGAAAACGGATACGAACTGGATGCTCACCATGAAGGCTATCTCGTGATTAAGCTTCCCCTTCCGCCAGGCGCACTGCTCGGAATATGGAATGATAACGAGCGTTTCCAAAGCAGCTATTTGTCACAATACAAAGGCTATTATTTTTCCGGAGACGGTGCCATAAAAGATGAAGACGGTTACATCTTTATCACCGGAAGAGTGGATGATGTTATTAATGTTGCCGGACACAGGCTTTCTACTTCGGAAATGGAAGAAATTGTTTCCGCTCATCCGGATGTTGCAGAATGCGCCGTGGTAGGAATTGACGATGAACTGAAGGGCCAGGTTCCTTTTGCAACCGTAGTTTTAAAGAACGGCTCAGCAATTTCCGAAGAAAATATCGAAAAAGAGATTGTTAAAAACGTTCGCGAGAAAATAGGTGCCGTTGCCTGCCTGAAAAATGTAATGACCGTAAAGCGTTTACCCAAAACACGTTCCGGAAAAATTTTGCGAAAGCTCATCAGAACACTTATAGATAAAAAAGAATTCCAGATTCCGTCCACTATTGATGATGAGAAAATTATTGATGAAATTCAGCAAACAATCACGGCGTACAGGGCAGAAAAGAACAATTAAAATTATTATTAAAATATAACAGAATTCAAATTTCAAAAAAAGAGGGATATGAGAAATTACCTGATAGAAGATTTACCACAGTATTTTGAAGATTATAAAAAATCGATTAAAAATCCTAAAAAATTCTGGGATAAAATCGCCGATGAAAATTTCGTGTGGTATCAGCGATGGAGCAAAGTCGTAAAATACGATATGAATGAAGCAAAAATTTCATGGTTTAAAAATGCTAAATTAAATATCACCAAAAACTGCCTCGACAGGCATCTTTCCGTAAGAGGAGATAAGACCGCCATCATCTGGGAACCTAATGATCCTAAAGAAGAAGCTCAGCACATCTCTTACAGTGAGCTCTACAAAAGAGTTAATAAAACAGCCAATGTATTGAAAGACATGGGCGTTGAAAAAGGAGACAGAGTATGCATTTACCTTCCGATGATCCCCGAACTGGCCATCACAATGTTAGCTTGTGCAAAATTAGGGGCCGTTCATTCCGTAATTTTTGCCGGGTTTTCTGCTTCTGCCGTAGCTTCCAGAGTGAACGACTGCGAAGCCAAAATGGTAATCACTTCCGACGGTAGTTACAGGGGAAATAAAGTTCTGGACTTAAAAAGTATTGTAGACGAAGCGCTTGAAAAAACACCAAGCGTTGAAAAGGTGCTGGTCGTTAAAAGAACCCATAATGAAATCAGCATGAAGGAAAACAGGGATTTCTGGATGTCAGATTTGTATGAGAGCGCTTCACCGGATTTTGTAAGCATAATTATGGATGCGGAAGACCCTTTGTTCATTTTATACACTTCCGGTTCTACCGGGAAACCAAAAGGAATGCTGCATACTTGTGCCGGATATATGGTTTATTCCGCTTATACTTTTAAAAATGTATTTAATTATAAAGAAAACGACATCTATTGGTGTACTGCCGATATCGGCTGGATTACGGGACACTCCTACATCCTTTATGGTCCGCTGCTAAACGGAGCAACCACCGTTATTTTCGAAGGGATTCCAACATATCCTCAGCCGGACAGGTTCTGGGAAGTTATTGAAAAACATAAAATCACACAGTTCTACACCGCGCCTACCGCTATCCGTTCCTTAGCTAAAGAAAGCGTCGAATGGGTCGATAAGCATGATTTAAGCACATTAAAAGTAATAGGGTCTGTGGGTGAACCTATTAATGAAGAAGCATGGCATTGGTTCAATGATCATGTCGGAAAGAAAAAATGCCCGATTGTAGATACGTGGTGGCAAACGGAAACCGGGGGAATTATGATCTCTCCACTCCCATTTGTAACACCTACCAAACCTACTTACGCCACCTTACCACTCCCGGGAATTCAGCCTGTTTTAATGGACGATAAACGTAATGAAATCATGGGAAACCAGGTGACCGGGAATCTCTGCATCCGTTTTCCGTGGCCGGGAATTGCCAGAACCATCTGGGGAGATCATCAGCGGTATAAAGAAACATATTTCACTGCTTTTCCGGGCAAATATTTTACCGGTGACGGCGCACTCCGTGATGAGGTTGGGTACTATAGAATTACGGGACGGGTGGACGATGTGATTATCGTTTCCGGGCACAATCTGGGAACGGCTCCTATTGAAGACAGTATCAACCAGCATCCTGCCGTTGCAGAATCTGCCATTGTAGGCTATCCGCATGATATTAAAGGAAATGCGCTCTACGGCTATGTTGTGTTGAAAGAAACCGGGGAAAGCAGACAACGGGAAAATCTGAAAAAAGAAATCAATCAGCTTATTTCTGAGCAGATTGGCCCAATTGCTAAACTGGATAAAATTCAGTTTGTTTCCGGATTGCCGAAGACACGTTCAGGAAAAATTATGCGAAGAATTTTACGTAAGATTGCAGAAGGTGATTTCAGTAATTTCGGCGATATCACTACCCTTCTGAATCCCGAAATCGTGGAAGAAATAAAAAATGAAAGAGTCTGAAAAAGTATAAGAGCGGAATTTTTTCGCTCTTTTTGTATTGATTATTTTAATATGAATTAATAGATATCGGAAATAGAAATTTATTTAATTATAGATAAAATAATATAATTAAAAAATTATTGAAAATAATTCATTTATTTGAAAAATTATTTGTACATTTATTATCAAATTAAAACTATTGCTATGTCAAATATTTTAGCTGGATTATTTGAACCTTACAGCGATTACAAAAAATTAGAAGCCGATCTTGAAGGTTCCGGTTTCGAAAATTCAGAATATATTGTTTATCTTAACGAGGACAATCACCACTCTCCATACATCGTAAGTGTTTCGGTTAAAGAACATCAGATTGATGATGCTATGAATGTTTTCAGCCGGAATACGGTGATGAAAACTTATTTATTCGAGAATATGAGCCTGGAACAGGCCAATTACAGTACCCTGAAAAACTATATCAGTGCCAGAAACAAAGCGGAAATCCATACAAGCCCGGATGTAAGAATTAAAGTTTCTACGATGGGAATGGATTCCGAAGTAAAATTTTAACACAAATGATAAAAATAAATTTCCCCTGAATCCGTAGATCCGTCTACGGATTCTTTTGTATTGAAAAGTGTAAAAATTTTCGTATTTTCGTGTGAATATAGGCTTTAGCACGAATGAGTTACGATTTAGAACAAGAAAATAAAGAAATCCTCGCCCGATATAAGGATCTGATTTCTAATACATACCGGACTTTGGATGAGGAAAACAATAAACTTATCCGAAAAGCATTTGATATTGCATTGGATGCCCACAAGGATCAGCGGAGAAAAACCGGTGAACCGTATATATACCATCCTATTGCCGTAGCCAAAATTGTAGCTACGGAAATCGGTCTTGGAGCTACGTCTATTGCCTGTGCATTACTCCACGATGTGGTGGAAGATTCCGATTACACCTACGAAGACCTGAAGAAAATTTTTGGTGAAAAAATTGCCAATATTGTCAACGGACTTACCAAGATCTCTATTATGAACCATCAGAATATTTCGGTTCAGTCGGAAAATTACAGAAAGCTTCTGCTTACCCTTTCAGAAGATTTCAGGGTAATCCTGATTAAAATTGCAGACCGCCTTCACAACATGCGTACGCTGGAAAGCATGGCGCCGGATAAGCAGAAAAAAATAGCCTCCGAAACCGTGTACATTTATGCACCATTGGCACACCGTTTAGGATTGTACAACATCAAATCCGAGCTTGAAGATTTATCTTTAAAATACAATAACCCGGACGTTTACACGGAAATTACCGAAAAACTCGAGCTGGCCAAAGAGAGCCGCGAACGCTATATTGAAGAATTTAAAAAAGAAGTCTCCGAAAAACTGCATGAAGAGGGGCTCAATTTTAAAATAAAAGGCCGCGCCAAAGCTATTTCTTCTATTTACAGGAAAATGCTGAAGCAGGGCGTTTCCTTTGAAGAAGTCTACGATAATTACGCCATCCGGATTATTTATAAATCTGATGCCAAAAACGAAAAATTTCTGGCGTGGAAAATTTATTCCATCGTAACAGATGTTTATCACAGCAATCCTTCCAGAATGCGTGACTGGATTACACAGCCGCGTTCTACAGGATATGAAAGTCTTCACCTCACGGTTTTAGGACCTGATAAAAAATGGATCGAAGTACAGATCCGTTCTGAAAGAATGGATGAAATTGCAGAAAAAGGGGTCGCTGCACACTATAAATATAAAGAAGGATACAAGCAAAGCTCCGAAGACCGGAATTTTGAAAACTGGGTAACGGAAATTCGTGAAGTGCTGGAACAACAGCAAAACCTTACCACTTCTGAACTGTTGGACAATATCAAGCTTAACCTATACTCCAAGGAAGTTTTTGTCTTTACTCCGAAAGGGGAAATTAAAATTCTCCCAACCAATGCAACGGCTCTCGATTTTGCTTTTTCGGTACATTCGGATCTGGGAATGAAATGTTTAGGTGCAAAAATCAACGGAAAGCTTGTTCCGATTTCGTATGTTTTACAGAACGGTGATCAGGTCGACATCATTTCTTCACAAAACCAGAAACCAAAATCCGACTGGCTGGAATTTGTGGTAACCTCGAAAGCCAAATCGAAGATCAAGAGTTATTTAAACTCACAAAAAAATCAGCTGGCGGAGGAAGGGAAAGAAATTCTTCAACGAAAGCTTCGCCATGCTAAAATCAACTTTAATGATGATGAAGTAAATAAGCTGCAGAAATTTTTTAACCTTAAAACTTCGCAGGAGCTGTTTCTTAAATTTCAAAGCAATGAACTTGATGCAAGCAGCCTGAGAAAATATATTGAAAGCAAAAACGTATTCAACAACCTGCTTTCAAGATTCAGGAAATCACCGTCGAAAAATACTGCTTTTGTAGAACCTAAAGAGCAGAACCTCGATATGATTGTCTTTGGTAAAGACGAAGAGAAGCTTAACTATACCTATGCAAAATGCTGTACGGTAATTCCGGGAGATAAAATTTTCGGGTTTATTACAATTTCAGACGGAATAAAGGTACACAGCGACAACTGCCCGAATGCCATTAATCTCCGTGCACAATACGACTACAGGGTTATTCCTGCCAAATGGGTAAATGAAGAAAGTTTCAAAAACAGAGTAAAAATAGAGATTGAAGGGCTCGACAGGATGGGAATGATCAATGACATCACCACCGTAATCAGTGGTGCGATGGGAATGGATATGAAAAGTATGTCAATCGAATCCAACGACGGTGTTTTCACAGGAACCATCAATCTCGAAGTAAAAAATAAAAGCCAGCTTGAGCAAACCTTTAAAAAACTTAATGACATTAACGGCGTTTCAAAGGTGAGAAGGTTGCAATCTTAATATGAATCTTACAAAATATTTTAAAAAATTTTTCAGCAGCAATCAGGCTTCAGGAGTAATCCTTATTTTCTGTGTTGCTGTATCTTTAATCATTGCCAACACATCTGCGGCAGAAAGTTTCCAAGGTTTTCTGGATAGAAAAACGGGAACGGATGTTTTTCATTTAAAATATCCCGTGAGCATCTGGATTAATGACGGACTAATGGCGGTTTTCTTCCTTTTGGTTGGGCTGGAAATAAAAAGAGAACTTGTTGAAGGAGAGCTTTCATCGTTTAAAAATGCTTCGCTTCCTATTTTTGCGGCAATGGGCGGAATGCTTGTTCCGGCAGTTGTTTATGGAATCTTGAATTACGGAACAACCTACAGCAACGGCTGGGGAATTCCTATGGCAACCGATATTGCTTTTTCACTGGCTATTATTTCGCTTTTGGGAAACAAGATCCCCAATTCCATTAAAATATTTCTGGCTGCCCTGGCTATCGTAGATGACTTGGGAGCCATTCTGGTGATTGCCATATTTTATACAGACCAGATTCATTGGATATATTTATTACTTTCGCTTGGGGTAACGGTTTTATTATTTTTACTGAATTTCCTGAAGGTTACAAAGATTATATTTTATGTTATTCCGGGGCTGCTTTTATGGTATTTCCTTCATCATTCCGGGATTCACGCGACCATCGCAGGAGTTTTGCTGGCGTTTTCAATTCCTACAAATGTTTCAGATATAGATATTTCACCTTTGGAAAAGCTTGAACACCAGCTTCATTTTCCGGTAAGTTTTTTAATTATGCCGATATTTGCTTTAACGAATACGAATATTACATTTACAAACGAAATGATATCGGGGGTAACGAGTACTTTAGGGTTAGGAATTATTCTGGGGCTTATTTTAGGAAAGCTTTTAGGAATTAACCTGTTCTCATTATTAGCCATTAAATTGAAGCTGAGTTCTTTGCCACATAACAGTTCATGGAAGCAAATGATCGGTGTTGGTTTGCTGGCAGGAATCGGATTTACCATGTCGATTTTTATTGCCTTGCTGTCATTTAAACATGAAATTGAAATTCAGAATGAAGCTAAATTTGCCATTCTTATCGCTTCTTTCATTGCAGCTGTTTCCGGATATCTTATTTTAAATGTCAGCTCAAAAAAGAGGTTTTCTGAAGAAGATGAAAACGGATAACTGTTTCAAATTCAATTTTATTTATTCTCATGAGCATCATTTTTTTGACTTCTTGTTTTTTTCAACTCGTCAGATAATAATTTTTCGATCCTTAGTTTTCTGATGGCCATATTCAGTTCATTTCCGAAAAGGAGAAGGTAAACATTTACATTTACCCAGATCATCAGAAGAATCATACTTCCGATCGATCCGTAAAGCACGTTGTACCTTGCAATATTTTTTATGTATAATGCAAACAGATAGGTCGTTAACACAAATAACACTGTTGTTAAGATAGCTCCGGGAATAGCCTGCCTGAATCTTGCAATTTTCACGGTTCCCAACCAGTAAAAAAGCGTGAGAAGAATAAAATAAAATAATGGAAAAGATACAAAACCAATAATTTCAGAAAGGTTATTAACCAGCCATGAAACATCATACACAGGCGTAAACTGCTTGAGTACTACCTCGGAATAATAAACCCCGAACAATGCAAGAAAAACAATCAATACAAAACCGATGGTAATAAAAAATGAGAGAATAAATTCTTTAACATCGCTCATCTTTTCGCGTGTATTTTCATTGAATCCGCTGATGAGGGAAAATGTACCGTTGGTGGCAAAAATCAGGGCAAGAACGATCGTCAGGTTACTGATTCCCTTCATATTCGGGATAATACTTGCTTCAATATAACTTCGGACATCTCCTTCCATGCTTGCCGGGAAAACATTATGCATCAGTACATCAAAAATATAATACTGCAGTTTTTCATAATGTGGCATATAAGGTATTACCGAAAGGATAAAGAGAATGAAAGGAAATAAACTGATTGTAAAACTCCAGGAAATTGCCGCTGCTTTTCTTCCTATTTTGTCTTTAAAAATCCCTCTGATATAAATCTGAAACATCTGCCACAGCGATATTCCCAACAGGGGAATGTGTATATCATCAAAAAATTCTTGAATTTTAAGTATAAATTTCGGAAGTTTCAGACCCATGCTATTTTAAAATATTTTCTATCTTATCAAAGTTTCTGTTTACAAATGTAGGGGAATTAAACCGAAAACCAATTCCTGCACGGAACAGCCATTGTGTAGCAGAGTAGAAATTTTCGTTGGAACTGTTAATCAGGTTAAGCTGTGCCCCGGCCCCGAAAAACCACTTCCCGTTGTCGTAGCCTACCCGCCCGTTACCATATCCTCCGATATTAAATTCATGAAAATCTTCGTCTATGACTTTTGCATAATAAATTTCCGGATAAATTTCCAATATGACATACCAGTTTTTAATTTTTTCCTGAACACCGACTCCCGATCGTAAAGCAATCCTGAAATCTTTGGACGGACTGTTATCAATTTCAGTAAAAGTATTTCCCTGATAGATTGTTTTATTCATGTCACTGAGAACATTGTACTGGTAAAACAGCCCTGTGCTTATTACAAAAACATCTTTCAGCGGCTGATAGGTCATATTATTAAAACTTCTGTAATCTGACTTATCTCCCTTCCAGAGATAGCTTGTTTCTCCTTTAAAAGAGCGGTATTTTGCGTCTGGAAACTGTAGGTAGCCCTCTTCATTATAGTCATTTCCGTACAGCACACGAAAAAATTCTTTGGTATCCTGAAAATAAAGGCCTTTTATCTGGCTAAAATAAAGATTTTGCCGGATTTTCGGACTTAAAAAAAATGTAAATCCAAAATTAAAATATTTGGTTTTTCCTTTTTCAGGATCGTCATTATTGATGTTGGTGAGCTTCGGAGCAAATGAAAAACTTAGATCAAGCCATCTGTATCGCAGGAAAAACTCTGTATACAATGCATCATTTGGTCTTAATCGAAAAATCCTGCCCTCATACAACAAGCCAAATGAGTTATGCAGGTAACTCATCCCTCCCACAACAGAAATTTTCTTTTTGTCTTCTTCCAGATATCGTGCTTCATCACTTTCATTAATTTCCTGTGCAAAAGAAATTAATGGGAAAAAGTAAAACAGAAAAGATAAAACTGATATTTTCATAGGAACGGTGTGGTACAAAATTAATGATTTTTTTCAGACTTCGCCTGTGCAGCGAAAGCAACATTATGAATTCTGTTGATTTATAAATATCTTTGAAGTTTAATTGGAAGAAATGCAGATTAACTTGCTTTGTATCGGTAAAACGGATGATAAGGAAATTACTTCCCTGATCAGTTATTACATAAAAAGACTGCCTAAACACTGGAATTTTGAAATCATTGAAATTCCGGATGTGAAGAATGCCAGAAATCTTTCTCCAGAGCTTTTAAAGAAAGAAGAGGCAAAACTTTTTCTGAATTACATCGACCGGACCGATCTGGTAATGATTCTTGATGAAAAGGGCAAACAGTTCAGCAGTCGGGAATTTTCACAGAAAATCGATAGTTGGATGAATTCTTCGGTGAAAAAAATTCATCTTCTGATTGGTGGTGCATATGGCTTTTCGGAGGAGATCTACGGCAGAGCCAACGAGAAAATATCGTTATCGAAAATGACATTTACACATCAGATGATCCGGCTTTTTATTACAGAGCAACTGTACCGCGCAGATCAGATCTTGCAGGGAAAACCTTATCATAATGACTGATTTGAGCTTTTTTTATTTTGGGAATTTTTTTGGTTTCGGCGGCGAAGCCGCCGAAACCAAAAAAACTACAGTAAATTATTTCTTGACTTCACATTTAGAATAATAATCCATCAGCAAAGGCTTTTCGTAGCCTAAACTGACCGCCTTATCGAGACTTGCACAAGCTTCTTTCGGCTTTGCCGTTTCGAATAAAATTAATGCTTTGTTCACGTAGGCCGGGGCAAATTTTGGATCGATTGAAATTGCTTTATTGACGTCCGCAAGCGCTTCCTTATTTTTTTTCAGTTTAAAATAAACATCTCCTCTTCCACTGTAAAGCAGAGATTCAGGTTTTTCTGAAATTAGCTGGTTATAGTCTTTCAATGCTCCTTCAAGATCACCGCTGTTCTTTTTAAGGTTGGCCAGTCCGGTTCTTGCATAAATATTATCCGGTGCGAAACTTAAGATCTGGTTTAAATCTTTTGCCGCCAAATCTTTCTTTCCTAAATTTTCATAGACTTTAGAACGGGTAAGGTACATGTCTGCATTTTCCGGCTCAAGCTTAAGGCCTTGATTAAGGTATTCCAGTGCAGCCTGTTTGTTTCCTTTCTGACCATGAATCGAACCTAAATTGGCATACACTGCCGCAGACATGGGATCAGCCTTTAATGCAGATTCATATGATTTGAAAGCGGCATTGGTTTTACCGAGCCTTCTTTGCGAAGTACCCAGGTAATTGTAATATTCTGATTTAAATTTCTGGATTTTTTCAGTCTGAACCAATTTAGAATATTCTTCTTCCGCACATTTGTAGTCTGCTTTACGGAAACAATCTTCGGCGATTTTTTTATCCTGGGCTTGCAGCGATACTGTAGAACATGCTAAAGCTAAAAAAAATAGAGTTTTTCTCATGAGGTTATATTTTGTTTGTTGATCACTTTTCTGGCGAGTGCAGCAAATATCACTCCCAATAAAGTTCCAACAAACGCCCCCACCAAAATATCTATCGGGAAATGCACTCCTAAATAAATGCGGCTGTACGATATCATGGCAGCCCAGACAAATATAGCATAAGGAAACCATTTAATCTTCTTTTTTAACAAAATACTTAAATAAGCCGCCAAAAAGAATGTATTGGAAGCATGGGCAGAATAAAACCCGAATTTTCCGCCACATTTTACAATCCTCATGTAACTCTGTAAAGAAGGATCGTGGCAAGGTCTAAGCCTTTCTATGCCATGTTTAAAAACACCGGCAAGCTGATCTGATACAGTAACGCCTATCGCAACAAATACCAGAATAAAAATCAATGATCTCAGCTTATAATTTTTATACAGAAAGTAGCAGAAAATAATATAAAGCGGAACCCAGATCCAAGTGCTGGAAACCAAAAGCCAAAACTGGTCAAAGGATGAATCTCCTAAATTATTAAGAAATAAAAAGACTTTTTTATCTTCCTGAACAATTTCCTCCATCGGTTATCTGCTTACAGGCCCTTCGTAGGTTTCATCCTCAGAAGGTTTTGGTTTTGGAAGTTCATCTGAAGGAGTCGAGTCAGTAAGAATATTATTCTGAGCATCTTTCATTGGATTAAAATCTTTTGCAGCATCTTTTACCTTTTCAATCTCACGCTTGATCTCAGAAACGGGATTATCCGTTTCTTTCATGATCTCGGTTTTGATGTCTTCTACTGCACCACGCATTTTCCTTACCCCTGTACCCAGATCGCGGGCGATTTGGGGAAGTTTATCCGGGCCGAATAATACTACGATTGCCACGGCAATGAGTGCCATTTCTCCAATGCTTAGTTCCATATTACAAAATTACAAAAGATAAGTGAATCTCAATACGTATTATCAAGTTTTAATAAAATATTAAGTTTAAATCTGATAAATAATTGACAATAGTACATTGCTTTAAAATAAAAAACAAACCTGAGGTGAGATTTGTTTCTATATTTAACCTAAATTTTTTCTTTTTTTATTCCCTTTTTCTGAAAATTAAAATACGTAATGATGACACTTACGGCCATTAAAATAAAAGCAAGGAAGAAAGGTGCTCCCGAAAATTTAAATGGTGCATCATCATGCGTAAAGAAATAAAATAAATTGGTCATCATTGGCGGGCCGATAATTGCCGTTGCGCTCATGAGACTGGTGAGCGCTCCCTGAAGTTCTCCCTGCTCGTTGGAAGGGACGTTTTTCGTGATTACCGATTGAAGTGCTGGTCCGCAGATTCCACCTAAACAATAAGGAATTAAAAAAACAAACATCATCCATCCCTGGGTAGCAAATGCAAACAAGAGCATTCCAATTGCGTAGAGTGTTAATCCGTAGTAAATGCTTTTCTGCTCACCCAACTTTGGGGTTGTCCATCTTATGAGGCCGCCCTGAACCAATCCTACCAACAGACCGACAACACCTAAAGAAATTCCTACCATTCTTTCATTCCAGCTGAATTTATACATGGTAAAGAAGCTCCAGTTGCTTTGAACGGCATGTCCGGCAATATAAATTAAAATTAAGGAAACGATTAAGCCCGAAATTTCAGGATGCTTGCCTAAAAATTTAAAAGACCCGATCGGGTTGGCGCGTTTCCAGTTGAATTCTCTTCTTTGATCTTTATCAAGGCTTTCCGGAAGAATGAAGTAGCCATACAGGAAATTCAACAAGCATAACCCAGCTGCCGCATAAAACGGAACCCTGGCTCCGTAGTGCCCTAAAAGCCCGCCCAGCACTGGTCCGATAATAAACCCAAGTCCGAAAGCGGCTCCGATCAACCCGAAATTTTTAGCACGGTCTTCATCTGTGGAAATATCTGCAATATAAGCACTTGCCGTGGTAACGCTTGCCCCCGTAATCCCTGCAATAATTCTCCCGATAAACAGCCATACAATGGTAGGCGCCAAAGCAAGCAGGATATAGTCTATGGCAAATCCGAAAAGCGAAATAAGAATGATCGGCCTTCTTCCGAACTTATCGCTCAGATTTCCTACCACCGGCGAAAATATGAATTGTGTGAACGCATATGCAAATCCAAGCCAGCCTCCGTATTTGGCAGCTTCACTTATATCGCTGTGAATGAGCTCCTCAATAAGCTTAGGAACAACAGGAATGATAATACCCCATCCCGTAATATCAATTAACAACGTAATGAATATGAAGCTCATCGCAGCTTTTTTCCTTGAGTTTTCCATAATGGTGCAAAAATAATCAAATCCATAAAAATAATGATTCTAAATTGCATGGAATGAAAAGCTAACGATAAAGGTGAATCGTGAATGATAAAAGGTGAATTTTAACTTATTTTTTTAATATTTATAATCTGTGGCTATTATTACTGCTTACGATCAGTGAAAACTGCTGATTCACCATAGCCCTGATCGAACGGTATGTTTGAGCTCTTTTCTATTTTTCCTTTGTTGCGGCGGCGGCTCCGCCGCCGCAACAAAGGAAAAATAGAAAAAGCGAGTAGTGAGAGCAGGAAAAGCTTCTAATTGAATTGAAGAGTTGGAGGGTTTGGAGTGATAATTTAAAGAATAAAACAGTAGCAATCATCAATCGATACAGCAAACAAAAAAGCCTTTCGCAATTGAAAGGCTTTTCTTATTTATTGTAGTTTACTTATTATTTGGAAGCAAGTACTTCTTTATTGGTGGTTGATTTACCATGAACTTCATCTTCTTTTCCTTTTTTCAGGAAGTCGTAAGCAATTGCCGACGCAACGAAGATGGATGAATAGGTACCGAAACCGATACCGATTAACATTGCAAACATGAATCCTCTCAGGTTATCTCCACCGAAAATGAAGATGGCCAGAATAACTAAGATCGTAGTAAATGAGGTATTGAATGTTCTACCCAGTGTGCTGGAGATTGAATCATCAAATAATCCTGCTAATGTTAATGATTTTTTCTCTCTTAAATATTCCCTGATTCTGTCGAAGACAATTACCGTATCGTTAATGGAGTAACCTAATACTGTAAGGATTGCAGCGATAAAATCCTGGTTGATCTCCATATTGAACGGCATGTATTTGTGAAGCAGTGAGTACGCTCCTAAAATAATTACCGCATCGTGGAACAATGCTGCAACCGCACCAAGCGAAAATTGCCATTTTCTGAATCGTAATAAAATATAGATAAAGATAATTCCTAATGCTCCCAGTACCGCATACAATCCGTGAACTTTGATATCATCTGCAACAGAAGGCCCTACTTTCTCGGAAGAAATAATTCCTGCATGCTCTTTATCTGCAGATTTGAAATCTCTTAACGTTGTTCCTGCAGGTAATTCAGATTTCAATCCTTCATATAATTTCTGCTCGATAATCTGGTCTGCTTTTAAAGATTCGTCTTCAATAAGGTAATCGGTAGAAATCTTTAACTGATTGCTATTTCCGAAAGTTTTTGCCTCTACCGAAGAGTTTTTGCCGTCTTCCGTCTTAAATAAAGCTGCAAGTTTATTTTCAACATCTTCTGCTTTTACATCTCTGTCGAAACGTACGACATAGTTTCTACCACCTGTAAAATCAATACCGTATTTGAAACCGTGTGTAGCGATTGAGATAATACAGGCTACCGTTAAAACAGCTGAGAAAATGTAAGTATATTTTCTTTTTCCGATGAAATCGATCCATGTATTTCGGAATAGATTCTTCGTTGCCGGTGTCCATACGGAAAGCCCTTTTCCTTTATTTAATCTTGAGAAGATCATTACTCTTGAAAGCAATACAGAGGTAAACAATGTCATTGCTACCCCTATCATCAGGGTTAAAGCAAAACCTTTGATTGGTCCCGTTCCGAAGAAGAACAAGACAACAGCCGTTAAGAAAGTTGTTGTGTGACCATCAATAATGGCGCTCAATGCGTGTTTGAAACCGTCTTTATATGCTTCACGAATACTTTTCCCTGCGAATAATTCTTCTTTTGTTCTTTCATAAATGATAACGTTTGTATCGACTGCAACCGCCATCGTTAAAACGATACCCGCAATACCGGGAAGCGTAAGCGTGAAATCTCCCGAATCCATAATCCCGAAAATATAGAAAAGGTTGATGATCATTGCGATTACTGCATAAACACCTGCTCCGCCATAATAGAAAATGATATAAACGATAATGATTGCGAATGCGATCATGAATGACATTAAACCGGCATCAATAGATTCCTGACCTAAAGAAGGACCTACCACCGTAGCCTGAACTACTTTTGCACCGGCAGGTAATTTACCAGCTCCCAATACGTCCACCAGCTCTTTTGCTTCCTCCTGAGAGAAGTTACCGGAAATTTGGGTTCTACCGTTCGGAATTGCGTTTACAACATTCGGTGCAGTATAAACTCTGCCGTCAAGCGTTACCGCAACAGGTTTGCCAACATTTTTCTCGGTTAGCGTTTTCCATTCTTTGGCTCCTTTGGAGTCCATCTGCATATCTACCACTACTCTGCTCAGTTCATCATAGCCGATATTTGCAGTTTCGACAGCTCCGTCTACAGGAGCTTTTTGGTTGATATTTCCTCTGATGGCATATAATACTAAGCTTTCTTCATCAGTAGCTTCAGGCTTATAGCCCCACATAAACTGCGTATATTTAATGTTTGCAGGACGTAAGGATTGTGCCACTTTGCTGTTTAAAATTTTATTTACAACAGCCGTATCAGACAATTTTACACTTCCTACAGCACTTTGATTCATCGATTTTCCTTTCTGCAAAATATTTGTGAGGTTTACATTTTTTGCAACGCCCATAGAATCACCTTTTGCAGCGATCATTGCAGCCACTGTTTCAAAATAAGGATAAACTTCAGGGGCCTGCTGTACTTCCCAGAACTGAAGTTTTGCAGAAGTCTGAAGCATCTTTTTTACTTTATCAATGTCCTTCATTCCCGGCATTTCTACAGAAATTCTTGCAGTACCCGGAACCCTCTGAACGTTTGGCTGGATGGCACCCAACTTATCAATTCTGGTTCTGATTACCTCGAAAGCCGTTCCTACAGACGCATCTATCTTTCTTCTAACAATCGCTTTTACCTGTTCATCAGGCGTATTGTACTTTACCTCGGTAAGCGTGGTATTTCCGAAAAGTTCCGGATCTGCCAGCTTCAGGTTGGTACCTTTTGCTTTGTTTACCGCATCGAACTGCTCAAAGAAATTGTCGATATACGGTCTTGTGGAATTCTTCTGAACTTCATCTGTTTTGTTCAAAGCTTCGATAAGAACAGGGTTTGTGGAATAATTGGTTAAATCATTCACAAGATCTCTTTGGTTGATCTCCAAAAGAACGTTGATCCCTCCTTTCAGGTCAAGACCAAGTTTCATCTCTTTGTCTTTGGCTTTGGTGTAATAAAGTTTTGTGAATCCAAGATTCAGCGTATCTTTAGAAAGCCTTGTGATTTCTTTCTGATACTTCTCCGGATTGTCTCCTGCAATAGCAGTTGCCTGCTTTTCAATTTTGCTGGCGTACCATGTTGGTAATAGCTCGTTTAAGCAAATCAACCCTAGTACAATAGCAACAATTGTAATAAGTCCTTTTCCTTGCATTTTGTTATAACTACGTTAAATTAAGTCGGCAAATATAATCATTTTCTTGAATTTTATGAATTTTTAACAACAGAAATCATTTATTTTCAGATATATCGGCATTCTTATTTTTATTTAAGATTTAATAATTTTTTCATGCTATTGTAACGAATTTTATAATCTTTTTATGGTATGAAATTTTCATTCTGATTTAACATACTAAATATCAAAATATTATGAAAAAACTACTTCTTTACACAGGTTTAATTTCTTTTAGCATTTTTAATGCACAAAGCATTAATCTGGAAGAATTTGCAACCGGATTTACCGCACCGGTAGAAATCACCCACGCTAACGACAGCAGAGTATTTGTTGTTCAGCAAAACGGAATCATTAAAATTGTGCAGCCGAACGGCATTGTAAATTCATCTAACTTTCTAAATATCAGCTCAAAGATTACTTACGGTGGGGAAAGAGGTCTTTTGGGGCTGGCTTTTCATCCGCAATATGCTGTCAACGGTTATTTTTTTGTATATTACAATGATACCAGCGGAAATATTACGGTGGCGAGATACACCAGAAGCTCCAATCCGGATGTAGCAGATGCAGCAACGGAAAAAATTATTTTAAATCAGCCTAAGCCATTTTCCAATCACAACGGAGGAAGCATTCATTTTGCGCCGGACGGCTATCTTTGGATTGTTACAGGTGACGGAGGAAGCGGCGGCGATCCTAATAATAACGGACAAAATAAAAATTCCCTTCTGGGAAAATTATTACGGTTAGACATCAATTCTACAGGGCCATACAATATTCCTCCGGGAAATCCTTTTGTAGGTACTGATGGCGCTTATGAAGTCTGGGCGTACGGACTGAGAAATGCATGGAAATTTAATTTTGATACGGTTTCGGGAAATGTGATGATTGCAGACGTCGGACAGGAAAATATCGAGGAAATCAACAAAATGCCTATTACACAAGCAGGAATCAATTACGGCTGGAGATGCTACGAAGGAAATGACCCGTACAATACATCCGGATGTGCCGCTCAATCGACCATGACCTTCCCGGTGGCGGTTTATGACCATTCCGGTGGAAAGTGTTCGATTACAGGAGGCTATGTTTACAGAGGTACACAATATCCGGCCCTGCAGGGAAAATATATTTTTGCAGATTATTGTTCCACCCAGATCGGAATTATGAACAGCGATAATTCCATTACCTGGTCAGCTGCATTTTCCGGAAATAATTTTTCAACTTTCGGAATTAACAGCCAAAACGAGCTTTTCGTTGCAGCAGTGAACAACGGCAAAATATTCAGAGTTACGACTTCAACTTTAGGTACAAATGAAAATGGTCTTTCGTCACAGATAAAAGTTCATCCGAATCCTGCATCGAAAAAGGTGTTTATTGAAGGTATTAAAGATAAAAACACAACGGTTGACATAACTAATCCTGAAGGAAGAAAAGTATTGGTAAATGCAAAAATAGAAAGTGATAACAGTTTAAATATTTCAGGAATACCTGCCGGAGTATATTTCCTTCACCTTAATTCTGAAAATCAGAAATCTTACAGTAAAAAATTAATTATAAAATAAATTCCAACCTTTTTTAAGAAAAGCTTCAGTCTGTTTCTGCTGGAGCTTTTTTCAGAAAATACAATACCAGAAGTATAGGCAGAATCAGGATTAATTTTATGATCATGGAAAACCTCTCCGTTTCGCCATCAAACAAAACCGCAGGAACCAATGATACAAAAAGGAAAGCTGTAATGAAAAACAGGGATTCCCACCATGATAATTTTTCATGCTTTGTCTGAATATTTTCTGCTCTACATTTTAAGCTTAAAATCCAAAATCCGAGGAATAAAATCATGTAGGGGAAAGTCCAGATTCTATAGGTATCATATGCAATAGAATGTAAGATTAACGGAACAGCAGAAACAACAATAAGAAGAGCAAACAGCTGGATATTCTGCTTCAGCTTAAATTCTTTAAAAATTATCCATAATGAAAAAAGAATAGGAATTCCGTAAAATATCGTTGCTTTTGAAATGAAAATCCGCTGAATGAAATGCTGGTATTGTTCACTGAAATAGTAGGTAAAACTTTTGGTATAAGCCGAACAAACCGAGTCGGAAACATTCTCCGGAATTGATGACTGTTTTAAATAAGAAAATATCTGGGGATAGTAATTTTCACCGTTGATTTCCTGATAAAAAGAAATGAAAACCACAGTAAGAAACGGTAGTATTAAAAACAGGGTGAGCTTCGTTAAAAGATTCCGTGAAAAAATATTTTTGATGAAAAATTCTCTTCTATGAATTTGATTGACAATGATGGCAAAACAACAGACAGGAAGCATCAAAACAACCGAAATTTCATGGATAAAAATGCTGAAAACTGCAATAACCGATGCCGGAAGCCATTTATTTTTTGTAATAAGATATACTGCCAAAATAGTCAGTAAAAAGACAACATGATCCAAATACCCGATCAAATGCGCAGAAAAGATAATGTACTGGGAAAGCAGGAAAATGACGAAAAATAATATCCTGTAATAACTTTTCGGGTTGCTCCAGGTCGTTTTTAAAGCGATCTTTATGATTAAAAAATACAATACAGACAATATTGCAATGGAAAGAACCGTAATGGAAAATGCATTTTTTTCAAATAAAAATCCAAACAACTCTCCGGCTAAACCTCTTTTGATAAATCCGAACCTGTAATCTACCAGCCAATGAGACTGCGCCCATTGATTGGGCATTCTTATCGTTTTTGCAGCACTGAAAATCAGCGCATACAGATAAAGAAATATCAAAAGAAATCTCCTGTACATAGAGATCAGATCGTCATCGAGAAAATTCTCGTTTCCGGTTTGTTTCTCATCATTCTCAGGTCGAAAACCATGGCTACATTTCTCGTAAAGGCTCTTCCTTTCTCCGTAATCTGGATATGATTCCCGTTGATTTCCACCAATTCATCTTTTTGCATTTCTTTCAGCATTTCAAAAGCATTTTCAAGCTCAGGAAAAGAATTATTGATATCGAATGTGGTTTCCAGCTGACACATTAAATTCAAAATATGCCTTCTTACGGTAAGATCCTCATCATTTAAAATATGGCCTTTTACCACAGGAATCTGTCCTTCTTCCACAATTTTCTGGTATTCCTCCACCGTTTTTACATTTTGGGCAAACGCGTACCATGAATCTGAAATAGCAGACATCCCCAACCCAACCATCAGCTGAGTCTTGCTGGAAGTATATCCCATAAAATTCCGGTGAAGTTTTTTCTGAATCAAAGATTGATAAAGATCATCGTGTTCAAGCGAAAAATGATCCATTCCCACTTCAATATAACCTAATTCTTCCAATAGTTTTTTACCATCTTCATACAAACGGCGTTTTTCTTCACCGCTCGGAAGGTCATTTTCATCAAAACCTCGCTGCCCTACTCCTTTCACCCACGGAACGTGTGCGTAGGAATAAAAAGCAAGCCGGTCCGGTTTCAATTCCATCGTTTTGCGGATGGTAAATTCCATTGCTTCCCAAGACTGGTGCGGAAGCCCGAAGACAAGATCGTGGCTGATTCCTCTGTATCCGATTTCCCTGGCCCATTCCGTTACTCGCTGAACATTTTCAAAAGGCTGAATTCTGTTGATCGCTTTCTGAACTTTAAAATCATAATCCTGCACCCCGAAGCTTACTCTCCTGAACCCAAGATCATATAAGGTCTGAAGATGCTCTTTTGTAGTGTTATTCGGATGGCCTTCAAATGAAAATTCTTGCTCTTCCGCAATTTCCACGGTTTCAAAAATTCCTTCCAGCAATGTTTTAAGATTCTGAGGAGAAAAGAAAGTTGGTGTCCCGCCTCCTAAATGAAGCTCTTTCAGTTTAGGTTTTTCATTAAAAAGGTTGAGATAAAGCTGCCATTCTTTCAGTACACTTTCCAGGTACGGAATTTCTACACTGTGTTGTTTGGTAATGCGTTTGTGGCAGGCACAAAAAGTACACAATGCTTCACAGAACGGCAAGTGGATATAAATAGAAATCCCTTCTTCTGCATTCGATTCATTAAAGGTTCTGATGACACTCTGCTTCCACGATTCCGGGGAAAAACTGCTTTCATCCCAATAAGGAACAGTTGGATATGAAGTGTATCTTGGACCGGGAATATTATATTTATCTATTAAAGAATTCATTTTTGATTTAAAATTTTAATGAACTTTCAACAAAGTTTCATCCTGCAAAATTACACATAACTGATGAATTTTTAACCATGAAATATATTAGGATGCATTTTAGGAATTTATAATGAATCTAAATACTTTTTGCATTTAAAAGAAAAGCTTCATTAAAGAAATTTTATCCTTTCCCGCAAAAACAACCGTATTTTCATCAATCCACTGACACACATAAAACCCTTTTTCATCAGAAATCTTTTTCCATGTTTTCCCGAAATCCGATGAATAACTGATATGCTGATCCCCAACTGCGATAATATCTCTTCCTTTAGAATTAGGTTTAATTTTAACACAGGTTGTATATCCTGCATTTTCTCCCGAAGCCTGAATCTGCCAGGTTTCACCGCCGTTGTTCGTTGTGGCAATGTTATTGATATTGGCTTCCTGCTTCGTATAATCTCCTCCTGCTACAATCCCAAATCTTGATACAGGATCAATGTCTAAAGTGTATATTCCTGTTGAAGAACTTCCGTTTACAAAATTTACTTCTTTTCCATACAGCTTCTCGCCCATTTTATAGGAATAAAACTGCCGTGATTTTTTACCGCCCGTTACAAACCAGAACTCTTCGTTATGGATAAAAATATTCGTATTGCTTGCGGCAAAAGCCGCTTCGCCCTCTCCTATTTCAAATGATCTTCCGCAAGGCAGTGTTTCCCAACTTTTACCGCTGTCTCTTGTGATTACGATATTCATGCATTTCCCGTAAGGATCACCCAATGCAATCCCATTCTTTCCTGAAAAGGAAAGCGCATCATAAAAAGCTGTTTTTTCTGTATCGGTATGGATGATTTGGTATTTTAAACTTTTTTTATCGATTTTAAAAAAATAAGCCGGACTTTCGATATTAATGGCATAAAAATACTTTCTATCCTTAGCCAGTGTGCGGAACTGCAGCTTTTGATCCGACAATGCAATCTGTTTTTGATCTTCCGGATTTTTCAGATCTACATACCCGAATTTGGAATCTGTACCACTGTACCAGACTTTGCCGTTATAAATCTGTATAGCACGAATGCTTATTTTATCATTTAAAATGGTTTTAAAGCTTTCTATCTGCTGAGAAAATGCAAGTATTCCAAAAAATAGCAGTAAAAATGGTATTATTTTTTTCATAGATAACAAAAATAAAAAATCCACAGATTGCACTGTGGATTTTCTGATATAATATTTTTTTTAAAGATCAAGATCCGGTTTGTCGAGCGGCTCCTGTTCTGCTTTGAAAGTTTCGCCAAAACCTATTTTATGAAGCTTGCTGTTTCTAAGGCTGTATGTAAAATAAATTAAAACGCCCAGTGCAAGCCACCCCATGGAAAGGTATTTAGCTTCGTGGCTCAGATTCCAGATCAGATACAAATTGATACAGATTCCTAATGTTGCAATAACTGGCAACGCCGGCACTTTAAACGACCTTGGCAAATCCGGCTGTTTTTTTCTAAGAATCCAAACAGCTACACACACCATCGTGAAAGCGAAAAGAGTACCGAAGCTGGTCATATCCGCCAATTTACTGATTGGCGTTAACGCAGCAATTGTTGCAATCACAACTCCCAAAAGCATTAAACTTTTAGCCGGTGTTTTTCTCACCGGATGTACATCGCTGAACATTTTCGGGATAAGTCCGTCTTTAGACATTCCGAGGAAAATTCTCGACTGTCCCATGATCATTACCATCAATACAGAGATCAAACCTACGGTTGCTGCAATGGTAATAATGTATCCTGCCCAGCCTTGGCCTGCAATTTCAAATGCATAAGCAACGGGAGCTTTAATAGCGTCCGGATATTTTCCCTGAGGATCAAAATCTGAATAATGCATCATTCCTGTTAAAACAAGAGATACCAGAATATAAAGCCCTGTACACACCAACAATGAAACAATGATGGCAAACGGAACATCTTTTTTAGGATTGATGGCCTCACCGGCCTGGGTGGAAACGGCATCAAAGCCGATGTAAGCAAAGAATATGGCGGCCGCTCCGGAAACAATTCCCTGGATACCGTATGCTTCTTTCATTTTATCGCCTTCCATCACCATTTTCTGTGCAGGGATAAATGGATCCCAGTTTGCAGTATTGATGAAGAATACACCGGCAATAATTACAAACAATACCGCTGAAACTTTCATGATTACAATAAGATTATTGGTTTTAGCAGCTTCTTTTGTTCCTTTGATCAGGATCCCGATCACGAATAAAACAATAAGGAAAGCCGGTAAATTCATTGAAAAACCTTCACCTGTATAACTGGCAGGGTCGGAAGTAAGATATTCGGGCAGATGAATGCCGAACATTTTCAGGAGCTTATTAAAATAGCCTGACCATGAAACAGCTACCGTCATGGATCCCATTGCGTATTCGAGGATGAGCCCCCACCCGATGATCCAGGCGAAAATCTCTCCCACCGTCCCGTAAGCATAGGCATAGGCTGATCCTTCCACAGGAAGTATGGAAGCAAATTCAGAATAACATAGAGCAGCGAAAATACAAGCAATCCCTGCGATGATAAAAGAAATGGCTAATGCGGGTCCTGCATGGTAGTAAGCTCCGGTACCTGTAAGTACGAAAATTCCTCCTCCAATGATAGCACCGATCCCGATAGCCGTAAGACTCCATTTACCGAGTACTCTTTTGAGCTGACTGCTTTTCATATCGTTTTCGAAAGCACTCATCGGTTTCTTGGTCCAAATTTTAGACATATTTTATTATTTATTAAAGATTTACGAAAATATAAAAATTTTAGAAACCTTAACGTTTATTAATAGAATTTCATCATTTATTTTACAGAAAGGCAGATAAAAATCTGATTTTCATATTATTTAAATCATTTTAAAATATGCCTTTTTTTATTTATTTTTGATCTCATGAATCTATACGATCTTTTCGTGAAACCCTACGAAACCTATACACCCCTACAGATTTTCCTGGAATCCTTCGCTACTGTATTCGGAATTCTTAGCGTTTATTTTTCCATTAAAAAAAATATCTGGGTGTATCCTACAGGAATCATTTCCACACTTATTTATGTGTACATTCTTTTCAATTTCGGGCTTTTGGGCGACTGTATGATTAATGTTTACTATACCATAATGAGTATTTACGGATGGATTTTATGGGCAAAAAATTCGGATGACCATGTTCATGTAGAGGTTTCATGGGCTACGAAAAAAGAATGGCTGTACGGTATTTTACTTTTCGCCTTAAGTTTAATCTTAGTAACTGTAGTATATTATTATAAACCATATATCGACAACCGGTTTTCAATGGAAAACATCAATCTTGGTTTGTATCACCTGGATTGGGGCAACTGGCTGGATGTAGTAACCACTTCCGTATTTCTTGTAGGGATGTGGTTTATGGCTAAAAGGCGTATTGAAAACTGGATTTTCTGGATCATCGGAGATTTTATCTGTATTCCCATGATGATTCATAAAGGTCTCGGTATCACTTCGGTTCAATATTTGGTATTTACTATAATGGCCATCCAGGGCTATATTACCTGGAAGGAAAGTTTAAGAAAAAGTTAAAAAAATTATGAAAAATTTATTAAAAATAGCATTAAGCGTTGTTACGATAGCAAGTTTAGCATCGTGTACGGCGTACGCAGATCCTTATGCAAACGCTTACGGAGATCCATATTATGATAACGGATATTATTATGCACCACAAGGATATTATGGAGGTGGCGGATATTGGGGAAATGATGGATATTATTACCGAAATAATATGAATTATTATTACGACAACGGTATTCCTTATTACTACCAGAATTACAACAATTCACGCAGAAAAGTGTATGTTGAAAGAAGATCGACCGGTGAAGCGACTTCTGCAAGGCCCAATAACGGTTTCAGAGGAAATGTAAATGACGGCACTTCCAATAACGGAAGTTTCAGAAACAGCAACAGGCAGAATAACACTCAAAGACCTAATAACGGTTTCAGAAACCAGCAGCAGAATACGCAGCAACCTCAGAACAACAATAACAGCGGGTTCAGAAATAACTCTAATAATTCGAGCAGCGGAGGATTCAGGAACAATTCCGGGTCAACCAGCCAGCAGGCTCCGGCGCAGCCGAACAACAATCAGAATACGAACGGCGGCGGCTTTAGATAAAACGATTATAAATAAGGAAACGGACAGCTAACACTGTTCGTTTTTTGCTTTAATTATAGTAATTTTGCATGCTCAATCTGAGACAAATATCAAGCTATCTATGGAATTTTATAAATATCAGGGAACCGGAAATGACTTCGTAATGATTGACAATCGTTCCGGAGAATGGGATGGTCTTTCCATTGACAATATCCGGAAACTTTGCGACCGAAGATTCGGTATCGGTGCAGACGGGCTCATCAAAATAAACAAGGCAGAAGGTTTTGATTTTGAAGTGGATTATTATAATTCCGATGGCTCAAAAAGCTTTTGCGGAAACGGGGCCCGCTGTTCAGTTGCCTTTGCTTTTTTCCTTGATATTTTTGAAGGAAAATGTAGTTTTATAGCTATTGACGGTGCCCATGAAGCTGAAATTCACAATGGAATCGTAAAGCTGAAAATGAATGATGTGGAAACGATTTCTCTGGATGGAAAAGATACCGTGATGAATACCGGTTCGCCCCATTACGTAAAATATGTTGAAGATCTGGTAAATTATAATGTTTTTGCGGAAGGAAGCAGCATCCGAAATGCTGAGAATTATAAAGAAAAGGGAATCAATGTGAACTTTGTGGAAAAAATTAATGATGATGAGATATTTGTAAGAACCTATGAACGAGGCGTTGAGGATGAAACCTACAGCTGCGGAACAGGAGTTACAGCTTCTGCTTTAACTTTTCTGCAAAATAACAATCTAATTTCCGTAAATGTAAAGACTTTGGGAGGAAATCTTAAAGTATATGCCGAAAAAAACGGAAATTCTTTCAGAAACATTTGGCTGGAAGGCCCTGCAAAACAGGTTTTTAAAGGAAGAATAGACGTTTTGTAAATAATATAATAACGGTACATGAAAAAAGCTATACTCATCATTATCCTGCTTATTTTTGCGATAGGTGGATTCTTTGGTTTTAAATTTTATGCTAAATATTATGGAAATAATATTAAAAAAGACGGATATGTCCTGATTCCCCACAACGCAGGCTTTAAACAGATCTTAGATTCTGCCGCTAAATATGTAGACAATAAAGAAACATTTGAAGCGGTAGCCAAAGAAAAAGATCTTGAAAAATATTTCAAAGCTGGGCGTTATCATTTTCAGAAAGGATTGGGAAATACCCGCCTTGTGAATATGATTAAAGCAGGAAACCAGAGTGAGAACAGCTTTAGGATCGGTGATTTCGGAGATGTATACCAAATGCTCGGTAAAGTTACCAAGAAAACCGAGCTGGATTCTTCGCAATTTGTAAAAGGATTAAATACTATTGCCGCTGAAAAAGGTTACAATAACGCAGAAGATCTTAAAAAATATTTTTTTATTGATACTTATAATTTTTTCTGGACGGTAACACCGGAAGAATTTTTCAATAAATTCAACGATCAGTATAATGAATTCTGGAATGCTGAAAGAAAAGCTAAAGAGCAGCAGTCAGGACTTACAAGAGATCAGATTTATGCACTGGCTTCTATTGTTTATAAAGAATCCGGAGGAAAGAAAGATGAAATGAGAACCATTGCAGGCCTTTACCTCAACCGTTACAGAAAAGGAATGAAATTACAATCGGATCCTACGGTAATTTATGCCATCAATAAACAGACTAATTTCCAGCAGCCCATTAAAAGGGTTTTTTATAAGCACTTATCTACACCATCGCCTTATAATACGTATGCCAATAAAGGTATTCCTCCCGGACCGATCTGTGTGGTAGATAAAAATTCTGTTGATGCAGTTTTAAATGCTGAAAAAAACGATTATATTTTCATGTGCGCCGATCCTGCAAGATTAGGATACCACAAGTTTACCGCAAGTGCCGAGCAGCATGCGATTAATGCAAAGGCTTATCAGGACTGGCTGAATTCTAATAATATAAAATAATAATCATAATTAACTTTTTTTAACAATTTTACAATTAACGTTTCGCCATTTAAAGTGACATATATATTTACAAATAATAAATTAGGCTTAATATTTGAAGTTATTCATCATTGATAATTTCATAATATTAAGAAAAATCTTTCACGATTTTACACAAAAAATACCTTATGAATCAGACGGAAATCATTAACATTTTTACAAAGAAAACCTTAGGGCTTACTTTTGTACTTTCGGCAGCCGCTTTGGCTTTTGCGCAGGAGAAGGTAGGTATTTCGGGGTCGGTCGTCAGCAAAAACAACCAACCCGTTCCTTATGCTTCAGTTACGTTTAGTAACAAGGCAAACAAACAGTTGAGCGACGCCACACTTACCGATGAAAAGGGGCAATACAAGCTTGATCTTACACCCGGACAGTACGACATTACCGTTGAGGCAATCGATTACAAAAAGAATGTTGTTAACAGGCAGATTACATCAGCCGGCAATATAGGTGCGTTATCTATTGATCCGGAAGCCAGTGCTACCAATATTAAAACCGGTGAAATTCAGGGAGTTGTCATTACGGCACCCTCCACAAAACCTTATAAAGTTGAGCTTGATAAAAGAACTTACGATCCGTCACAGGATATTGTGAGCAAAGGAGGGAACCTTCAGGATGTCCTTTCCAATGTTCCTTCGGTTTCTGTTGATACCGACGGTACGGTTTCCATGAGAGGTAGTTCTAATGTAAGGTTCTTAATTAACGGTAAGCCTTCTGCATTATTGGGAATTGATGACGGGGCCAATGCTTTGCAAAGTATTCCGGCAGACCAGATTGAGAGAATTGAGGTAATTACCAATCCTTCATCCAAGTTTGAAGCAAGCGGAACAGCCGGTATTCTCAATATTATTTTAAAGAAAAGCAAAAAAACAGGTTTTAACGGAAGCGTTACCGGAACATTAGGCTATCTTCCGCAAACCAACCTGAACACCAATCTAAGCTGGAGAAAAGGAAACTTTACCTGGTTTCTCAATGGCGGCGGCGGATACAGAGAGTCTAAAAATACCAACAGAAATGATGATTACTTCAGCAATGCCGTTAATAATGATGATCAGATCCAGAGAAATACCGATTCTGAAAACAACAGCAAGAATAACAACTATAATGCTTCTGCAGGAATTGTTTATGACATCACGGATAAAACTTCCGTAAATGCATCCGGGACCGTAAGAACGTTTGATAATGAAAGTGTAGGAAATATTGATTATTTCTACGATTTCCTGGCAATTCCAAACAGTCGTACGCAAAGGATTGCCTTAGGAACAAATAATAACCTTGCATTTCAGGGAGATTTAGGATTAGATCATAAATTTGACGATAAAGGACAAAATTTGTCTTTATCATTAAGCTTACAGAGAAACCGTTCATACAATGACACGCATATTGACCAAACTCGTGATGGCATAGAAGAATTAGAAAATATTGTTAACCAAAATACAATAAACAGAACTGTAATTGCCAAAGCAGATTATGAGCTGCCTATTGGAGAAAACTCTAAATTGGAGGCCGGTTACCGATTAGACATCAACAACAACGATTACAGCAATGATGTACAACAGAGTATAAAGCAGGCTCCTTTATCATTCTTAAGACCCTATACTTATGATGCTACCTACAAGGAGATGTTTAATGCATTCTATCTTCAGTTTAAAAGTAAGATCGGAAATTTAGGTTACCAGTTAGGATTGAGAGATGAGATTTCAAATATTGATATCGCATATAAAAATTTACTTCCGACAAGTCCTGCTTTAAATACCAGAAAAAATTATAACAATCTGTTTCCGAGCGTGTATTTAAGCTATGAATTTTCAAAAGACAACCAGCTATTGTTAAATTACACCCGAAGAATTGACCGCCCGAGATCGTTCTTCCTGATTCCAAATCCTAATTACAATGACAACCAGAATATTTTCGATGGTAATATTGATCTGAACCCTTCATATGTTGATTCTTATGAGTTCGGGTACAGCATCTCCAAGAAAAAGTTCACCATCAACCCTACATTATACTACAGACATCAGACGGATGACACTAAAATGTTAGTATATAACAAATTAGCTACTGACGAAGACGGAAATATTCTTGATCCTAAAGTGATCGAATCTCATACAAAACCGATTAACCTTGGTACTGACGACCGTTTCGGGTTGGATTTAAATTTCAACTGGGATGCCAACAGCTGGCTAAAATTCCTTGGAAACGTTGATTTATTCGGCTATAATACAAAAGGAAGCATTCTGTATGACACCTTTGATCTAGAAGGAAATCCTATACAGGCTGTTGCTAATTTTGAAGGAAAAGGATTCTCAACAAGAGCAAGACTTACTTCTACGGTGAAATTCGATAAAACATTCAGTGTACAGTTACAAGGATTCTATAGAGGAGGCCAGAAAACAGCCTATCAGGATAGAAAAGATATGTATGCCATTAACTTCGGGGCTTCAAAAACCATATGGGATGGAAATGCAACTATTTCTTTCAATATCCAAGATATCTTCAACACAAGAGCAATGAGATCTACTACATACACAGCAAACAGTGTAAGGGATTCTTATATGCAGTGGCAGCCAAGACAGTTCGCTCTTTCATTTACTTACAGATTTAAGCAGGGTGAGAAAGTGGAACAGCCGAAACGCAAAAAAGACATCAATGCCAATGATACAGGCGGCGATGAGCAGGGCGGACCAATATAATTCCTATCATACATAAAATAAAATCCCGAAAAATAATTTCGGGATTTTTTTATTTGGAAGCTTCAGCTTTTGAATTTTTCTCCATTTCGGCTTCGTAAATTCTTTTTCTGAGGTCGGTAGAAGAAAACCTGTGATCTCTTTTGTTATAAAAAATTTCGATGCCATTTTCTTCACAGTATTTTTTTCCTGTAAAATCTTTATCCCTGTAATCATCCCCGATAATCCTTACATCAATTACAAACGATTTCAAGATATCTTCAAGATCCTGCTCTGTGTAATAAGGAATAATTTCATCCACCGCATTTACGGCCTTCAATTGGATATATCTTTCCACAATAGTCTGCGTAGGTTTATTTTTATTCGGTCGGTCATGCGAGGGGTCAATCTGCAGACCTACAATAAGATAATCACAAACCGTTTTTGCCTCTTCAAGCATTTTAATGTGACCGGCGTGAAGCAAGTCGAACGACGAAAACGTAATGCCTATTCTTTGTGTTTTCATATAATAAATTTCTTTTAAATTAATTCTACATATTTCTGGACTCAAGATATCTCTGCCATTCCCATACCGTTCTTAACGATTCTTCCAAAGAAGTTTCAGATTTCCATCCGAGTTCTCTTTCCGCTTTATCAGCATTGGCATAGGCTATGGTAATATCTCCCTCCCGGCGTTCACAGATCTGATAAGGAACCTCAACATTATTTGCCGTTTCAAAAGCTTTAATGACTTCCAAAACGGACGATCCTTTTCCGGTTCCGAGGTTGTAAATATCAACCACAGCTTCTTCTGAAGTACTTTGCATTAATTTTTGCAGCGCAGCAACATGCGCTTTTGCAAGGTCAACCACATAAATATAATCGCGGATTGCCGTTCCGTCGGGTGTTGGATAATCATTTCCCCAGACATTCAGCTTTTCACGGATTCCAGCTGCTGTTTGCATAACGTAAGGTACGAGATTATTTGGAATTCCTATAGGTAATTCACCAATTTTTGAAGAAGGATGCGCCCCGATTGGGTTGAAATATCTTAAAAGACAAATTTTTCTCTGATAAGCTTTGGCAAAATCTGCTAAAATTTCCTCGCCCATCTGCTTGGTTTTACCATAAACGCTTTCCGGCATTTTAAGCGGTGTATTTTCATCAATCGGCATATTATCAGCCTGACCATATACGGTACAGGAAGAACTGAAGATAAAGTTGGAAAGTCCTCTTTCTTTAAATTCCTGTAAGATATTGATCAAAGAAAAAAGATTGTTTTCATAATAATCCACTGGTTTCACCTGGCTCTCTCCCACCGCTTTTGAAGCGGCAAAATTGATACAGCCTTCAATAGAATGCGCGTCGAAAACCTGGGTCAAAAGCTCTCTTCTTTTTAAATCAAAAGGATAAAAAACCGGTTTTCTACCTGTAATTTCTTCAATGTTTTTAAGTATAAATTTTTCTGAATTGGATAAATCATCCACAATAACAACTTCAAAATTGTTATTTAAAAGTTCCACTACCGTGTGCGAACCGATATATCCGAGACCTCCTGTTACGAGTATTGCCATATTGTATTTTTTTTGACTTTGTCAAAGTTGAAATCTCTGACGAAGTATTGTTTTTTAATCATTGTGTGTTCCTATGGATTCAATTTCATTATTGGCAGGAGAATACTTTAAATAATTAATTAGTATAGTCGGACCAACAATAAATAGCAAATTTGAAAACATGTATGAAATCAAATATTCGTTAGGCTTTTTAACCTTAGTATAACTAATATAGAATAATAATCCATGAAATATAATCATTAACAATAAAGAAATATTTAAATACGTAAACATTTTTATTGATTCTTTAAAAATACTTACTAACGTAATACTTAACAATGGAAGAATTAAAAAATATAATGCATAAATAGGAATTTTAATTCCTGAATACTCATCTTTCAATCCATAGTTTCTTACAAAAATATTAAACATATTGTATGCAAAAAATATCATCCAGCAGAGTACAAAAACAATTGCAAAAAAATACGCAAACTTATTCTTTAATATCCTTTCCTCGTGAAGCATAATTTATTTTTTAAACTTTGTCAAAGATTTCAACTTTGACAATGTGTTGTTAATCATTTTGTGTTCCTATGGATTCAATTTCGTTATCAAACTTAATATTACTGACTTTATATTTATTAACAATTATTAAAATTATTAAGAATGGTAAAAAATATTTATAAGAGTTATCTTGAAGAGAAAATCCATGATTGAGAATATCAGTTATTATAGTTTTACCTGTTAAAAAAATAAATAAGCACAAACTAATATTAAGAAACAAAACAGATCGTTTATATTTTCCTATTAAGTTAATAAATGTTACTAAATTTAAAACAAGTGCTAAGGGAACGAATATCAATTTTATTAAATTTAAATTATTATATAAGGAAAGAGTAGCATTAATTGTAAACCACAACAATAATAAGCTACTAATAATCGCTATAAAATAAACAAATTTATATCTGAAAACCTTCCTTCTCATTATTTCATAAACTCCAGCACGGCATCTGCAATATACTTCAGCTGCTCCTCATCCAGTTCCGTATGCATCGGAAGAGAAATTACCTCATCCAGTAATTTATCCGTATTCACAAAATCGGCATCGTTGCTTTCCTGAAAATAAGCTTTTTGCTTTCTTAGGGCGACAGGATAATAAATCATGGCCGGAATTTCCTTTTCCGTTAAAAACTTCTGAAGATCATTACGTTTACCGTTTAAAATTCTCAACGTGTACTGATGGAAAACGTGTGTGGAATTTTCTGCTCTTTTCGGCGTTAAAATATGTTCATGTCCGGCAAAAGCCTCATCGTAATAATCAGCTGATTTGTTTCTTGCTTCATTATAATTATCCAGATGCGGAAGCTTTTTTCTCAAAATCGCAGCCTGAATGCTGTCTAATCTAGAGTTTACTCCAACCTCGTCATGATAATATCTTTCGTACATACCATGGTTAACGATTCCTCTCAAACGGTGCGCTAATTCATCATTATTGGTGAAAATGGCACCGCCATCGCCGTAGCATCCTAAATTTTTAGAAGGAAAAAAAGAAGTGGTTCCTACAGTAGACATGGTTCCTGCTTTTTTTACTGTTCCGTCGGAGAATGTAAATTCGGCACCGATCGCCTGGGCATTATCTTCAATAACATATAAATTGTGCTGTTCAGCAATTTTCAGAATTTCTTCCATATCTGCACATTGCCCGAAAAGATGAACCGGAATAATGGCTTTTGTTTTCGGAGTAATCGCCTTTTTAATAGCTTCCGTGGAAATGGTAAACGTATCATAATCAACATCTACCAGTACCGATTTAAGTTTAAGCAGATGAATTACTTCAACGGTTGCAGCAAACGTAAAATCTGCCGTGATGATTTCATCCCCTTCTTCAAGATCCAGCGCCATTAAAGCAATCTGAAGGGCATCTGTACCATTGGCACACGGGATCACATGCTTTACGTCTAAATAAGACTCTAATTCATTCTGGAAAGACTTTACCTCGGGGCCGTTGATGAAAGCCGCCGAATCCATTACATTTGAAACTGCATTATCTACTTCATTTTTTATCTTGTAATACTGACTTTGTAAGTCAACCATTTGAATCTTTTTCATAAATAAATATTTCTGTAAAAATAAGGAATTTAAAATCCTATCAAAAATTTTATTGATTTTGTTTTATCTTTATATAAAATATCTACATGAAAAAAATTATACTCTTTTGTCTTTTAACGGGTTATTCGTTGAGTTTTGCCCAAACGTCGCTTGTTTTCGTATATTTTAAAGACAAGCCGAACAAAGCTGCATTTTACGCCAATCCTTTGTCTGAACTTTCCCAAAAGGCCCTTAACCGCCGCACAGCGCTTGGGGTTTCTTTGAATGACCAGGACGCTCCTATTGAGCCTTCTTACATCACCAATATTCAGAATCTTGGGTTCACGGTTACAGATTATTCAAAATGGCTGAATGGAGTTGCCGTAAATGCTACTCCGGCTCAAATAGCATTATTACAGTCGCAGACCTATGTAAATTCCGTAGAAAGCTTTGCCCGAAATACATCAGGAGTTCCTAAAATGCAAAACATCAACAAATGGGAAAACCCGAATGCCGATGCAGGAAAAAATCTTACGGTTTTCGATTACGGTTCCGGGGCGCAGCAGATTGACCAGATTAACCTCCGTCCGCTGCATCTTGCAGGATATACCGGAACAGGAATAACCATTGCAGTGATTGATACCGGTTTCCCAAATGTAAATACAGGCTCCGCATTTTCAAGGCTTTGGAACAACGGACACATCAAAGGCGGGTATGATTTTGTAACGAAAACCACAGACATTTATAATCCTTCCTTAAATATTCACGGAACCGTAGTTCTGGGAGCAATCGGTGGTTTCGTACAGGACACTTTCGTAGGTTCTGCTCCTGATGCCGATTTCTATCTGTACCGAAGCGAAAATGCGAATGTTGAAATTCCCGAAGAAGAACTGTATTGGATTGAAGCTGCCGAAGAAGCAGACCGAAAAGGTGTCGATCTGATCACAACTTCTTTAGGCTACTATAATTTTGATGACCCGAAATACAATTACACCTACGCCAATATGAACGGAACGACCTCTTTCATTGCACGCGGTGCTGAAATTGCCGTAAATAAAGGAATCTTCGTATTATTTGCTGCCGGAAATTCTGGGACTCAACCGTGGCACTATATTTTAACGCCGGCGGATAATGCGAAAGTCTTTACGATCGGTTCTGTAGATGCTGCAGGTGCTTCATCCAATTTTTCGTCTTTTGGTCCTAATTCCGTGGGAGTCATTAAACCGGATGCGAGTGCAAGAGGAACAGCCGCAATTACGGTGAGCAACAACAATTCTACCCTTCCGGTAAGCGGAACCTCAATTGCCACACCAATTGCAGCGGGAGGTGTTGCCTGCTTTATCCAGGCATTTCCTGCAATGAACAGGGATCTGATGAGAGATAAACTCAGACAGACTGCTTCTCTTTATCCCAATCACACCGATCAGATGGGTTTCGGAATCCTTAATTTCGGAAGTTTGTACAACAATGTTCTAAACACTTCTGAATTAGTGAAGAAAAATAATATTGCGATTTTCCCCAATCCCACTAAAAATATTTTAAATATTGCTTCGGAAAAAGAAATCATATCACTGGAAGTTTATGATAATTTAGGAAGACTGATCACCACAGCAAATAATCAGAAATCCGTAAAAGTTGAAGATTTCAGCAAGGGCGTTTATTATCTGAAAATCAAAACAAAAGATGCAATATATTATGAAAAATTTATAAAAGAATAAAGCAAAACCTCTCGTGATGAGAGGTTTTTTGTTGTTTTAATAGTAAGAATATATCTTTCTGACATCCTCATTTTCAGGGAAAATTATTAATAGTTCTCTGATACAGTCCATTGCAATTTGTTAAAGTAATAAATTGCAGAGAATAAAAAAGAGGATATTCATACTTCAAAAATTTTTTAAGCTGAATTTCTGCTGGCGTTGATATTCCCAAACAGAGAACGGGTCACAAGCTTTTCATACGCTTCTTTATTGCCTTCTCCTTTCTGAATTTTGATCAGCGCATACTGCTGAATGCTCAACAGCGGAAGAACAATTCTTTCACGGATCTTCACAGATTTCCTGGACAGCGGATCTTCCTGCTGAAGCATGCTGAAGCCGGTAAGCTCAAGCATAATATTTTTAGATAAATTATATTCATCAAACAAGATATTCCAGAACGCACCGAATTTCGGATGATTCTTGATATAATACGTCAGCGGAAAATAAGTTTTATTCATGCTCATCATCGAATTTAAAACCAACGTTTTGAAAAAATCGGAACCTTTGTACAGCTCCATCACTTCATCAAACCTTCCCTGCTCTTTCATCTTCTGCATGGCAAAACCGAATCCGAAAAAGCCGGGAACATTCTGCTTAAGCTGTGACCACGAACCTACAAACGGGATAGCTCTTAAATCTTCAAATTTCATTTCATTTCCTGCACCTCTTTTCGAGGGGCGGCTTCCGATATTGGTTTTTCCGTAATATTCTAAAGTACTCATTTCCTGAAGATAGGGAACAAACATCGGATGCGCTTTCAGATCAGAATATTTTTTATAGCTGATTTCTGCCAGTTCGGCAATGAGAATTCTTTCCTTTTCCGTAAGGTCTTTTTTAGAATTTTTAAAAACATCATTTTCTACACCGGCTGTTAAAAGCTGTTCAAAATTGTATTTTGCCTGCTCTTTATTTCCAAAAATACTGGTAATGGTCTGTCCCTGAATGGTTAATTCAATTTTATTATTGGCAATTGTTTTTCCTTGGGAAGCATAAAAATCGTGCGTTTTTCCACCGCCTCTTGCCGGCGGGCCGCCTCTTCCGTCGAAGAAAACCACTTTAATTCCGTTTTGTTCAGAAAGCTTAGTTAAAACTTCTTTAGCCTTATAAATTTCCCAGTTCGCTTTCAGATAACCGCCGTCTTTCGTTCCATCAGAAAAACCAAGCATAATGGTCTGCTGATTTCCTCTTCTTTGCAGATGCTTTTGATACACCGGATTCTGATAAAGCTCGGCCATTACTTTCTCCGCATTGGCAAGGCCTTCCATGGTTTCAAAAAGCGGAACAATGTCCATATTGATTTCCTCATCCTGATAGCCGCAGATTTTGAAAAAGGCATACACATTCATCACATCCTTTACCGCATCAGAATTAGAGATAATATAGCGGTTCATTCCTCTCGAACCGTTCAGTTTTTGGATTTCCGAAATTTGTGAAACGGTAACTAAAGTATCTTTAACAACATCTTCAAAATCATCCGGATTAACTATTTCCGTAGCCTGAATTAAGGTATTGAATTTTTCTTCCTGAGTTGCGTCAGAATTCCCGCGAGTTTTAGCAAAAACTTCATCAATTACTCTCTGATGAACCCTGCTGTCCTGTCGGACGTCTAAGGTTGCAAAATGAGTCCCGAAAATTTTTACCCGGTCTCTGAAATCCGTCAGGAGATTGATAAATAAAGAATTATGCTGTTCTTTAACGATTTTTTCCGCATCATCGATTCTTCGGATGATATCTTCGGATGTAATGGTTTCATTTCTGAATATGGCATTATAAAGCTCATTGCTGAGTTTTGTCAACACTTCCGAAACTCCTCTGAAACTTAATCTTCTCCTTACTGATTTTAAATTATTATAATAGGCCTTTAAAATGGCTGAATGAAGTTCTTCGGCCACTCTTTTGGTGACATCGGCTGTTACAAACGGATTTCCGTCACGGTCGCCGCCGGGCCAGAAGCCAAGCTGAATGAGATCTTCATGGATCTGGAACTGTTCAGTCCCGAAAGTTTCTTTTATTTTCGTGAAAAGTTCCCCGATCGTATCATAATAGACATATCGCAGGTAATAAATGATGCTCATGGCTTCATCAATCGGAGTGGGTTTTTCTTTGTTGACAAATGGTGTTTTTCCCAGCTGCTGCAGAAGCATGTCGATATTGGTGATGGAATCAGTGGTGATCGCATTTCTGAGGTCATGAAGAATCCTTTGTACCGAGTTCGGATAAAACTGTGTCGGGTGTGCGGTGAAAACAATTTTGATGGCGAAATCTTTCAGTTTTGCTCGAACCTCTTCCAGCTTATGATCCTGAAGAGAATGTTCGTAAAGATTAGTTACCGTTCCTTTATCGCTGTCAGAATGAAGGTTAGGGAAAGCCGCATCTTCGATACTGTCGAATAAAACAACCTGTCTTTCAATATATTGTATGATTTTAAAAAGCAGCTCGAGTTTCTGCTCTTCAGTCTGTAAATCGGTATGGCTTTTAAAAAATTCTTCAACGACTTGTTCGGGTGTTTTTCCGGCTTCGTAGCCGGTTTTGCTTTCTTCGCAAAGAAACGGAAGGAGCATCCCGATATTCGTCATTTTATCATAAGGCAGGCTCATAAACAATGAATTGTAGATCTGGAACTTATTTTCCACGATCTGCCTGAATTTTTCTGCGCGTTGGTCATGTATCATATAACAAATGTAGGGGATTTTGATTTCATTTAATCCTATTTTTAATTTAAAAATCAGCTAAATTTCACAAATATTTTTGAAGAATGCAATACAATCAATTAAAAAGAACTGTTCTACAACCAAGATGAAACCGTATCTTCGTGAAAATTTTTAACCACACATGAAGTTCGGAATTATTTTCTACGCTATTCTAGGAACTGCAGCTTTACTGACAGGCATTTATCTGCTGCAATACCTGTTTCCTATTTCTATCATTTTTTTCATTGGCGCATTTATCAACGGCGTATTTATTCATAAAGAATACAGCATTCACAAAAATGATAAAATAGTGTATGATGAAAATACACTTCCCGATGAAGTTATTGTTAAATATTCACGTTCCGGAAGGATTATTGCAATTTCGATGTACAGTATTTTTATGATTTTAGGACTGGTTTTTCTTTACTCCATCATAGTAAAATCTGATTCTCAAAGCATCATTATTTTAGCTTTAGTAATAACTTTTACAGCCTATTTTATTGTAAAAATTTTCAATGAAATTAAGAAAATATCCAAAGTTATCATTGCAATCAACAGAAAAGGTATTAAGATAAAGGATAATCCAACATATCTTTGGAAAGATATTCAGCTTGAAAAAATTATTGTAAAACGTTTGATAAGTCGTGAATCAAAACATGATTATAAACCGGAAATTAATTATCTTTACTTTTTTCATAACAATGAGAAAATAGAAATTGATATAGATGATTTTTATATTACGGATCATCAGCTGTCACAAGTATTAAAGATATTCAGAGCCAGACATAATGCAGATCGCTTATGATTTTGAATAGCGAATATAATTATTTACTTTTACAGTAATCACAATGATTTATTCCATGAAAAAAATATTCATATTCTTTATAATGTTCTTCCTTTTCACCGCCTGCGGTGAAGACTGCTATAATCCGCCACAGCCCATTGTTTTTGAATTTGTGAATGCTGCCGGAGAAAATTTAATCGCTAACGGAGCATTGACAACTTATTCGATACTGGATGAAAATAATACTGCCATTCAGCTTACTAAAACTTCAGAGAACAGAATACTTTTGGAAAATGTAGGAGCGTTTAACGGCACAAAAAATTATAAATTTTATTCTAATGTAAAGCTTTTTGATTTTTCTATCGAATCTTCCGAATTTAACAGCGGCTGTGAAGGATATCAGATTAATAAATTGACGTTTACCGGGGTTGGGATCGATGTAAAAGATGAAAACGGCTACTATAAAATTATTTTTCAATAAATTTCAGGTATTATTTTTGTAAAAATAAAAGAATGAAAGTATTATTTCCGGTTGTATTGCTGTGTTCAGGTTTGATTTTCAGCCAGAAAACCGTTCCGCCGGATTACCGAAAAATCCCGGAAATTCTTGATAATCCGGAATTCCTCTATCCTTTCATCATTCCGGATAAAAAATATGAGTACTGGAGCGTTCTCAGAAATAACCCTGATCCCGATAAAGCAATCATTTACGAAAGCCAGGCACCGGACTTCATGACCCTGAATGATCCGTCTCCAGTAAAAGGATTTTTTCAAAAATGCCTCGGTGAAGACTGTTTTTCTTACGTTTTAGCCTGTGAAAACGGACGCACTTTATATTTTTCAGACGAGCAGCAGTTGAGGAATTTTATTGGATTTGTAGATAATCTGCCGGAAGCGGTCTTAATTTCCAACACCTACGGATACATCGTAGATACAGGCAATATACTCAGCAGTTCTTACAAGATAGACGAAGAGCATATTTCTCTTTACCTTACAAAATTTACCAATTCTACAAGCAAAGAATCTTTTTTGATAATAATTAACCGGAAAACCGGAAAACTGGAAGTTAAAAATATCTCTACTTATTGATGTTAATTTTGGATTAATCGTCAGTTCGAGTAAAAATTCTTTTCAGAATTTTTACTCGAACTGACGACATTATTATCTTAAAGACTCTGGTTTTAAAGATTAGTTATTATTTAAAATCCAAAATAATCCTGATAGCTTTCATAAAATTCAATCATCAAAATTTTAAAACTTTATTAACTCTGATTTCATTAAGCATTGCGTACATTTGAATTAAAATAAATCAAGGACTATGCTTAATTTCGAGTTTAAAAACCCAACCAAAATACTTTTCGGTAAAGGGGAAATTACCAAAATCTCTAAAGAAATTCCTACGAATGCTAAAATTTTAATGATCTACGGCAGCGGAAGCATTAAGAACAATGGTGTCTACGACCAGGTAAAAGAGGCGCTGAAAGATCATCAAATCTATGAATTTGGCGGTATCCCTGCCAATCCGGAATATGAAATTCTGATCAATGCTTTAAGTTTGATTAAAGAAAAAGAAATCGACTTCCTTCTTGCTGTTGGCGGCGGTTCTGTAATCGACGGAACGAAATTTCTTTCTGCGGCAGCCAAATACGATGGCGAACCTTGGGAAATCCTCACAAAACCGGTAAGAACTTTTGAAGGAGAAGGACTGCCTTTCGGAACAGTTCTTACATTGCCCGCAACAGGCTCTGAAATGAATTCCGGATACGTGATTTCAAGAAGGGAAACCAATGAAAAACTGGCATCCGGCGGCCCGGGCCTTTTCCCTGAGTTTTCAGTTTTAGATCCTGAAGTGGTAAAATCAATTCCGCAAAGACAGATTGTTAACGGACTTACGGATGCTTATACGCACGTTTTGGAACAGTATATGACAGCGCCTTCATCGGCAGATCTGCAGGAAAGAATTGCGGAAAGCATTTTGATCAGCCTCCAGGAAACCGCCCCGAAAGTTCTTGCAGATGATTTCGACTATGAAGCTGCCGGAAATTTCATGTGGTGCTGCACGATGGCTTTAAACGGACTCATCCAGAAAGGGGTTATCACTGACTGGGCCGTTCACGCAATGGGTCACGAGCTTACAGCATATTACGGAATTGACCACGCAAGAACACTCGCTATCATCGCCCCTTCTCATTACCGTTATAATTTTGATTCTAAGAAAGAAAAATTAGCCCAATACGCAGAAAGAGTTTGGGGAATTAAAGACGGAAGCATGGAAGAACGTGCAGAAGCAGGAATCAGGAAACTGGAAGAATTTTTCCACAGCCTGCATATTCAGACGAAACTTTCAGAATATACGGAAGATTTCCAGGGAACAGGAGAAAGGGTGGAAAAAGCATTCACGGAAAGAAACTGGACTGGTTTAGGCGAATACAGAAAGCTTACGCCGCAGGACGCAAGAAAGATCGTAGAAATGAGCTATTAAAGAAGCAGGAAGCTTGAAGATGGATGATGGAAGTTGCCTAAACCCGAAATTGATAATCAACTACGATGACCGTCTTCAAACTTTAGTTAAAAATTATTTTGTCTACAAATATTCGTTTAAAAAACCTTAATTTCATTAGAGATATTTCAAATTTATTTATATTTTAGCATATTCTTAAATTTGTAAAAATGAAAAAACAATTACTTTTATTTGCCTTTTCAGCATTCGTGCTTAGTTCATGTGAAGATGATGATATCCAAGCGTATGAAATGGATATGATGAAAGGTGAATGGAAAATCAGTAAAACAGAAGTAATTTCAGGAAAAGACGATAAAACGGCTCTCAGCACTTATGTACCAACCGGATGTGAAACCAAAAATACAATTGAATACAGAACGGATTTTTACACCGCTTTTTCAGCATATACCGGAACAGGAGCAGACTGCCAGCTCACTTACAAGTCGGAAGGAACGTATGATTATGATACAGAGACTAAGAAGCTTACTATAAAATATACCAATGACAGCCCAAGACCATATCAGGTGGTTGTTCTTACAAGTACAGAGATGAGGCTTAAACAGTTGTTCGACAATATTGACGAAAACGGAGATCAGGTGATAGACTACACCTACATTTCTTTAAAAAGATAACAGAAAACTCCCGAAATTTCGGGAGTTTTTTATGAAACGGAACTTTTAAAATGATTATACAATGAAGAAGATGTTATCAGCATTTTTATTGCTGACTTTTGCCCTTTTCTTTTCGCAGGAAAAAAAACCGATGTTCTGGCAGGACATAGAAAATTTCAAAAAACAGGATCAGGAAACAGCACCGCCTAAAGATGCCATTCTTTTGATAGGAAGCTCATCATTCACAAAATGGACGGATGTTGCCGATTATTTCCCGGACAAAGCCATCATCAACAGAGGGTTTGGCGGTTCCCGATTAACCGATCTTAATTATTACGCCGAAGATCTTTTGAATTATCAGCCGAAACAAATCATCATCTATTGTGGTGAAAATGATTTTGCTGATGACGCTAAACTGAAAGCTGATATTGTAGTTGAAAGATTTAAAACTTTTTACCAGAAAATACGATCCAAATTCCCGAATATTGAGGTTGATTACATTTCCATCAAATATTCTCCGAGCCGCGAAAACCTTTGGCCACAGATGAAAGAAGCCAATAAAAAGATTGCTGCATTCATGAAAAAACAGCCGAATGCCGAGTTTATAGACATTACCAAAGTAATGCAGGATGCTAATGGAAAAGTAAGAAAAGATCTTTTTGTGGAAGACATGCTTCACATGACCCCGGAAGGGTACAAATTATGGACTTCTGTGATGAATCCTTATATGAAATAAATGAGAGATTCCGTTAAAAATCTACCGCTTTATCAAAAGGCCGAAGAAATTTATAACACGTTAAAAATCATTATAGGCCTTTTCCCGGAAGATAATGACCACCTTCAGCATCTGAAGATGAACCTGCTTGAAGACATCATGGTAATTATGGCTAAAATATCCGGTGCTGAAGCTGTAAAGCTTTACGACATTAAGATGGAAAATGCGGCAATCATCCGTAAAGCTGCACGAGATATTATGGTAAGCGGACATAGTCTTGAAATGTTCGGCTTTACCGATTCAAAATATTATAAACTGATCCGAAATCTGATCGAAGAATTCCGGATCTTGTTTGTGGAATGGGTAGCCAATTTTAATCCGAAACATTTTATTGTAGATGAATGGGGATTGTTTAATCCTCCGGGAATATCACCCGATTATATTCAAAGCGACGATGAACTTGATTTTCTTGATGAAGAAGATGATCTTTAACTGAAACAAAAACTCCCGAAAATTCGGGAGTTTCTTTATTTCTTTTTTTTGGATTTTGAGATTGCTTTCTGCTGGGCTCTGTTGGCTCCGAATTTTTTAGGAGCTTTTCTTTTGGACGGGCCACCCCAGTTTTCCTTCTTATTCTTATCTTTCTTTTCGTGAAATGCACCTCCGCCTTCATTCAGCTTTACCTGAGCCGGATTTTTCATGGAAATTACTTCTTCTTCGGAAGCAATTTTCTTAGGATTTATTTTAACCTCCGTAGGGAAATCGATGAATTTCAATTCTTTATCCATCAGCAATTCGATATCAAGAATCAGAGGCTGCTCTTTTTTGGTAACGAAGGTTATCGCTTTTCCGTCTTTATCCGCCCTACCCGTTCTACCGATTCTGTGGATGTATTGTTCCGGGATATCGGGCGTTTCAAAATTGATGACATGGGTAATATCCGAAATATCGAGACCTCTTGCCATAACATCTGTCGTAATAAGTCCTCTTATTTCTTCATTTTCAAAACTCTTCATGGCTTTCAGCCTGTAATTCTGTGATTTATTGGAATGAATCACATCAAACTGACCTGGGAAAAGCTCATCAATTTTAGTAAAAAGGAGATCTGCATTTTTCTTGTTATTGTTGAAGATCAATACTTTCGACATTTCATCATCCCGTTTTAACAAATATTCCAGCAGGTTGATTTTGGTATTAAAATTCTCAACTTTATAGGCAGTCTGATCAATTTTCTCAAGCGGCGTACCGGATTTCGCCAGGGAAATTTCCACCGGAGTGGCAAAATATTGGTCCAGCATTTCATCCACGGCATCGGTCATGGTAGCAGAAAAAAGGATGTTTTGTCTTTTTTCTTTCATCATTTCAAAAATATGCGTCAGCTGCGGCCTGAAACCCAAATTCAGCATTTCATCAAACTCATCAATAATCAATTTCTGAACTTCTTTTAAAGAAATGGCATTGTCGATTGCGAGATCCATTACTCTTCCGGGAGTTCCTACGAGGATATCACAACCTCCATCAAATAAAAGTTTTTGCGTATTGATATTTTTACCTCCGTAAATTCCGATCACTCTTGCTGTGATATTTTCCGTAAGCTTTTCAAGAATTTCCGTTACCTGCACTACCAGTTCTCTTGTGGGTACAAGAATAAGAACCGTAGGATTTCCGTTTTTATTGTACTTCCATGTTTTAAGGACAGGTAAAAGGTAAGCAAGTGTCTTTCCCGTACCGGTTTGTGCAATACCCATTACATCACGTCCTGAAAGTATCGGTTTAAGGCTCTTCTCCTGAATGGGAGTAGGCTCGAATAATTCCAGATCTGCCAAAACATCAAGGATTTTAACCGGAAGGTCAAAATCTGCAAAAGTGAGTTTTTCCATTTTGCAAAGATAGGCAAATAATTTTTGAGAAAATGGGCTGACTAATTGAACAAGCTTGGTTTAATTTTAAACTATCTGTGTAAGACTTTAAATGCAAGGTTTCGTCCCATTCCCTGCATGATTGCCAGATTGATCCAGGAAAGGGCAAATTTTTCCAGCAGCTCTACCTTATCTGATTTTCCGAAATCGATACATGAACCGAAACCACAATCAAGCGCCAGTTTTTTGGCCACTCCTTTTGCCTTATCGCTGTCACCGGCCATGAACATATCAATTCCTTCGCCTTGATATAAAGGATTCAGCATATTTTCAAAACCCGTTGTGTTAAAACACTTTACTATTTCAGCATTTGTTTTATCTGCCAACGCATGGTAAACTGTTTTATATGGTTCCGGGGTTTTCATAATAGCATTGGTAGCATCAATGATTGTTTTTCCCGTTACATCACCTAATTTTTCCAAAATTTCTAAAATGGCTTCCGGAGGTGTTGCAATGAGAATGACTTCACATTGTTTTACCGCATTTTCGATAACGGCAAAACGGTCTTCTCCTATTTTCGTTGCAAGAGAAATATTTTTTTCACTTAAAGGAAACTGAGCTCCTATTAAAACATGATGTCCTGCTTTTATCCATTGTTGAGCCAGCGCTCCACCTACATTTCCCGAACCTATAATTGCTATATTCATATTGATTTTTTATTTTAGGGTTAAATTATGATTGCTGAATGCTATCATTTTCAGATCAATAGAACAAATATAGTTTCATATTTGGATAAAATGCGATAATGTTTATCTTTGTGAGAAACACACAAAAATGTAAGTATGCCAAATTTTATTTCGGATAATCATCTTTTTCATAATCCTGTGGAATTTGCGATGAGCAAAATAGGAGGAACCTACAAAATGCCTATTCTCTGGCGTATAAAAGACAAACCATGGCGGTATTCCGAGCTTGCAGCCAGTATTCCGCACATTTCTCACCGTATGCTTTCCAAATGTCTTAAAGAATTGACGGAAGACGGATTTATCACTAAAGAAATTTTTCCGGAAGTACCGCCCAGAACAGAATATTCTATAACCGAAAGGGGCAGGAAGGCTTCAGAAATAGTTGCTGTTCTCAGGAATTACGGAGCAGAACTTATGCAGGAGTACGGGATCAAATCACATTAATTCAAATCTGTTATTTTCTGGTGATTCTCAGTAGAATGATAATAGTGAGTACCACTGAAAATATAAATCCGAGAACGGCTACCAGCGACATTTCTCCAACTTTCGGCCCGGAATCTGAGACAAAGATAATGGTGGTGGCAATGATATTCGCTCCGAGGATCATCGTAAGAATGAGATTAACTACACTTGATTTAATAAGTTGATTGGTTTTATCAATATTTTTAATTTCACTGGTAACGGTGAATTTATTTTCGTCGAGCTTTTGAAGCACGGAGCGTAGTTCTTTCGGGATTTCATCTACATTATCAGTAAAGGTCATCATTTTATCCATTCCGGTTTTTAAAATATTCTGCGGACTTATCTTTTTAGCGAATATTTTTTTTGTGTACGGATGCAGGCTTTTCACCACGTCCAGGTCAGGATTAATCGTGCGCCCTACTCCTTCAATCAATCCGATTCCTTTGAATAAGAGATAAAAATAATCCGGCATGTAGAGACGGTTGTCTTTCAATACATCTTTCATTTTGTTCATCACCGCATGAGGATCAATTTCTTTAAGTGAGGTACTGTGAACAAAATCCAGGATATCTTCCACGTCTCCTTCAAATCTTCTTTCGTCCGGAATCTGGTAGCTGACTGCCATTTTTTTAAGGTAACGCACAATTTTATGCGGATTTTTTGCAACGAAACTTACAATGAGATCTTCCAGGATTTCTTTATCATTCGGCGGAATTTTACCTACGGCGCCAAAATCTATAAAAACAACTTTCCCGTCTTTTTTCACCAGAATATTTCCGGCATGAGGATCTGCATGAAAAAAACCGTAATCGAGAATCTGTGAAACAAAAAGACGTAAACCGGCTTCCGAAACATGCACGGGACTGATGGAATTGGCAAGCAATCCGGCTTTATCGGTAACTTTAATTCCGTCCACAAATTCCATGCAGAGGATATTGTTGTTGGAAAACTCTTCGTAAACCTGCGGTACATATGTTTCCTTGCTGTTTTTAAAATTTCTTCTGAACTGAAGGATGTTTTCTTTTTCATTAATGAGCGAAACTTCCTCCAGCAAAGATTTTTCAAATGTTGAAATTGCCTGCTTAAGGTTGAGCTTATCCCCGATTTCGGAATAGGATGAAATGAGTTTTTCAAGATCTTTAATTAACAAAAGATCATCTTCTATAATTTTCTGAACATCCGGTTTTTTGATTTTAAGGATAACCTGCGTTCCATCTGTCAGTACGGCTTTATAGACCTGTGCGATGGAAGCGGTAGCCAATGGTTCTTCCTGAATTTCAGAAAAGTGTTCTGAAACGGAAATATTGCATTCACTTTCGAGGATTTCGGCAACATTCATTTCTACTTTATCTACTTTATCCTGAAGTTTCTGCAGTTCCTGGATGAGTTCCGGAGGAAGAAGGTCTTCCCGGTTACTGAACGTCTGGCCGAGTTTTACAAAGGTTGGCCCCAGCTCTTCCAGAGCCAGCCTTATTCTTTCATAAACTGTTCCTTTTGAGATAATTTCATTGGGATCGGAAGAAATTTCAACCTGCTTATTACCGACATTCATTCTTGCCAGAAGGTCTTTAAAACCGTACTTGCTCAGTACGGAAATGAGTTTTGCAGATCTTTTAAGTTTTCTTTGCTGTTTATCGAACATAATGTATAAAAGTAGTGAAAAAACAGGCTAAAGGTATTCAAAAATTATTCCTGATTTACAAAAAAAGCTTTGCCGGAAAGACAAAGCTGTATTTTTTTATTAGGTATCCGCTATTAATCATTATGCTTTTTAACTCAAAGGTTCGCAAAGATTTTTTTTAACACTATAAGTTTTTAAGTTTGCAAAGGCACTTCAGCAGGCAGTCATTATTTTTAAACGATAAAAAGTTTTTTCCATCTTGAAACTGTATTGCGGCTCAGTTTGTAATGCAGTGCCAGTTTGGTATTGTTAAGCCCATGTTCTTTTTGGAATTCAAGAATCTTAATGATGGTAGATTTACTGTATGACCTGTGCTGCTGATTGGATTTGATGATATCTTCTGAAACAGGGGTAAATATGATATTGTTAATCGCAATGACATCCAATTCGGAGAGGGTCTTTTTGCTTAAAATTTTATCGCAAAGTTCTTTTTTCTCGGGAAATTTCTTTTGCAGGATGTCTGTGTATATTTTTTTAAAATCTGGCTGTGATATTTTATTCTTCTTCATGTTATCCGTTATTAAGATTGCCGTATTTTTTTGTCCATCTGTGAAGCGTAGATTTCGGAATGCGGTATTCCTTTACAATCTGCGGCATTGTTTTTTCTTCAGTTTCAATAAGTTCGACGATAAAATCGATTACTTCCCTGGTATAAATGCTCTTGCGGAAATTGGGCAGCTGCGATTTTTTTTCTACCTGCTTGTCTACTTTTGAAGGTGGCGCGTAGAGGATAAGATGCTGGGAGTATATTCTGAAGAAATCATATTCCAGAAGTTTGCTCCATCTCATGAGAATGTCGCTGTCTAAACTTTTAGACTGGTACATTTCTTCAATCTTATCTTTTGTGGTTTTCAGGAACTTGCAAATTCTTTCAAGATCAGTACCGGTATCTTCTACGCGAGTCTTTATGATACTTCCTATGTGTATTTCTTTGTAGTCAAATTTCATCCTTTTAGTATTATATGTGAAATAAATGGTGTTAATGTTTTGGCTGAATAAATTCTATATTCCCGGATAAAAAGCGAAAAAACTACTTAAAATACCAGAAACCGGAGTTTTACAATCTATGTGCAATGGATTATTCATTATCAGCTTATTGTATTGCTTCACGCTCTTTTAATGGGGAGCATTTATTATGTTAATCCTTCGCACAATAACATCAATTTCAGCAGTTTGTCTTTTTAAGAATTGAGGGAATTTTAAGACGGTATAAAATCTCTGGTCATTGCTTAAAGATTTATTCAAGTCCGGGTTTTTCATGAATATTCTTATAATTCAGGGGTTGTCAGGTTAAAGTTTTTTTAATGGCAATTATTAGTTTTATTTAAACTAAACTATTTTTACAAATTTAGATAAAACCAAACAATAATACAATATATTTAAATCATTTACATTTAAATATTAATATTAGAGTTATTTTTTTGATTTATATAAAACATTAAATATTACTTGTAAATTTTCACAAAGTTTTTTGAGGTAACGTTTATCACATCGTTTTATTATTCAGAAAGGCAATTTTGCATAATTTTTTACTGTGTAAGGCTATTAAATTTGTAAAAATTTCTTCCCCATTTTCTCTTCCATATATTCTTTATATATACAGCTATTGATGATTATTTATCAACTGCATGCAGGCTTGTTCTTATAAAAAAACACCTCATCTTTAGAGAGGTGCAACTTCTTTTGTCAGTGTTAAAATCTGCAGTCAATCGCGAAACTACTTTAAATAGGTTTCATAAAGATCTTTTCTACGGTCTTTCATCACCTGCACGGAGCCATTATGATGGAGGTCTTTCAGGAGATTCAGATCGACGTCTACAATCAGTGTCATTTCCGTATTGGGTGTTGCTTCTCCTTTGACGGCATTTGAGGGAAAGGCAAAATCAGAAGGAGTAAATACGGCAGCCTGCCCAAACTGAATATCCATATTATTAACTCCGGGAAGATTTCCTACACAACCTGCAATTGCTACATAACATTCGTTCTCTATGGCTCTTGCTGCCGCACAATGGCGGACTCTCATGTAAGCATTTTGGGTATCAGTAAGATACGGTACGAAAAGAATTTTCATTCCCTGATCTGCCAAAATCCTTGGAAGTTCTGGAAATTCAACATCATAGCAAATGACCAGCCCAATTTTCCCACAATCGGTATCAAAAACCCTGATTTCACTGCCGCCTTTCATCCCATAATACTTTTTCTCGTTTGGCGTGATATGAATCTTCCTGTATTCATCAATCCTTCCGTCCCGATGAAGCAGATAGCTTACATTGTACAAGTCGTTGTTTTCGAAAACAGGCATGCTTCCGGAGATGATATTCACATTGTAACTGATGGCCAAATCGGAGATTTTCATCTTGATTTCTTCCGTTAATTTAGCAAGCTCAATCATACTGTCTCTTTCTGAAAGTTTATTGAAAGGAGCCAATAAAGGTGTATTGAACAATTCCGGGAAGAGTACGAAATCTGCCTTATAATCGCCCATTACATCCACAAAAAATTCTACCTGCTCATAAAAAGCATCAATATCCTTGAAATGCCTCATCTGCCACTGCACCAGTCCGAGACGGATGATGCTGTCCTGCATCGTGTTTGGTTTTTTGCTGTAATAGATATTATTCCATTGGAGAAGGACGGCATTTTCTTTGGACGATTCGTCTTCGGGAAGGTATTTTTTCAGCACCCTGATCGGCAAAAAATTATTGGAAAGCTGAAATGACAAAACAGGATCATAAATTTCCTTATCCCTCACCCTTCTGATGTATTCTCTTGGTGAAAGCTCGCTGTGTTTATGGTAATTGGGGATTCTTCCTCCCAGAATAATTGATCTTAAATTGAGCAGCTCGCAAAGTTCTTTCCGGGCATCATACAATCTTCTTCCCAGCCGGAGTTCCCGAAACTCGGGATCTACAAAAACTTCGATTCCGTAAAGTACGTTTCCTGTGGAAGTATGGGTATTGAAGGTGTAATTTCCTGTAATATCGCTGTAGGTATGATCGTCCCCAAATTCATCATAATTGACAATGATGGAAAGTGCTACGGCGGCGAGTTTTCCATCAACCGTAATGCATATCTGCCCTTTAGGAAATATTCGGGTAAGTTTTTCGATGCTTTTTTTAGACCATACATATTCGGACATTTGAGGATAAGCTCTCTTCATGGTCTCGACCAAACCGGGATAATCTTCAACTCTCAATGGCCTTGTTTCTATTTGCATTTGATGTAATTTTATTTAAATTTAGGGAAAAATTGAGACTTATTTTATATTTAACCGCAAAAGGCACAAAAGATTTTCATGTTTAACTGAGCGTTGAACGCAAAAGCAATTCACCAGACATTGCTGGAAATCTAAATCTCAATTTTGAATTAGTCCTTATTTTTTAATGAAAATTGTTTAAAGTAAAAGTTAGAAAAATTCTAAAGTTTTATCTGTGTAGAAGTTATATTCACAATAAGCTCGGCGTTCCGTAGGAACGCTATCTTTATAACAGTTGTCTCATTAGAGATATCAATCCTACGGATTGATTGACGGATTTATTCTTATTTCTACACAGATTCTGCTCCTAAAGGAGCAAAACTCTTTTTACTTTAACGTGAGTTCGATGAAAGTTAATTGATAATCAACCCATGTATTTAACTAATTGCATGTTATGCTTTAGTTCGTTGTAAAGATTCCAAATCGAAATTGATTTAACCGAAATTTAGTATAAGTTTGGGCTAAAGCCAATTGTCTTCTTAATTATTAAATGGGCTAAAGCCCATTTCTACTGATATTTTTGTACTGTTTTTATATCGAACTCACATTACCTTAAACAATTTAATCGTAAAGATTACGAAGATTTTCAGCTATTAACTATTTTTAGTTAATACATAAGTTTAACGCACGGTTTGTCATCGTGAAAGGGTCTATCCACAGCTTTTCAAACTGAATGATCATTGAATTTGATTGTAAAAAATTGAAAGATCGACTGATATCTTAGCCCTGATTGTAACGGCATCCTTTTGGGTTGCGGTCGGAGCAAAGCGGAGACCGTAACCCAAAAGATACAGTGGAAAGCAGGAAAAAGCTTCCAATAAAAACTTATTACAATAAAAAATCCCGCTCAAAAGGCAGGATTTATATGTAAAATTCAAGAAAAATTATTCCCACTCGATGGTTGCAGGCGGTTTGCTTGAAATATCGTACGCCACTCTGTTGATTCCTCTTACCTCATTGATGATTCTGCTTGAAACGGTGTCTAAAAACTCGTAAGGAAGTCTGCTCCATGTTGCCGTCATGAAATCAATCGTGTTTGCGGAACGAACTACGGCTGTGTATTCGTAGGTTCTTTCATCGCCCATTACTCCGACAGATTTTACGGGCAACAATACAACGAAAGCCTGAGAAACTTTTTCATACAAATCATTTTTGTACAATTCTTCAATGAAAATATCATCCGCTTCCTGAAGAATTCTCACTTTTTCAGCGTCAACAGCTCCCAAAATTCTGATTCCAAGACCAGGACCAGGGAAAGGATGCCTGTGAACCAAATGATGAGGAATTCCCAACTCTTCTCCTACTTTTCTTACTTCATCTTTGAATAATTCTCTTAAAGGTTCCAATAATTCAAATTCCATTTCTTCGGGAAGCCCACCCACGTTGTGGTGAGATTTAATTACAGCAGACGGACCGTTGACCGATTGGCTTTCAATAACATCCGGATAAATTGTTCCCTGCGCTAAGAATTTAGCACCTTCAATTTTATGAGATTCTTCATCAAAAACGTGAATAAACTCGTTTCCGATGATTTTTCTTTTTGCTTCAGGATCGTCTACTCCGGCCAGTTTAGATAAAAACCTTTCGGAAGCATCCACTAATTTGATGTTCATGTGGAAGTGCTCTCCGTAATTGTCCATCACTTTTTTGCCTTCATCTTTTCTGAGAAGTCCCGTATCAACAAAGATGCAAGTCAGCTGATCGCCGATTGCCCTATGAATTAAAACGGCTGCAACAGATGAATCGACCCCTCCGGAAAGTCCAAGGATCACTTTCTGGTCACCTACTCTTTCGCGGATTTCTGCAACTGTTTTTTCGATGTAGTTTGTTAATTTCCAGTTTTTCTCTGCGTTGCAAATTCCGAAAACGAAATTTTCCAGCATTTTTCCGCCTTCTTCCGTATGGGAAACTTCCGGGTGAAACTGTACACAGAAGATTTTCTTTTCTTCGTTTGACATGGAAGCAATCACTCCGGACTGCGCATTGAGCTCAAAACCAGGGGGTAACTGTCCTACTTCATCAAAGTGGCTCATCCAGACAATGGAATTATTGGTTACGCCTTTTAACAAAGAAGATTCTTTTACAATTTCCAAATGTGCTTTTCCGTATTCTCCTTTTATGCCTTTGTGCACTTTTCCGCCTAAAAGATGTGCCGTTAACTGCATCCCGTAGCAGATTCCCAATACAGGTATTCCCTGCTCATATAATTCCTTTTGAACAAGATGTGCATTTTCAGCATTTACGGAACTTGGCCCGCCGGAAAGGATGATTCCTTTGGGCTGTTTTTCTAAGATGGTTTCTAATGGTGTACTGAATGGTAAAATTTCAGAATAAACGCCCATTTCACGGATTCTTCTTCCGATAAGCTGGTTGTACTGTGATCCGAAATCTAATATGATAATACCGTTGTTCATTTTATAATTGATGAATGATGATTGATAAATGATTAATATACTGATTAAATATTCTACAATATTTTCGGTTATCCGGACTGCACCGGCGCTATTGTTGTTTCGCCCTTTCAGGGCTCACTCTAAGTTTTAAGTTTTGGCTAAAGCCTTATTCTAATTTATTTTTATTAATAGGCCTTCCTTCGACAAGCTCAGATGGCATTGCCCGATCCTACTGATAAAATCTTTACAAAAAAAGACCTGGATTGCTCCAAATCTTTTTAAGTGATTTATTTTAAAACTTTCCGATGTCTTCTCTGTAGAAGCCATAATCGAAATGCACATGGCTTGCATCTTCGTATACTTTTTTGCGGGCATCTTCATACGTTGCTCCTGTAGCGACGATGTTGAGTACTCTACCACCGTTTGAAACTACTTTATCCCCTTTTCTGATGGCTCCGGCATATAGAAGCTTGCTGTACTTTATTTTGTCTTCACCCACAATTTCGAAACCTGTTTCGATGTTTCTTGGGTAACCTCCAGAACACATTACCAGACAAACCGCTTTTTCATCTTTAAATTTAAGCTCGATGTCTTTGCCGTCCATACAATCCTGGATTACATCCAAAAGATTGTTTTCCATTAAGGCCATTAATACCTGTGTTTCAGGATCTCCGAATCTCATGTTGTATTCTAAAAGATAAGTTCCGTTTTTGGTTATCATCAATCCAAAGAAAATAATTCCTTTAAAACCGAAACCTTCTGCTTTAAGGCCTTTAAGGGTAGGCTCTAAGATATTTTTTTCAAAGTCTGCATAGTGTTCCTGGGTGAATTCAGGGCTTGGAGCAACTGTTCCCATCCCTCCGGTATTCGGCCCAGTATCGCCATTTCCTGCTTTTTTATAGTCTTTCGCTGCAATGCAAGGGAATAATTTTTCTCCGTTTGAAAAAGCAATGATGGAAGCTTCAAAACCTTCCAAATATTCTTCAATAACCAAACGGATTCCGGCATCACCATAGATTCTTCTGATCATGAAATCATGAATCGTTGCTTCAGCTTCTTCCAATGTATCACAAATCACCACGCCTTTTCCACCAGCTAAGCCGCTTGCTTTAATAACCAACGGATATTGTTGATTCTGAACATATTCTTTAGCATTATTATATGAATCAAATACTTCTGCTTTTGCCGTTTTGATATCATAGGTCTGCATGAATTTTTTAGAGAAAGCCTTGCTTCCTTCTAAACTTGCCACTTTCTGGTTCGGACCAAAAACTTTAAGATTATGTCTTTTAAATTCGTCTTTTAAGCCTGCTACAAGAGGAGCTTCAGGCCCTACGATGGTAAGGTCTATTTTCTCTTTGATCGCAAAATCTCTAAGTTCTTTAATCTCTGACAAATGAACATTTTTTCCTATTACATCAGTGGTAGCATTTCCGTTGGCAAAAAACATCTTGGAAATTCTCGGATCATTCTGAAGTTTTGCAGCCAAAGCAGATTCTCTTCCACCTTCACCTATGATTAATATTCTCATACTTTATTTAATTATCTAGTCTAATGTTACAAATATATAATTTTGAATGCTATAAATACAATCTCAAAATATAATTTTAGCTAATTGCTAATAGCCGATGGCCAATTGCTTTACAATTAATGTAAAAAATGTCTAATTCCGGTAAACATCATCGGAATATTATGCTCATTGGCAGCATCAATGCTATCCTGGTCTTTTACACTTCCTCCCGGCTGAATAATTGCCGTGATTCCTTCCTGAGCGCAGAAATCTACCACGTCACGGAAAGGGAAAAATGCGTCAGAAGCGAGTACTAAATCTCCGGAGAATTTCTCTTTTGCTCTTTCAATTGCCTGCTGGGTTGCCCAGATCCTGTTTACCTGTCCGCCTCCGATTCCGAAAGCCTGAATTCCGTTGGATACTACGATCGCGTTAGATTTTACATATTTTACCACTCTCTGAGAGAATAATAATGCTTTTCTTTGTTCTTCCGTAGGCTGTGTTTCCGTAACGACTTTGATGTCTTCGGAGAAGATGCTGTCGTTATCCTGAACTAAAATACCTCCGTCGATTTTCACCCAGGTTTGTTTATCAGAAACCGGATTTACGATTTTTATAATTCTCAGATTTTTTTTCTTTCTTAAAATTTCAAGCGCTTCTTTATCAAATTCAGGAGCCATTACAATTTCAAGGAAGGTTTTGTTTAATTCTTCAGCTGTTGCCGCATCAATTTTGTAGTTCATTGCAACAATTCCGCCAAAAATAGAAACAGGGTCGCATTCGAAAGTTTTCTGATAGGTTTGTAATGCTGATTTTCCAATCGCCACTCCACAAGGTGTGGAATGTTTTACGGCACAACATGCCATTTCTTCTTTAAATTCAGTTACTACTTTCCAGCACAGATCCATATCACGAAGGTTATTGAAAGATAATTCTTTACCTCCCAACTGTTCGAAATCTTTCATTGCTCCGTTCTCGAAGGTAGAAACATAATATGCTGCTGTCTGGTGTGGGTTTTCTCCATATCTCAGGTCTGAAACTTTTTTGTACGAAGCATTCAGATACGTTGGATATTCTTCGTCTAAAAGCATTCTTGAAATGGCAGCATCGTAAGCAGAGGTAAGATTGAATACTTTTCCTGCCAGTTTTTTACGGGTTTCGATATACGTATCACCGTTTTGCTCCATTTCAATTTTTACAGATGCATAATCTTCCACATCGGTAATTACCGTAACAGAATCAAAATTTTTAGCCGCAGAACGAAGCATTGAAGGGCCTCCAATATCAATAAACTCTACCTTTTCATGAAGAGAAATATTTTTGTTCACATTTTCGAAAAAAGGATAAAGATTGACGATCACCATGTCGATCAAGCCAATTCCATGTTCCTGCACGGTATTCATATGCTCTTGGTTGGAACGTACTGCCAACAATCCTCCATGAACTTTCGGGTGCAATGTTTTCACTCTTCCGTCCAGCATCTCCGGGAAATTGGTTACCTCATCAATCTGAATCGGATTTAAGCCAGCGTCTTTCAAATGTTTGAATGTTCCTCCTGTAGAGATTAATTCATAGTTTTGGGCTTCCAGAAATTGTGCAAATTCAATCAACCCGCTTTTGTCAGAAACACTGATTAAAACTCTTTTTTTGCTCATTTTACTTTCGATTTTTTCTTTGTAATTATTCTTATATCAATTAATAGGATTTCATCCTATCCTGATATAGATCATCCCTTCAGGATTCTCATTTTGCAATCTGATAGGATTTTCATCCTATCCTGATGTAGGTCGTCCTTGCAGGACTCCACCACTTAAGAATTTTTACTTTCAATTTACTTTTTACAGTTATTTCAAACTGTGAACCGGGTCTTTCACTTCCGGAACTGATTTTATTTTTACTTAGATTTTCAATTTTTTCGAAATAATTTAAATCTAAATGTGCTTTCTATTAGTAAAGAGATGCTTTCCTTCGTCAAGCTCAGGATAAACTATAGATTCAGCATAACCTCTAATACTATCTTTTCTTTGTAGCGTTGTCAGGCTGAGCTTGTCAAAGCCTTTCATTGCTGTTAGTTTTTTAACCACCCCGTCAAAAATTCTTTCTGAATTTTTGCCCCCCCTCCAAAGGAGGGGAATTTTGTATCGCTAATACGTTAATGTTTATTTATTATTCAATACTTTGTTTATTGCTTGTGGGAAAATTTCATATTCAATCTGATGAACTTTTTCCGCTACGGTTTCTGGAGTATCATCTTCCGTAATTTCAAATGATTTCTGAAGGATGGCTTCTCCTTCATCGATTCCTGAAGTGACGAAATGTACGGTAGCTCCGCTTTCTTTTTCTCCGGCTTCAATCACAGCGTTATGAACATGATGGCCCCACATTCCTTTCCCCCCGAATTTCGGGAGCAGTGCCGGATGAATGTTGATAATTTTTCCGTTCCATTTTTCGCAAAACTCAGGTTTGAGGATGGATAAAAATCCTGCTAAAACGATTAAGTCTGTGTTTTCAGGAATGACCTCAGCCAATTGGCTGCTGAAATTTTTTCCTCTCGGAATCAAAAGGGTTTCTATATTATGCTTTTTTGCTCTTTCCAATCCGTAACAATCTCTGTCGGCCACCACCATTGATATTCCGGCATTCGGGATTTCTCCATTTTCAATGGCATCAATAATCCTCTGAAGATTGGTTCCTGACCCTGAAACTAAAATGACAATATTTTTCATTACAATACACTCTTGCTAAACCGGCTTCTTTCCTAGCCCCGATTGAAACGGCATCCTTTTTTGTTGCGGCCGGAGCGAAGCGGAGGCCGTAACAAAAAAGATATAGTGGAAAGCGGGATTAAGCTTCTAAAATTAAATTAATGTAACAATGTATCATTCTAACAATATCACAGTATTTCCAATTGATAAACTGTTATATTGCTATGTTGGTACATTAAAATGATAGATTTATTTTTTCGTTTCCTTCCGTGATTTCTCCTATTTCGTACGCATCATCCGAAAGGTGCAATACTTTTTCTGCGTGCTCTGCATCTACTACAATGATCATTCCGACACCCATATTGAATGTTCCGAACATTTCTTCACGGGCAACGTTTCCTCTTTTTTCCAGCTCCAGCATGATGCCTGGAATCTGTATTTTTGAAGCATCAATGGAAGCACATAATCCTTCAGGAATAATTCTCGGTACGTTTTCGTATAACCCGCCTCCGGTGATGTGTGCAATTCCGCAGACTTTTACTTCTTCCAGAACTTTGTGAATATCTTTGTAATATAATCTGGTAGGCACCAAAAGGGTTTCATACAAAGGTTTTCCTTCAAATTCTTCGTTGAAATCCGGGAACACTTTTCTCACCAGAGAGAATCCGTTTGAATGGAATCCTGAACTTGGCAGGGCAATGATTTTATTTCCGGCTTTTATATCTGATCCGTCAATGATCTGGTCTTTCTCCACGATTCCCACGCAAAATCCTGCTACATCATAATCTCCCGGCTGATACATTCCAGGCATTTCGGCAGTTTCTCCACCAATCAATGCGCAGTTATTGTCTTTGCATGCTTCTACCATTCCTAAAACGATTTCGGCAGCGATTTCAGAATCGAGTTTCCCGCAAGCCAGGTAATCCAGAAAGAATAAAGGTTTTGCACCATGACAAAGAATATCATTGGCACACATGGCGAAACAGTCTACCCCGATAGAATCGTATTTTTTTGAGTCTAAAGCTACTTTAAGTTTTGTTCCTACGCCATCGGTTCCTGAAACGAGGACCGGATTTTTGTATCCTGCTATTTCATAGAAAGCACCAAAACTTCCCAAATGATTGAGTACATTGGAATTGTGAGTTTCTCCCACTGCCTTTTTGATCTTGTCGACGGTTTTGTATCCTTCTTCTTTGTCTACTCCTGCGGATTTGTAAGTGTTGCTCATATTATTAATGTAACAGTATCAGTTTAACAATGTAACAATGATTTTAATTGTTAATGTGCTAAATTGGCACAATTTATTTCTGCGTTTACGTTTTACTTTCTAAAATAAAAAAGCCGACAATCTTGGTAGATTATCGGCCGATATTTTATCTGATAATTTCAGAGCCCACAACATTCCCTTTCTTTGAGAAACATTCTTTAAAAGTGGTCTGAATATTCATCTTTTTTTCTTTTTGCAAAGATATTAATTTTAAATTAATATTCAAATCTATTTTTCAAGGATAATTTCTACTGCCGAAAGTTTTGCTGTTTTCTCCTTCAATTCATTTTCTTTCTCTTCATTAGCAATTTTCTGAGCCGATTTGTCGAAATTGTCATTAAAGAAAGGAAGGGTAAAGGTATCCACAATATTACCGCCATGAAGCGGAAAACGTTTGGCTGCTGCTTCCAAAACTCCTAATCCGCCTCTTGCTCCCGGAGCCGTTGCCATCAATAGCATAGGCTTCTCATTCCAGACTGCTCTGTCTTTGATTCGGGAAGTCCAGTCGAATACATTTTTAAATGCTGAAGAATAGGTTCCGTTGTGTTCGGATAAGGCAACGATAAGCGCATCTGCCGCATCAATTTTCGCCGCAAAATTTTTTGCTTCCTGCGGAACGCCGCTTTCCACTTCTCGCTGGTGTTTGTAGATGGGCATTTCAAATTCGTTCATATCCACAACTTCCACTTCCGCATTCTGAATAAGTAATGCCGCGTACGAAACTAATAGTTTATTGATGGATGTATCGGAATTGCTTCCGGCTATTGCTAAAATTTTCATTGTTTTTGTATCTAATTTAAAGTATGTTTTTGTTATTTTGTCAGAATTTTAACGTAAAGGCCGCAAATATTTTATTTATTGACAAACCTCTATTTTTTCGTTCGCAGACTGAACTACGTTCGTAAACCTTCAGTTTGTGCTCAGCAAAGATCGGAAGTCCGACTAAATTTTTGCTTAACCACCCGTTAAAAATTCATTCTGAATTTTTGACACTCTTCAAAGGCGGGGAATTTTTGTTGTGCAAAATTAAAGGTTTATTTTAGATATGACGGCAATTCCATTGGAACTTCCATTAAAAGGATTTCTGTGTCTTCGATTGCTTCAAGATTAAAACTTTGAGTATCCCAGATTCCCATTCCGTCTCTTTGGTTTAAGATCCTGTCGCCGATTTTTGCACTTCCTTTTAACACAAAGGCATAGACACCGTTTTCTTTTTTATGAAGCATGTAATTTTTACCGTTTCCTTTGGTAAAGTTTGCCAGATTAAACCATGCATCCTGATGAATCCATACTCCGTCGTCATTTTTATCCGGCGATAAAATTTGCTGGAAACCGTTGATTTTTTCCCTTCTTTAATGCTTTTCTGATCATATCTCGGTTCAACATCAACTTCTCTTGGAAATACCCAGATCTGCAGAAATTTCACCTCTTCATCTTTATTTTTGTTGTATTCGCTATGCATTACCCCGGTTCCGGCGCTCATCACCTGGATTTCTCCTTTTCTGATAACTGCTGTTGTTCCCATGGAATCTTTATGTTCCAAATCTCCTTCCAGCGGAATTGAAATGATTTCCATATTTTTATGCGGATGCGTTCCAAAGCCCATTCCCTGGGAAACGGTATCGTCATTCAGAACTCTGAGAACTCCGAAATGTGTTCTTTCACGGTTTTGATAATTGGCAAAACTGACAGTATGGTAAGAATTCAGCCATCCATGATTGGCGTGGCCTCTTGTATCTGCTTTATGGTAAACTGTTTTCATGATGTGATTATTTATAATACAAATGTACACTCAATAAACCAGAGAAGAATTGATGTAAGGTAAGAATGAAAAAACCGTAATTTTTTTAAATTATTAAATTTTGGCTAAAGCCATTCAGAGCATATATAAAAAGCGGGCTAAAGCCCGCTCCTATTGATATTTAAAGTAATAATATCTTAAAAATGCACCTGCTGAATTTCTTCTTCAATTTCTTTTGGTGTTTCATCTTCAGATTTAATGAAAATCATCGTTAAAACTGCTCCCAGCAGCATACAGGCTCCGCCTACCACAATATAATCTATGGCCATTTTGCCAAAAATGCTGCTTACGATTGGGCCGCCAAAAAGTCCGTTAATGATTTGCGGAATTACAATAAAGAAGTTAAAAATTCCCATGTAAACGCCCATTTTCTTTTGCGGAATTGAATCAATAAGCATTGCATAAGGCATTGCCAGAATGCTTGCCCAGGCAAAACCTAACCCAACCATGGACATCCAAAGGTAACTTATATCTTTGATAAAATACATAGAAATTAGCCCTAAACCACCGCACGTTAAAGCAAGCGCATGTGTTTGTTTTTTCCCGATAAATTTGGCAATTGGTGTCAAGGCGAAGGCAAAGAATATGGCATATAAATTATAGCTTCCGAATAAGCTTCCTGTTAGATCTCCTGCTTTGTTAAATTCCACAGAATGCGTATCATCCGGTGAAAGCCCGAAATGATGCGTTGCCAAAGCACTTGTTGTAAAGACCCACATGGTAAACAGTGCAAACCAGGAAAAGAACTGAACAATTCCTAATTTTTTCATTTGTAAAGGTACATTTCCAAAGTCTTTAAAAATATCTGAAAATTTAGATTTTTCCTGTACAATTTCTTTACCGCCTTCAAAAGAGGCAAATTCTTCCGGAGAATATTCTCTGGTGGTAATAATGGTATACAAAATTGATATCAGGAGAACAGCTGCTCCAATATAGAAAGAATAGATCACATTATCTGCCACAAATCCTTTGGGTGCATCATTGGAAACACCCAATTTTGTGAGCCATCCGGGAAGCTCCGATCCGATAACAGCACCGATTCCTATGAGGATCGTCTGAACCGAAAAGCCAATGGTTGCCTGATGTTTCGGCAGCATATCTCCTACTAAAGCTCTGAAAGGTTCCATGGCTACGTTGATAGATGCGTCCATCATGGCAAGAAAAATCACAGCCATCAACAAGACGTTTGCTGCCATCATCTGTGTTGCAGAAGCTGCATTCGGAAGCATTACCAATCCGATGGCGCAAAGAACGGCTCCCATTAAAAAATATGGTTTCCTCCTTCCAAGAGGACTCCACGTATTGTCGCCCATGTGTCCGATAATCGGCTGAACAATTAACCCGGTAACCGGCGCTACCAGCCAAAACCATGATAATTCATGAACATCTGCTCCAAAGTTTGCCAAAATCCGGCTTGCATTTCCGTTTTGCAAACCGAAAGCCATCTGTATTCCCAGGAATCCCATGCTCATGTTGATGATCTGAAGCATTGATAATTCCGGCTTTTTTATTTTACCAAATTTATTTGTATCGAATTTTCCTGTCATTTCTGCCATTATTGCTTCATTTTTTGAATTAATACATCTTCTATTGGAGCTTTTATCTCCACTACTTTATCTACTACTTCATTGGGAACCGTTACGGAAAGAACATATTGTTTCACTTTCCATTGTCCGTTTATTTTTTCAACCACACCGGAACCACGGCAAATTTTCATTTGGGTATCGAGCAATTCGTCAAACCATGCTAATTTTCCGTCTTTGCTAAAGCAAATGTTTCTTTTCACGGAAGTAAAATTCCAGGTTTTCTTTTTATCGAAATAAGGTTTTGCCCAGCTCATAAAGGCTTTTTTATCCCAAATTTCGGTAGCATCGGTTCCTATAAAGGTAGATTCTTCAGCAAAATAATTAAAGTAAGTGGTGAAATCGGCTTTTGCCGCGGCGACATTGAATCCGTCAAGCATAGCTGAAATTTCTGCTTTTTCTTTTTCATATTTTGCCTGAGCTGAAATAGCGGTACAGCTGAATATGAATAGAATCAGTGTAAAGAATATTGTTGTTTTTTTCATGTTTGATTGTTTGGATAATCCTATTTAAACCTAACAGGTATTAGAAACCTGTTAGGTTTGTCACTTATATTTTTACTTCAGGATCATTATTTTTTATTCAATTTAATTCAATTACCATCGAAGATTTTGCCGGAATTTTAAAGTTTTCTTTTACTGAAAATTCTTTGCCGGAAATAACATCTTTTCCTTTTGAAAAACCATTTAAAGATTCTGCGAAATGTTTTACATCAATTGCCTGCTCTGCTTGATTATTATTTAAAATAACCATTATGCTTTCATTATCGTTATATCTAAAATATACAAAAACATTATTCTGTGGAACGAAATTTTTGGTTCTTCCTGTGTGAATTACTTCTTTACCTTTTCTCCAGTTCAGCAATTTCTGCGTAAACTGGTAAAATTCTTTTTGCTCTGAAGTCTGTGATGAAGGGTTAAAAGCATTGATCTTGTCTGATTTCCAGCCGCCCGGAAAGTCTCTTCGGATATCTGCGTCGCCGCCTTTGTTTTTGTCGCCCCGCATCCCGACTTCTGAGCCGTAATAAAGCTGCGGAATTCCGCGAACTGTTGAAATCAAGGTCATTGCCAGTTTGTATTCGGCCGGATTTCCGTTGAAAATTTCGTTGAATCTTTCTGTATCATGATTTTCGAAAAAGACAAGGAGGTTGTTGATATTCGGATACAGAAAATCACTGGTGAAAACATTGTATAATTTTGCCATTCCACCATCCCAGCCTTCTTTTTCTTTCAAAGCTTTAGGAAGGTCGGAATAAAGGGTAAAATCCATTACAGAAGGGAGATTTGAATTGTAATTAGCCGCCTCTCCTATTTTAGAATCTTTTTGCCAGGCTGCAATATGTGCGCTGGAATACAGCCAAGCTTCACCCACGATATTGAAGTTGGGATATTCATCGGTAATGGCTTTAGCCCATTTTGCCATTGCTTCTTTGTCGTTGTAAGGATACGTATCTACCCGGAAACCGCCTAATTCAGCATATTCTATCCACCAGATTGCATTTTGTGTTAAATATTTTAAAACCAGTGGATTTTTTTGATTTATATCCGGCATCGTAGTATCAAACCAGCCGTCTAAAGCCAACTTTTTATCAATTTCGGAGGCATTGGTATCAAACTGCGTTGTTGTTTTGTAATTGGAACGTTTGAATCCGTTTTCGCCATCGTTAAACCAATGAATCCAGTCTTTTGTAGGCAGATCTTTGATTATCCAGTGTGAAACTCCCCAATGATTGGTTACATAATCCATCACAAGTTTCATATTTCTCTGATTTAATTTTTGGGAAAGCTCTTTGTATTCTTCGTTGGTTCCGTAACGTTCGTCAATTTTGTATAAATCGGTCTGGGCATAGCCATGATAAGAATACACCTTTTCGTTGTCCTCATTCACTGGAGTGAGCCATACTGCGGTTGCTCCAAGATTTTGTATATAATCTAAATTATTGATGATTCCGCGTAAATCGCCACCGTGGCGTCCGTTAGGAAGATTTCTGTTGGCTTTTTCTATCAAATTTTGACTGGAATCGTTTTTTTCATCACCGTTGGCAAAGCGATCCGGCATAATAAGATACATCACGTCTTTTGACGTATAAGATTCTCTGTTGGCAGAATTTGGATTTCTCTGCTTTAATTCATAGCTATAAGAACCGATATTTTTCTTTCCGTTTTTTACGTTGATGTTAAATTTCGGAACATTAATTTCATTGGTGTTAACCGTTACAAAAACATAATTCGGGTTTTCTACTTTCTGAATGTTTTTAATCTGAACGCCATCTGAAAGTTCAATTTCGTTTTTGGCAATGTCTTTTCCGTAAACAAGAATCTGGAGTTCGGGATTTTTCATGCCTTTCCACCAGAATGCGGGTTCTACTTTCTGAATCTGAGAAAAAAATGATGTTGATGCAAAAATCGCAGTGATATAGATAAGTTTTTGAGACATAATTTATAATGATTTACTTATTTAAGGTTGATTAAACACGGCATTATAGTGTGTGATTCCTGAGTTTTTAAATTCAACTCTTCTATTGGGCATATTTTGAAGTTCATATTCTCCGTTTATCGTAAATTTTACTTCTGTGAATTTATATCCGGTTACAAATGTGACTTTCACCTGGTACAAATCGCTGTCATTTATCTTTTTAAGTTCAGTATCCTGCTCCCAACTTAAAGGCTTGTCATTTCCTCTGATTCCCACGGATTTAATTTCTTCCCGTGCAGGAACCTTTAAAGTATAAATTACTGTTTGCTTATACGCTTTCTGAACGCAGCCCGTCAATATAAAACAGCATATTATAAAAAATAGTATTTTTTTCATAGCTCATTTTTTAGCAATTAAATAATCTAAACCAAACCTTCCTGAACCCAAAATAATATAGAATAAACTCACCCACATAATGCCCATCGCAGGAAGCATATTCCACATCCCCTGATTGAACTGCTGAAAGAATACAGCTACAAACATGGTTATAAAAACAAGTATTGCGAAAGGTCTTGTAAGCAATCCTAATAACAAAAAAATTCCGCCCACTCCTTCACTGAAAGCGCCCATCCAGGCAAAAAATGCCGGAAACATGGCAAAGATACCTCCGTATTCAGCAACGTCATTCGGAAACCAATAAGCAACTTCAAAAAAGCTTAAATTATTATCTTCAGGAGACCAGGGCAAACCAAATTTTGCTGCTCCAAAATCAATTGTAAGTAAATACCCGCACACTATTCTGGGAATAGCCAACAGCAGATCCTGCCACCAAAACGGCATTTGAATGGGTTTAAAAATTCTTTTTATCATAAGGTTGTGTGTAAAAAAACCTTACAGCATAATAACTGTAAGGTTTTGATGGTTAAATTATTTATTGTACAGGCTTTACAGAAATTGCAAAACCACCGCTTCTCACCATTTTAAGGTTGATCTTGGATTTGCTGGTAATCTGTTTTTTGTAGATATTGTAGCTCTGCGGATTATTGATATAATCTGCATCTTTTCCGTCTTCGTAAATCGTGGCTTCATATTTTTTTCCTTTATCTAAGAATGAAAAATCTACCGTATAGTCACGTTTGTTTTCATCGGTAATTCCTCCCACGAACCAATTATCCGTACCTTTTGCTTTTCTTGCCGTAATGATATAATCGCCTGGTTCCGCTGATAAAATTTTCGTATCATCCCAGTCTGCAGCAACATCTTTGATAAACTGGAAAGCATCCATATGTCTTTGATAATTTTCCGGTAAATCTGCAGCCATCTGAAGCGGCATATACATTACCACATATAAAGCTAATTGTTTTGCCAATGTTGTTTTCACGAAACGATTGTCTCCCGGGAAGTAATAATCCAGCTTGGTCTGGAAAATTCCCGGCGTATAATCCATCGGCCCTCCCATCCATCTTGTGAATGGAAGAATAGTTTGATGATCCGGATTATTTCCTGCAAAAGCTTCAAATTCTGTTCCTCTTGCAGCTTCTGCGGAAATCCAGTTCGGATAGGTTCTGCTTTCTCCTCCCGGTCTTACAGATTCGTGAGAATTTACCATGATTTTATATTCATTGGCTTTTTCAGCAATTCTGTAAAAATGGTTGATCGTCCACTGTGAATAATGATGTTCTCCTCTCGGAATAATGTCACCTACATACCCGGTTTTCACGGCATCATAACCATAATCATTCATTAATTTGAACGCTTTATCTGCCCATCTTTCATAGTTCGTTGCCGAACCTGAAGTTTCATGATGCATAATCAATTTAATTCCTTTAGATTGTGCATAATCATTGAGCATTTTGATATCAAAATCAGGGTAAGGGGTGATGAAATCGAAAACAAATTCTTTGGAGTGTCCGAACCAGTCTTCCCAGCCGACATTCCAGCCTTCGATCAACAGCCCTCCAAAACCGTTGGCCGCTGCAAAATCGATGTATTCTTTAACTTTCGTATTATTTGCGGCATGTTTTCCATTCGGTGTTAATTTAGAAAAATCTGTTACCCCGATATGAACGTTTTCGGCCGTAGAATAGGCCCATTGTGATTTTCCGATGATCATTTCCCACCAAACGCCCATGTATTTTGTAGGATGAATGTAAGACGTATCGGTATATTTTGTAGGCTCGTTCAGGTTGAACATCATTTTGGATGCTAATACTTCTTCAGCTTTCGGGGAGACAATAATTGTTCTCCATGGGGAAACGGAAGATGTCTGGATATATCCTTTTGCCCCCTGTCTGTCGGGAGTTAAATGCGTTTTAAATTTAAAATTAACAGGATCCACTTCAAGGTGAGATGCAGGATAATTCAGAACCGCAGCTTCTCCAACATTTACATATAATGGGTCTTTCCCTTCTTTTTTCAGCATTAGAGGCGACTGAACTGTGTTCGGCACCATTTGCTGCGAGGCGTTACTGTCGAATGAGTTGGGCCATCTTGCCGGAATTTCGGAAATTTTTGTGGTTTGCGGCTGATATTCCTGAGAATCGTAATCGGCTGCAATCCACCATGCTTTCATATCGGTAGGAAAATCAATCTCCGAATCTTCTTCGCGAATTACGAAATAATTAAGATTTTTCTGTTGTGGAAATTCATATCGGAATCCTAATCCGTCGTTGAATAACCTGAATTTAACAACGATATTTCTATCTGTCGCATCCTGGTGAAGCGTTACCGCCAATTCGTTATAATGATTGATATAATTTTTCTTTTCTCCTAAAACAGGCTGCCAGGTTTCATTTTTAGCATTCCTTTTTTCGTCTGTTTTGGTGAAGCCGTTGCTCAGATCAAATTTGGCATCTTCGGGTTTTGCAATTTCCGAAGCAAATTTAATAGCGGTATCTTTAAATAATCTTAGCCCTAATTTGGAATCTTCCACCACAACATCACCGTTGTATTTCAGATTGTAATACGGAATTCCCTGCTTCAGCTGAAAGTTCATCTCAAACTTTCCGTCCGGCGATTTTAAGGATTGGGCATTAATACCAACAAACATTGTCGAGAACAATAACGCTCCCACTGTAATTTTCTTCATAATGATTATTTATTAACTTTTAAAAATAAAGAAAGTGCTGCTTTTCAGCAACACTTTGCTATGTAAATTTAATTTAAATTCATACTACAAAGGCTGTATTTTATAAGTTCCTAATTTTAGATCCACAGAAATCTTATAACTCCCCCCTGTTCCGTCAAATTTAATATTTCCATTACTTCCTTTTGGGCCTAAATATCCTGTATTTCCATCAGCAGAAATATTTCCCCAATCAAGATCCCCCCAGCTCTGTTGTCCTAAGAACTTAAATTCTGAAGCAGCCGGAAGAGCGATAGTGTGCTCAAATTTTCCGTTTCCTAAATTAGTCATGGGAATAGCTGCTGTAGAACTCCATCCGTTTATGGTACCTACCAAGTATAGATTTGCAGGGTTCCAATTGTTAATAGGTGAAGCTGAAACAGTGATTGACTTTACAGTAGCATCTGCATCTATCAAAATCTTATACATTCCGGAAGCGCCGGTAAACTGCATGTTTTCAGGTGTCGAAGGGGATAGATTAGTAGACCATGTCTTAAAATATCTGTTTCCTGCATTCATTCCGGCAACATCCAAGCTGTAGTTAAGCGGATTCCAATCCTGCTGTCCTAGGAATCTAAAATACTTACCATTTTCCAGATACGTGTAAATGGTTGAAAGGTTGTCTTTCTTATAAAGCATTTGAGATCCTGCCGCATTCCAACCTACAGCCGATGCATCTCCTACAATGTAGAAAGATGGATATTCTGTGATGTAAGGAGTGACTTTAATAGTCACAACGTTAGATTTAATAGCATCATAACTTCCTAACTTTGAAGATAATCTTACTTCTACATCGGTAGCTACACCAGGTGCCAATCCTGCATCTAATAATACATTATTAAATTCAGCAACTGTGTAAGAAACTTTTTTTGTCCCGTCTACCAAATCAACATTTTTTGGAGCGGCAAAGTTTGTCCCTTTAACTGCAATTTGCAATTGGTTTTTTTGTGCTACCGCTACACCATAATCAGGATTACTCCAGTCGAATGTAATGCCTGTCTGAGATGCATTGTCTTTTATTAAAACTAAAGTAGTTTTATCCGCTTTAAGACTTGATGCGGACGGATTTTGCAAAACAGCCTGATCCTCATCTTTCTCACATGAAAAAAGCATAACTGCAATCAGTCCAAAAACTAAAAATTTAAATATATTTTTCATTGTAAAGTGTTTTAATATTAGTATCCCGGATTTTGAACCAAATTAGGATTTGCAACGATGTCATTAGCAGGAATCGGGAATAAACTTCTGTAATCTTCAACTGCTTTGCCATCTTTCACGCCACCTTTCCATGGCCATAAATATGATCCGGATGTAAATTTACCATAACGAATTAAGTCAGTTCTTCTTGTTGCTTCCCAAGATAACTCTCTCGCTCTTTCATCCAAAAAGAAGTCTGTGTTAATAGATCCAACGGTATTTGCTCCTGCTCTTGTTCTTAAAGCATTCACATACCCCAAGGCGGTAGCAGCACTACCACCGGAACCTCCTCTCGCAACTGCTTCACCATACATTAAATATATATCAGCCAAACGATATAAAGGAATATCAGAATCTACAAAATCACCTGAAGCATCTGAACCAGGCTTTCCGTCTGAGAATTTGATATTTTTATATTTTATAAATGCATATCCATCTGTAAACGTACTTACATTATTTATTTCTAAATTTTGTCCGCTGGTATAAAAGTTTCCTCTTTGATCATTGGGAGTAAACAGATTGACAAATGCTTTTGTTGTTCTTAAACCACCCCAACCACCATTAATTCCAAACTGGGAAGCAGGCATAGAACCTCCAACTGCAGCATGTACCATGAAGGTTGATCCTCCATACGTTCTGGTACTTATACCATCATAATTCACAGATAAAATAACTTCAGGATTGTTTACATTGTTATCTGCCATAAAAAGTGATGCGTAGTTCGTTTTTAATGAATATCCTGCATTTATAACCTTATTGCAATAAGTAATACAGTCTGTATATCTTGCGGTACCTGTATACACCTGAGCATTAAGATACAATCTTGCTAATAATGACCAAGCTGCTGCTTTATCTGCTCTACCATATTCATTGGTTTTTGCATCTTTTAATTCGTTAGCACATGCTAAAAGTTCTGACTCTACATATTTGAATAACTCAGCTCTCACAATTCTTGGAGGCGGCGTATTAATGATATCTGTCGTTTCTGTTACGTAGGGTACATTTCCGAATAGATCTAATGCATGGTAGTATGATTGTGCTCTTAAAAAACGGGCTTCGGCACGCATATATTTTGCTTCTGTAAGATCATTTCCTGTAATACCGTTTGAAGAAAGTTTTTCGTCTGTTGTATTCTTAATAAATTCATTACTTACAGCAATTACATTGAATATTCTATAATAAATTGCAGCTACAAACGGATTGGAAGCATTCCAAGTCATGCTATGCATTTCCGGAAGACCTGCGTCTGCCCATGCAATAACTGCTTCATCTGTTGTTAAAACCTGCATACTGTACATTTGACGAAGGTAGTTTGAAAACCCTCCATCAATACCTCCAATATCGGTATTTGCATCACCGTTATTCTGATCTCCCTGCCCTCCGATTGCAAGACCGGCATAAATTTTTGCCAAAGCAGGTTTGTAATTACTAAAATCTTTGTATAAAACGGAAGAAGTTAGTCCCAAAGTAGGTTCTCTCTCAAGATCTTGTGTACATGAGCCTGCAAAAAACAGTGTCCCGAAAGTAATAGATCCTATAATAATCTTTTTATATAAATATTTATTTTTCATGATAAATTAAAATTGAAAGTTAAAGCCAACTGAATACACTTTAGGTCTTTGATAAAATCCATTATCAACACCTCCGAAAACTTCAGGATCTATTCCTTTATATTTCGTAATGACAAATACGTTCTGTGCCATTGCATTTACTCTTAAATTTGTTCCTTTACCCATAAATTGTCCTACATTGTAAGCAATTGAGAAATTATCCATTCTTAAAAATGAAGCGTCTTCTATAAACATATCAGAGAAAAGCTGTGTAGTAGCAAACTGAGTACTTAGAACACTTACATTTGTATTACTTAGAAAATTGTTTGCCTGAATATTTGCAATAGAGCTGTTAGATGCTGAATTGTTATAAACATAATTTCCTAATACAGCTCTAAGCGCAGTACTAAATTCCCATTTTTTAACGCTAATTTTTGTAGAGAAACCTAATATTACATCAGGGTTCGGAGATTTATAAAAATACTTATCATCTTCAGTAGATTTTCCATCACCATTTCGATCTACATAAATACCTTCTATTGGATTTCCATTAGTATCGTAAACCTGTTGATATACATAAAATGCATTTAAGGGTTGGCCAACAGTTATAGCTTGAATATAGTTATTGATTCCAGAAATACTTCCCGCGACGATTTTATATGATTCATCCACATATTGAGATAAACTTGTTACCTTTGGATTAAATCTGGTAGCATTAAGATTAACATCCCAAGTTACATTATCTTTCCTAACAGGAACTATATTTAAATTTACTTCAAAGCCTTTGTTTGCAATAATTCCAACATTTTTAACATTGAAATTACTTAAATCACCAGCCCAGGTTGGCACTCTTGAAATAAGATTTTCTGATTTTTTATCAAAATAGTCAAAAGAACCGCTGATTCTGTTATTGAAAATGGCAAAATCTAATCCTAAATTTTTTGTAGTTGTGGTTTCCCAGACAAGATTGGGATTATAAACATCAGGTCGTAATAGTGTATAAAAATTATTCCCAAATTGATATTGTGCAGTACTGCTGTTACTGTAAGAATAAGAACCAAATGCAGGATAGAAAGTTCCCGTTTCCTGCTGGCCTGTTTTACCCCAACCTGCTCTAACCTTCAATGAATTAATTGTCGAAACATCTCTCAAAAAGCTTTCTTCATTAACTTTCCATGCAACCGAAACAGCCGGGAAATTACCCCATACATTATCTCTGTTTCCATTCCAGAATGTTGAAGAACCATCTCTTCTGACTGAACCATTAATAACGTATCTATCTGCAATAGTAAAGATACCTCTTGCATAAAAAGAAACTAATGTTCTTCGTGTATCGCCAGGAGTCGAGAAATCCGTTTTCCTTCCGTTTCCATAATAAGTGGGTGCCTCAGGAGTAATTGTATTAGTATCCTGATAAGAATAACCCCCAATTACATCTACAGTAGTATTGATAGCCTGAATCTTTTTTACATAATTTAAATATGACTCAAACAATTTACTTTTAATCTCTTGAGAGTAAGATCTATAAGATCCCAGCGTTCCTATTCCCTGAGCAAAATCTTTAGAAACATTTACAGAGCCGTCACTTTTTGCATAATCATAAGATCCGTTTAAATTTAGTCTTAAATCAGGTAAAAAATGAAATTTATAGTCTAATTGTAAGCTTGGAATAACTCTGAACACCGAAGAAAGATCTCTCTTACTGTATAGTAAACCAAGCGGGTTTCTTGTTCCGTTAACATTCAAACCTGTTGCCGTGTTAGCAGGATCTAACCATTCATAATAACCTCCATAATTGGAATTTCCGGAGTAAACAGGTTGTGTCGGATCAAAATAAATTGAAGCTCCGATAGCACCTCCGTCTGGAAATCTGTTTTCGGAGAAAGTCCCTTTAAAGTTACCATTAACTGTTAAATGATTATCAAAAAATTTAGGTGATACATTGAAACCTAATGACGTTCTTCTAAATTCATTTGTTTTTACAATACCATTTTGCTCATTATAGCCTAACGAAACTCTATACGGCAAGCCTTTTACACCGCCTGAAAAAGCGACATTATTATCGGTTCCCCATGCTTGTTGATAGATTTGGTCCTGCCAATTAGTATCTGCATTTCCCAAATAAGATTTTTGTGCAGCAGTTCCGTAGGTATTTACAAAGCTTCTGAACTGATCAGCATCTAAAACATCAACATTACCCATTTTCGTTGAAACCGAAAAGTTAGTGTTAAAATTCACCCTAAATTTCCCTGTAGTTCCTTTTTTGGTAGTAATTAAGATAACCCCATTTGATGCCCTGTTTCCGTAGATGGCAGCAGAAGATGCATCCTTAAGAATATCAAACGTTTCGATATCGTTAGGATTAATCAAGGATAGTGGATTGGTTGCTCCGCTTAAACTGTTGAAATCAATAGGAACTCCATCAATTACAATCAAAGGATCATTATTGATAAATGAAGACCCTCCCCTTACTCTAATGGTTGAACCAGCTCCCGGAGCACCACTGTTTCCGGTAATTTGTACTCCCGGTGTTTTTCCGATTATCAACTGATCTGCAGTTGAAGCACCTGCGTTAAAATCTTTAGAAGTAATAGAAGATATTGATCCTGTAAGATCCGTTTTCTTTTGCTTACCATAACCAATGAGTACTACTTCTTCAATTTTTTTTTCTTTTGTTGCAGAATCACTGGTTTGTGCATGAACCATTGCACTTGCCAATAGAAAGGCAGGTGCAATTTTTAATACCGTTGTAAAATTTCTCACAATATTATTTTTTATATAGTTACTTTTTTTCATCATACTGGCGTGAGCCTGCTGCAATTTAAAAAAAAAACATAATTATCATAAAATTTTTAAAAATTTTAATAAAATTATGTAAATTAAACGATCATTTAAACCTATTATACTAATTATCAGTATATTATCATAAAATATGCACTACATAATACAATATTAATTTAACAAAAAGTTAAACATTAGTTTAACTAAATATAATATCCGACCGTCTTGATAGACTAAAAATTCTTAAAATTAGTACCACACGGTATTCCGCAGATATTCGCTATCTTTGCAGACTAAAACTTACTATAAATGTCGAACAGAAAGATGATTACGGCAGCCTTGCCTTATGCAAACGGGCCGGTTCATATAGGACATTTGGCAGGGGTATATATACCTGCGGATGTTTATGCAAGATTTCAGAGAAGATTGGGAAAAGACGTAGCGTTTATCTGTGGCTCAGATGAACACGGAATCCCTATTACCATACGAGCAAAAAAAGAAGGAGTTACTCCTCAGGATATTGTAGACAAATACCATGAAATTATTAAAAAATCTTTTGCGGATTTAGGAATTTCATTTGATGAATATTCAAGGACTACTTCTAAAAACCATTATGAAACCAGTCAGGATTTCTTTAAGGTACTTTATGAAAAAGGAAAGTTCACAGAGGAAATCTCTGAGCAGTATTTTGACGAGCAGGCCGGAGAATTTCTTGCAGACCGCTATATTGTAGGAACATGCCCGAATTGCGGCAATGAAAATGCGTACGGCGATCAGTGCGAACGTTGTGGCTCTACCCTTTCCCCGTCTGAGCTGATTAACCCGAAATCAATGCTCAGCGGAAATATTCCAATTTTAAAAGAAACAAAAAACTGGTATTTACCATTAAATGAATACGAAAATTTCCTGAATGAATGGATTATTGAAGGCCATAAAGATGACTGGAAACCCAATGTGTACGGACAGGTAAAATCATGGTTAAATGACGGTCTGAAGCCTCGTGCCATGACCCGTGACCTCAACTGGGGGGTTCCGGTTCCGCTTTCGGGCGCAGAAGGCAAAGTATTGTATGTATGGTTTGATGCACCAATTGGGTATATTTCTTTCACCAAAGAATGGGCAGAGAAAAACGGGAAAGACTGGAAAGATTACTGGCAAAGCGAAAATTCTGATCTTGTTCATTTTATCGGAAAAGATAACATTGTTTTTCACTGTATTATATTCCCAAGCATGATGAAAGCGCACGGTGATTTCATTATGCCGAAAAATGTTCCTGCGTTTGAATTTCTGAATCTTGAAAATGACAAAATTTCAACCTCAAGAAACTGGGCGGTGTGGGCTCATGAATATGTTGAAGATTTCCCGGGACAGCAGGATGTACTGCGATATGCCCTTCTTTCATCAGCTCCGGAAACGAAAGATAATAATTTTACGTGGAAAGATTTTCAGACGAAAAATAATTCTGAATTGGTAGGGATTTTCGGAAACTTTATCAACAGAGTTGCCGTTCTGATTCATAAATATTATAATGGAGTCGTTCCTCAGGGAGATGCCAACGCTTCCGAATTAGAGGAAATCAATAAATCAGCAAAGGAAATTTCTGGTTTCCTGGAAAATTATGAATTCAGAAATTCTTTGACAGCTTTGATGAATTTAGCACGTTTCGGTAACCAATATCTTCAGACTGAAGAGCCTTGGAAAACCATTAAGGAAAATCCTGAAAAAGCAGCGCATTCGCTATTCGTCGGCGCACAGATTGCAGTGGCGTTGGCACAATTGTGTGAACCATTTATGCCTTTCAGTTCTGATAAATTACTGAATATGTTTAATGTTGAAAAGCAAAGATGGAAAGATATTGAAACAAAATCTGTACTCATAGAAACTGGTCACCAAATCAACGAAGCATCTCTCCTTTTCTCAAAAATTGAAGATGATGTAATTGAAGCCCAGATTCAGAAATTAGAACAAACCAAACAGAATAATAAAAAAACAAATCCTAACGCCAATCCTATGAAAGAAGAAATCACTTTTGATGATTTTACGAAAATCGACCTGAGAACAGCCACAATTCTGGAAGCTGAAAAAGTAGAAAAAGCCGACAAATTATTAAAGCTGACTGTTGATACAGGTGTTGACGTAAGAACCGTTGTTTCAGGGATTGCAGAAAGCTTTACGCCGGAAGAAGTAATCGGAAAGCAGGTAATGATTTTATTAAATCTTGCTCCCAGAAAGATCAGAGGTATTGAGTCGCAGGGAATGTTGTTATTGACGACAAAACCAGACGGAAAATTATCGTTTGTTACTCCGGATGACAGCAATGTAGAAAACGGAATTGAGATTGGATAAATAAAGCCAACCTTCAAGGTTTTTATTTTTAGATATGTTTAGTAAAAATGTTTTGAGAAACCTGTCGGATGCAGAATTGGAGAAATATCTTATCACCGGAAACCCTTCCCCTTGGAGCTATAGAAGCTGCATTTGAAATTCTTCAAGAAAGAGGACGCTTTTCCAGTACTTCCGAAAAAAATATCAATACAGGAAATAATTCTTTCTAAACAAACAGGAAGAAGAAAACCTTACAAATGCTGAAAAAGAGGTATGGAAAGATTATATCACACAAGATCCTTCTGCTATACAATTGTATTCTCGCAATACGACTTTGGCATTATTCCCGGATCTGTTATTATTTTTTAAAATTTCGGGCGGGTTTGCAAAGCAAACCCGCCCGAAATTTTACCTCCACCTTACTTAAATCTTTTCTTAAAATTAAATTTTAGCAAATTCATTAGTCCAGGCTCAATAATATCGATCCCCAAACCGAAATTGCTGTCTGCAACTGTATGATGATCGGCTCTGAATTTCTCAAATTCATCTTTCGGAATTTCTAGATTGACGAGCGGACTGTATTCAATATATGCCGTTGCCCCGTTTTTGCTTACTTTCTTCCGGCTTTTAAAATCAAAATACGGATTGACGATGGTGCTTTCCTGAACCGTATATTTCTCTTCCGTATCGATTTTCTGGTCGGTGTATAGGTTGATTTCATATTTCTCACTGTCAAAGTTATGCCAGAAAGGGAGATCTTTATGCACATAATCCCGTACGTTCGCTTTTACCAAATTTCGGTCGAAATACATCAAAAAACGATTATTTTTAGGATCCACATAATACGGATTTTCTATAATGGACTGATACTGAATTTTAAATTCATTCTGTTTTTTATCGTCACTTACGATGTCTATTGCAGCATCTTTAAATATATTCCTGATATCCGTACCGTTTCTGTCACCCGAATAATTCAGGCTGTAAAAAAGGAAATTATTCCAGCTGTCGATCACTTCTCTCCGGTTGGTATTTTTAAAATACCTTCTCATGGCATTAGCCCGGTTTCCTTTATACGTCGTGGTAAGCGTGAGTTTTCCTATTGTACCCTGAACCTGGAAATCCACTTTTTCATCCACACAAAAATAAGGATATCGGTACGGTTTTCTCTGTTTCAGTTCCTGATCAGGTTTTACTTCCAAGTAATGCATGAAATAAATGAATCCGCGGTTTTCCAGCGTTCCGAATTCATCCCGTATAGTAGCATCAACAAAATAATCTTCTCCTTTATGAGTGATCTTAACAATCGCATGATTGAATGTGAGCAGAGAAGGCAGATAATATTTAATATAAAAATCTGTATGGAAATTTACCAGAACAATTGAAGCTTCCACGCCGATATAATCCAATATAACCTTTAGAAGAACTGATTTAGCTTTACAGTCGCCCTGCTTGTTTTGATAGGTTATGGCAGGTTCCTGTGGCTTATGGCCATTCATTTCATCGGCATTAAAGATATAATAAATATTATTCTGTACATATTCAATGGCAAACTGAATCTTATCATCCTGATCTGGTAAAGCGTCCAGCTTTTCAATAAGGTTAGGTGCAAAATCTTTTAAAGAAGCAGTATTAAAGATTTCCTGATAAATCGGCGCAATATAATTAGAAAGTTCCTTCCAGTTGTTGTCCGTCGCAAAATCTATAAAAGGGAAAATTTCACGGTTGGCGTCTACCGGATTGATATAATTGTTTTCTTCAAAAACAAATTGTTCGCCTTTTTCAAGATAGTTTACTTCCGGTTCCAGCACATTGCCGTTTTCATCCCTGAAAAATGTTTTTTTATAGGCGATTTTTTCATCACGTCCATTAATGAAGGTAAATTTATAGCTGCCGTACGCCCAGTAATTGTCGGGGCTTACCCACACATATTTGGAAAATACTTTACGAAGAAAATCGCGTTCGGTAAAAGGTTTTACTCGAGAATCTTCAAGGATCAGGATATCATAGAGCCTGAGATCTTTTATGGTAATATTGATTTTTTTATTGCTGCTTAAAATTCCGCCGCTGCTGTGGTTCTCACTGTCCAGAACTTTAATTTTCGTATCCGGGATCTTATCCATTAAAACTCCGTCTCTTAAAACGCTGATGCGATGGATATGGTAGACTTCATTTTCCTCAACTATGATATCGGAGACGGATGCCCTTTCAAGATTGGCAGGTTCATTTAAAGTATAGGCCATACAAACATATTCACTGTTTTCGATATTGCTCGTGTGGTATTTTTTATCCAGGAAATAACAAAAATCCTTCCCGTCGTTATTTTGCTGTCTGGCAAAATCGGAATCCTGTATTCTGTTTATGAGTTCCTGATCATCAATATTTCCCGTCCATTCTGCCGGTTTCCGGATTCTGTAATTTTCAATTTCGATCTGATTATCCATATTATGTTTACTAATTTGTGTATTGGTGATAAAAAAATTTTAAGTTAAATTAGGTATTTAAAAACTTAAAAACAAGACCGGAAAATGTTAAGATCACTTAAAAAAAATCCGGCACCAAAATTGACTCTTCTGTTTTAAAAATTCAATATGAAAAAACTTAATGCGAACATACGATATTTATTTTCAGCGGCTTGTACTTTCGGGATACTACAATGTACCGCATCTGCCAATGCTTCGGGAAATGGGGAGAAAATACTGATCATAGCTCCGGAAACTACGGACTGTACCGGTGTTATGCCGATGAAATGCCTTCAGGTAAAAGAGAATGCTAATGGAAGCTGGACCAATTTATACACTAATATCGAAGGCTTTACCTACGAACCCGGTTATGAATATGTGATAAAAGTAAAAGAAGAAAAAATCAAAAATCCGCCTGCGGATGGTTCTTCCATACAATACAGCCTTATCCGGGAGATTTCGAGAACAAAAAAATAACCTCAGAAAAACTGAGGTTTTAGTTTAAAGATCATTATTCGTATCGTGATTATGATTCTTTGGCGGTTTCGGGTAATTTCCTTTAGTAGCCTCTCCTACCGTATTGGCAGCAGTCATGGCTACGACAAGATCATTCAGCATATTGCTTGCAGCCGTTGGCGAATTGGGTAAAAGTACAAGGTTGCTTCTGTTGCTTGCTCCAATGGAATGCAGGGTGTCATAATGCTGGGTAACTACAATCAGCGCAGAAGCTTCGTGGGAATTGATTTCTACTTTATTCAGCATTCGTACGGATTCTTCAAGGCCTTTGGCAATCTCCCTTCTTTGGTCTGCAATTCCCTGTCCCTGAAGCTTTTTAGATTCTGCTTCGGCTCTTGCTACGGCAACAATCCTGATCCTCTGTGCTTCAGATTCGTATTCTGCTGCGGTCTTTTCTCTTTCTGCCGCGTTGATCCTGTTCATCGCATGTTTCACCTGCTCATCCGGATCAATGTCTGTAACTAATGCTTTGATGATATCGTAACCATAGCTTTGCATAGCTTCCTGCAATTCACCCTTCACCGCAATGGCAATATCATCTTTCTTCACGAAAACATCATCCAGTTTGAGCTTGGGAACTTCTGCCCTCACGACATCAAAAACATAAGAAGTGATCTGGTTTTCCGGATTTTCAAGACGGTAATAGGCGTCTCCCACCTGTGTTCTGATCACTTGATATTGAACCGAAATTTTCATTTTGATAAAAACGTTATCCAGTGTTTTGGTATCAATCATTACATCCAGCTGCTGAATTCTTAAGTTTAATCTTTTGGCAATCTGGTCAATAATCGGTAATTTAAGATGAAGCCCGGAATGCTTTACGGACTGAAACTTCCCGAAGCGTTCGATAATTGCTGCTGTTTCCTGTTTAACCACAAAAAATGAGGCAAACAAAATAATTAATCCGATAAAAATAATAGGTATTAGAAAAAGACTCATAGTTTTAATTTTTTAATTTCAAATTGTATTTGTTATAAAGATATGGTTTTTGCGTTAAAAAGAAAACCGAAAGCTATATTGCTGCCGGTTTAATTTAATTTTATGTAAATTTTTAAAAAAAGTTTGAATACTCTTTTAAAGTTAGCAATACATCACATCGTCATTCCTATATCAATTCCTTTAATTTTACGGTAGAGATCGGTTGCGTAATTATCCGTCATTCCGGAAACAAAGTCAATAACGCCCAAGACTTTCTGGTAATCGGTTCCGTTTTGATAGACAAACTGTTGCGGAAGAAGCTTTAATGCTTTTTTGTCATAGGCTTTTCTTTCATCTTCATGCTTCAGAATGGAAGGAATGAAATGATCCAGCAATTCATACATTACATTATAGCCGGCATTTTCAATTTCAACCACCGCTTTATGGTTGTAGATTTTTTCAATGGAGAAAGTTTCAATATCCTGTAACGTTTTATTCTCTGATTTGTAAAGGTCTAAAAGTGCTGTATTGAGGTTTCCTTCCAGAATTTTGCCGAAGTTTTGCTTATACATTTCCAGAGACTTATTAATCAATGCGTTGATCACTTTTGCACGCAGATATGAAATCTGTTCATTTTCATTGGAAATTGAGCTCAGCTTGGTTTCAATTCTTTGCACATCATCCGTTTCAGATTTTACCAGCTCAAAAAACAGGTTTTTGCAATCGGCGGTAGAGACGATTCCGAGGCGGTGCGCGTCTTCCATATCAATAATATTGTAGCAGATATCATCGGCAGCTTCTACCAGCCAAACAAAAGGGTGCCTTTTGAAAATATGAGGATCTTCACTTTCTAAAATCAGGTTGGTTTCTTTGGCAATTTCAAGAAAAATATCTTTTTCATTTTGAAAAAAACCGAATTTTTTACGATGAATAAACCCTTTCTTTTTAGCAATAGCTTCACAAGGGTACTTAGCAATACTTGCCAGCGTTGAAAACGTCAATTGAATTCCTCCGGCATCTTTTCCCTGCTGTTGCTGCGCCAAAACTCTTATAGCATTGGCATTTCCTTCAAAATTCATAAGGTCTGCCCATTCTTTTTCGTTGAATTTGGGTTTCAGGTCAGATTCATTCCTTTCAAAATAGCTTGCAATCGCATCTTCCCCGGAATGTCCGAAAGCAGGGTTGCCCACATCATGGCAAAGGCACGCCGCAGCAATAACGTTTCCTAAATTATGAAGGTAAAAATTTTTGGCTTCCTCGGTAAGGTCATTTTTATACTGATTGTGAATGAACTCCCCCATCACGCTTCCCAGACTTCGTCCCACAGAAGAAACTTCCAGAGAATGGGTAAGGCGGTTATGCACGAAAACACTACCGGGTAACGGAAAAACCTGCGTTTTGTTCTGAAGTCTCCGGAATGGCGACGAGAAAATGATTCGGTCAAAGTCTCTCTGGAAATCTGTTCTTGAAGCTTTTGTATTCGGGTTGTTTCCTGTACGCTGATTCGTAAAAATCTGGTTTAAATTCATCATGCGCCAAAATTACTTCAAATTTTATTTTTTTCGTACATCAGAATCATTTTTTATCGCATGCCGACCTTATCGGTATTTAAAAAATTTGTTATGGCAGAATTATTGTTATCTCGGATATAAATCACAGCATGCCCGAAGGTCCTTCCATACTTTTAATGAAAGAAAGCATTCAGAAATTTGAAGGCGGTAACGTTCTTGAAGTTTCCGGAAACGCAAAGATTGATAAAGAAATCCTGATTGGAAAAACACTAAAAAAAATAAAAACCTTCGGAAAACAAACCTACCTCGTATTCGATGATGTCGCAGTGAGAATTCATCTCCTGATGTTCGGTTCTCATAGTGTTGATGAACAGACTAAACCCGACCGCCAGCTCAGATTAGCTTTACTTTTTCCGGATGGCGGAATATATTTTTATACCTGCCATGTAAAAATGGTAGATTCTGAATTCTTAACCGGCATTGATTGGGAAGCAGATGTGATGAGTGATAACTGGAATCCTGGAAAAGCTGAAAAGAAGCTCAAATCAAATCCCGAAATGATGGTTTGTGATGCTTTGATGGATCAGGATATTTTTTCCGGAGTCGGAAATATTATTAAAAATGAAGTTTTATTCCGAATCGGAGTACAACCGGAAAGTTTTTTAGGAAAAATGCCGGATAAAAAAATAAAGGAACTGATTAAAGAAGCCCGAAATTACAGCTTCGATTTTCTGGAATGGAAGCGAGATTTTACCCTAAAGAAACATTGGCTGGCGCACACCAAAAAAGTTTGCCCGAAATGCGGCAATAAGCTTGTCAAAAAGCAGACTGGTAAAGGAAAAAGACGAAGTTTTTTCTGTGAGACAGATCAGCAATTATATCATTAATTCTGCGTATTCTTTAATTATATTTTTTCCGTTCGTATTGTAATCACCTGCGTAAATAACACGTTTACAGTAATATTTTAATTTCATACGCAGAGATACTTTTCACCTGAACAGGATTTAAAAATTAAATTTTATTCATATTGAACTTAATTAATCAAATTAAGGTGATTTAAATCAGGTTTACCTTGATACTATGCGCTGCATGTTAATTATTGAGTTTTGAAGTTAAAATTCCTTATATTGAAATATTAATAAAAATTTGAATAAAAATTAATAAATTCACAAATTAATTTTTAGATTTATATTAAATATTTGTAAACATATTTTAGCGCAAAAGTTAATTTAACACACTTAAAACACTGATATACATCATAATTTTTACTTGTAGGTATTATTTTATTGTCGTAATATTGCAATGTCAAATTAACAATAATTAATCAAATAATTAAAAATACAATAAAATGATCACTTACATCGGAATCGCAACATGTTTAGTCGTTTTTTCTTCTTATTTCGCAACTATTAAGAAAGAAAGAAACTAATTTAATTCTGTGGCTGAGAAAAGCCTATGAATGCACAAATGAATGAGATTGTCCGTGTTTTCAATCTGTAAAGGTTGACTGCTCTTTTACTCAATGGAGTAAAAGGGCACCCAAAACATAAGACAATTTACACTAAGGACAATTTTTAATTTTTATAATAGCCGATAGAGTCGAACATGTATTTGTTCGGCTTTTTTATTGAATACCCTTATCTTTGCGTTAAATTCCTCCCATGAACCTCTACAACCTTATTATTCAGGATAAAGAAGAAATAGCACTCAACGATGTTTTCCTTGATGCATATAATAAGGAACTGATCACACAGCTTATTAAAGAAAATACCTATGCTCCTGAATTACAGGAATATGGAATCCCGGTAAATAATAAAGTGCTGCTTGAAGGAAGTTCAGGCTGCGGAAAAACCATGACCGCAAAAGCGATTGCCCATGAATTGGGTAAAAGCATTATTATTCTTAATTTAAGCAATATTGTTTCTTCAAGAATCGGCGAAACTTCGCAAAATATCAAAATGATTTTCGACAAAGCAGCCAGGGAAAGATCAGTGCTTTTCCTTGATGAGCTCGACCAGATCGGAAAAGCAAGAGGCAGCGACGATAAAGATGTGGGCGAAATGAGAAGACTGGTAAATACCCTGATCCAGCTGATCGATTATTACCCTGAAAACGCTTTGCTGATCTGCGCCACCAACCATCCTGAAATTATTGATACCGCTATACTTCGCCGCTTTCAGCTTAAAATTAAGTATGAAATGCCTTCTGAAGAATATCTGGATTCATTTTATGATAAAATCCTTGATAAGTTTCCGCAAGATTTAAAAAATATTGACCGAAAATACAACATCTCTTTTGCCGAAGCGAAGGATTATGCTTTTACGGTGGTGAAAGGCAATCTCATCAAAAAGCTTGAAGGTGATAAAATACAAAACTTTAAGTAATTACTCCATCACCGTCAGTTCGAGTATTTTTCGGAGCAAAGCAGAGAAAAATGTATTGAGAACCAGTGAAGAAAAACATTGGTAGCATTAGCTTTTCGATACGATTTTTCCAAAATCTACTCAAAGTGACAAATGTAAAATCAATCCACAAAAAAAGCCCTTTCATCACTGAAAGGGACTTCTTCTAATATAATATGAATGAACTAAGTATGTTCTTATTTATTGCACTAAAATTTTAAAATTGCTATTTAAATTCTCCCCGGAAACATTAAGAATATAATTTCCTGCAGCTTTTCTGCCTGCCATATTCAGATTAAAAATTCCGTTTCCATTGGCATTAATCTTTTCCTTAATGATAATTTTTCCTGCCATATCAATAACGGTCGCTGTAAGGCTTGACTTCTTATATTCAGGAAGTTTAATGGAAATCTGATCTTTAACAGGATTCGGGTATACTGTTCCCACATTTTTGCTGATGCTGAATTCATTATTACTCAATACAGCCTGATTGTATAACGAATAGACTTCTGCCGCAGTTAATGCATAATTATACATTTTAAGCTCATCAAATGCCCCTTTGTACGGTGCAGAAGCATTGGCAGTTGCCTGAAATTCAAGCTCGCCGATATTTCCGATTACAAAATCACTTGCCTCTCCAATTCCTGTAACAGCGGTTTCATCTCCTTCGGAACTTAAAACGCCATTGGTATAAATTCTCATTTTATGAGCGATAATATCCCGTTGGATTACAACATGTACCCAGTTATTAGTGAAATAATTAGCAATTGGTGAAGTAATCTCTTTTTTCGTCACATTATCGTCAATCGCATATCGTAACTGTCCTCCTTTAATTTCTACATTAAAACGTTTTCCGGTGGCTCCTGTTGAAGCATTAGCCGTTATCGAACCTTTGCATAATACGTACAAACTCGTAGAGGAAGATGAAGGGATCATACTTGTGGGCGCTTTCATCCAATAAGATACCGTAAAAGAATTAGTATTAAATAAAATCTGATCTTGATGCGGAATGCTTGCGATATAGGTATTATTCGGAGAAGTAGCCAGATCAAGGGCATAATTTTCTTTTCCGGGAACCCGTACAGCAGCATTATCATAAGACGTATTTAAAACTCCATGATTGGCAAATGAAGTTATATCGGTGATTTGTGCACCAGAAGAAGGAGTCTCTGAAAAAGGCCAGCTTCCGACTAATGTCTGTGTTATTGCCCTAAAAGACCAAACATCACCTGTTGCAGTTCCCAAAGCATTTGTGGCATCAATTCTCCAGTAATAGTCTGTTGCCGGATTCAGGTTATTTAATTGATAAGAAGGTGACGCGCTGTAAGATACGGTTCCTAAATTATTCAGATTTCCCGGATTCGTTCCAAAGTAAACGGAATATGTTGTGGTGTTTGCGCTTCCATTCCATTTTAAAAGCAGATTTCCGCTGCTTAATTCTGCGCTATTATTTCCGTTTACAGGTACCGGATTAGTTGCTTTTGTAGGAGGTGAAGGAATCGGCGGTGTCGTTACTGAAGCATTTGCAGTATATACGGAAGATTGTGAAGCATTGATTGCTTTTACCCTGTAATAATACTGGGTATTGGGTATCAAACCCGTTTCATTATGCGTTGTAGCATTTGCAGCTAATGTTGCAATAACGGTGAAATTTGTTCCGTTGTCTGACCTTTCCAGAACATACCCTGTTTCATTCGTGGCATTATCGTTCCAACTGACCGTTAAAGAACTCACAGAAGGATTTCCCGTTGTTGTCAAAGCATTGGTGAAATTCAGATTAGTTGGCGGAATAATAAAATCCGCAGGTGCGGTATTAGGTAAACCATTTATATACACTTCAATATTCAGATACGGTGCATTAGTGGCACTTACCTGTAGAGCGTCGAAAACATTTTTATTGGTTCCATTGGCATCTTCCCATACATCCGGCATACCGTCATTATCCGTATCTAATGGAGCCGGAGCACCATATACGTGTCCTGCGCCCCCATTCGTAAAGCCAAATTGATTAGCTAAATCAGCTTGTACATACACATAAGTAGCAGTTGTTCCTTTCGACTGTAAATCTGAAATCATTAAATTATCGACTTGGTCACGTCTCGGATAAGATGCACCGACACCCGAAACAATATGATCAAAAGCAGCCTGCGCCGTTAACACCGGGTTTTTCATAGGATAATCATATGGAGCAGCCAATATTGCTGCAGGATCTCCCACCGGATACCCTGTTAAATTCTGAGGAACCAGAGTACCATCCAATATTCCATTTTTATTATTGTCGAAATAATTTCCGGATCCGTACAAATTAAAGTTAGCATTTCCAACACTGAAAGGCGTAGAAACCGTACTGCTTGTGTTTGGCCCTCCAATAAAATAATTGTTGATGATATTCGCAAAAGAGCTTCCTGCAGAATCTCCGCCCATAATATAAGCTTCACCGGATTGGGTATGTCCGTAAGTATTTCCGTAGTTTCCCCAATTGTACACCACATTGTTTACAAATTCATTGATGCCTTTTATTTTATTATTACGTGTTTTGTTACAGATATATAAATTTCCGATCAGGCTTATTTTACCTCCCGGAGGAGGCTGCATCAGTCCGCCGGCAGAGTGATTATGGCGGTGCATTCCTTGCCCGATAATAGAATTCTGAATGGTGATATTATCCGGAGCTGTGCCGTTATTATCCCAGTTCACCGAGAAAACTTCGTCTGTTCCCCAGGTGAACGTCATATGGTCTAAAATAATATTTGCTCCGTTGGCAATTCCTGAAGCATCCTGATTTTGTGAAGTTCCACCATAACGGATTCTGAGATACCTCGCAATGGTATTATTGGCTCCTGTAAAGGAAACTCTCGGTCCCAAAAAGACAATTCCTTCACCGGGAGCAGTCTGGCCTGCAATCGTTGTGTTTGCTGCAACAGCAACCACGGACTGTAAATTCACAATTCCACCCACTTTAAAAATGACAAATCTTCCCGGCTGGCTCACCGCATCACGGAATGAGCCCGGTCCGCTGTCGTTTAAGTTTGTGACCAAATAAATCTGAGGATTGGCAGCACCTCTTGCTCCTGTTGTATATCTTCCAAAACCGGTGGCTTCCGGAAAGGCTAATGTCTGTGCCTGTACATCGAATGTGGAATAGGTTAACCCGCAAAACAGCAAAGCCGTAAGAGTGCGTTTAGGTAGTAATGATCTTATCATGTTGATTAATTTTATGTTAACTAATCTAAACACAAACGTAAACACAGGCATCCTGCTGCATCCTGCTGAAATCTAAAAATCAAATAATTACAATTAAATCATTGGTTTTATACTAAGTTAAAATCTGATCAATACTCTGAAAACCACAAAATGATTAATAGAAAAATAATCGATTTTAAATAAAAAAATAAATTTTACTTTTTATGAAACTTAAATTGAATGTTAGAATGTAGACTTCTTCATTTTTCATTGGACAAGATTGTTTCGTTGTTTCACTCCTCGCAATGACACAAAAAATCCCTCTCATCACTGAAAGGGATTTTATATTTAAAAAAATTTTAATTACATATACGCTTCAATCGGCTCACAAGTACACACTAAGTTTCTGTCTCCGTATGCTTCGTCTACTCTTGAAACAGAGGCAAAGAATTTATGATCTCTCACCCACTCCAGCGGATAAGCTGCTTTCTCTCTGCTGTACGGTTTATCCCATGAATCAGAGATTACCAATTGTTCCGTGTGAGGTGCATTTTTCAACACGTTGTTTGCCGGATCTGCATCACCGCTTGCAATCTCATCAATTTCATGCTTGATCGCGATTAATGCTTCTGCAAAACGGTCGATTTCAGCTTTACTTTCCGATTCTGTAGGCTCAATCATCAATGTTCCCGCAACAGGGAAGGAAACGGTTGGCGCGTGGAATCCGTAGTCCATTAGTCTTTTCGCAACATCAGCTACTTCAATTCCTAAGGATTTGAACTGTCTGAAATCTACGATACATTCGTGGGCCACTCTTCCATTTTCGTTGGAATATAAAATCGGGAAGTGCTCCGCCAAAATTTCTTTTAAATAGTTTGCGTTCAGAATAGCGTGTTCCGTTGCTTTTTTCAATCCTGAAGTTCCTAACATTTTGATGTAAGCGTAAGAAATATTCAAAATCAATCCGGAACCGTAAGGTGCTGCGGAAATTCCTTCGATCGATTCTTTAGAACCGATTTTGATATTTGCATTGGAAGGTAAGAAAGGAACTAAATGTTTAGCCACACAGATCGGCCCAACACCAGGACCTCCTCCTCCGTGAGGAATTGCAAAAGTTTTGTGAAGATTCAGGTGGCAAACGTCTGCCCCGATATTCCCCGGACTGGTATATCCTACCTGAGCGTTCATGTTGGCTCCGTCCATATATACCTGTCCGCCATGCTCATGAATCAAAGAAGTAATTTCTTTAATATTGGCATCGAAGAATCCGTAGGTTGACGGATATGTGATCATTACACAGGAAAGATTTTCAGAATGCTGTTCTGCTTTAGCTTTTAAATCATCGAAGTCGATTTCACCGTTTTCGAGGTTTTTCACTACCACGATCTTCATTCCTGCCATTGCTGCAGATGCCGGGTTTGTTCCGTGTGCAGATTGTGGAATCAACACTACATTTCTGTGGCCTTCCCCTCTTGAAATATGATATTCTCTGATGACCATCAATCCTGCATATTCTCCCTGAGCTCCGGAATTCGGCTGTAAAGAAGTTCCTGCAAATCCTGTGATTTCAGCTAAATCTTTTTCCAGTTCACGGATCATTTCCTGATACCCTGCTGCCTGGTTTACCGGTACGAAAGGGTGAATTGCTCCCCAGTTTTCCCAGGAAAGCGGCAGCATCTGCGTTGCTGCATTAAGCTTCATTGTACAAGAACCTAAAGAAATCATAGAGTGCGTCAATGACAGATCTTTTCTTTCCAGGCGCTTTATGTAACGCATCAATTCTGTTTCCGTATGGTATTTGTTGAATACTTCTTCCGTAAGAATCTCGTCTTTTCTTAAATTCTCTTCCGGAATGCTGTATCCTTCTTTTATTTCTAATTTGAAACTTTGCTTGTCTTTAAACTGAGCAAAAGAAGCCATCAGATAATTCAGTTTATCCAATGTTGTACTTTCATTGATCGCAATACTTACCACCCCTTCCGTGAAATAATTCAGGTTGAGTTTGTGATCAAGCATCATTCTCATCAGTCTTCCTTTCTCATCTTCATTAAGGTTGATTTTTACCGTATCGAAAATCGGTTCTTCAACGATGTCGTACCCTAACGCTTTCAATCCGTTTTTCAGCGCATTTGCTTTAAAGTGAATCTGGTCAGCGATATAATTTAATCCTTTCGGGCCATGATAGACAGCATACATTCCAGCCATTACTGCCAAAAGAACCTGAGCGGTACAGATATTTGATGTTGCTCTTTCTCTTTTAATGTGCTGCTCTCTGGTCTGCAATGCCATTCTGAGGGCACGTTTTCCATAAGCATCCTGAGAAACCCCGATAATTCTTCCCGGAATATCTCTTTTATAATCTTCCTTACAAGAGAAAAATGCTGCGTGAGGCCCGCCGTAACCTAACGGAATACCGAATCTCTGTGTGGTTCCGACGGCACAATCGGCTCCCATGGATGCAGGAGATTTTAATTTAACCAAAGCCATCGGGTCGCAGGCAACGACTACCTGAAGATCTGATTTTTTATATTCTGCAATATTTTGAGTATAATCTAAAACGATTCCGTTTTTTCCCGGATATTGCAATAACACCCCGAAGTAAGAACCGTCGAATTCATGAGAAGCATGATCTCCTTCTACGATTTCGATTTCCAGTCCTTCCGCTTTTGTTTTTAAAACGGATACCGTCTGCGGTAACACAAGATCGGAAACGAAGAATTTATTGGCTCCGCTTTTTTTCTGATCTTTTGTTCTGTTGTTGAAGAACATGTGCATGGCTTCTGCTGCTGCCGTAGATTCATCCAATAATGAGGCATTTGCCAAGGCAAAACCTGTAAGGTCACATACAACAGTCTGGAAATTAAGAAGAGCCTCCAGTCTTCCCTGTGCTATTTCCGCCTGATAAGGGGTATAGGCAGTGTACCAGCTCGGGTTTTCAAAGATATTTCTCTGAATAGCCGAAGGCAGCAAGGTATTGTGATATCCAAAACCGATATAGCTGGTGTAATCCGTATTTTTTGCGGCCAGCTCTTTGGAATGATTCAGCATTTCGTATTCTGAAAGCGGTTCTGAAATGTCAAGATCTTTCTCTAAGCGGATAGAAGAAGGAATGGTTTGAGAGATGAGCTCTTCAACACTTGAAACGCCAATTTTTTCCAGCATTGCCTGTTTATCGGCTTCATTTACGGAAATGTGGCGGCTCACAAACTGTTCTGTATTCATTTTTATTTATTAGATTTTTGTTGTAAAAAAGATTCGTAAAATTACGATTTTTTAGAAAATTGTACAAGTAAATTAAGAACGTACGGAAATCACAAAAAGTATGTTATGCTGTTCAAAATTAAATGGCTTTTATTGTCATTTTGAAATAAAAACAAAACAATTACTCAATTTTACATAAATTATTTTAAGCTTTATATGTTTATGATCTTGTAAAAATCAACTTGAAAACATGTAATGATGAATAAATTTCTATGCTCGTTTATTTTCCGGAATGAATTTTTCATTTCTTCATTAACCTTTTATTATTCAACCTAATGAATTTCATGAAATTTTATTATCTGTATTTATTCTAAATTAATATATTTGCATCATGAATATGATCGTTCCATTTAAAGTACCGCCTTTAGCGCCCGTATATTCTGGCAACTCCGAAGAAATGTATTGTGGAGATAAAAAATCATGCTGCAAGAAATTTAAGAAGGGAAAACGATGCAAGAAGTGTCCGGGAAGAAAGAAGATGGCTTAATGCCCGAAGCTCTTTATTAAAAAATACAGGGCCAATACCAATAAACCAACAGCCACTATGATTTTCATGATTCTTGGCTGTCCGTTTGGATTTGTAGCTGTTCTCGGCTGTGACTTGAATAATTCTTCCGCTTTGTCTTTGAATTTCTCCTTATCATTTTCAAAAACTTCGGTTATGGTGATTCCCTGTACTGCTGTTTTATGCAGCAATGAATTGGTAGCATGAAGCAGAATCTGAAATTTACCATCTTTAAACTCGGTTATTTTAAATATTCTTTCTCCGTACGCTTTTTCCAAGCCGAAAGGTAAAACTTTTACTACATCTGCATTTTGTGTCTGCCAAGTCACAATGATTTCCTCTCCTTTTTTTGCATGGATTTTATTGGCTGAAAATGTCTTGATGGAAGGCGGAACTGTATACCGGAAGCTTTTCTGCTGACTTTCTAAATTCTGGTCGTAAGCATATCTCCTGCTTTTATCGCTCAAAGTTTCATATGCTTCCTGTATTTCTCTGAATCGGTCTGCAAAGAAATCATCGTTTTGGTTTTTGTCGGGATGGTACTTTAAGGACAGTTTTCGATAAGCTTTTTTGATGTCTTCTTCTGAAGCATCATGCGGAATTCCGAGAAAATAGTAGTAATCTTTCATTGAGCTATACAAAAGTAAGGAATTTGTTATTGCGGGCAAAGTGAGGGAATTCATTTTTCTCCTAAATTTTTAAAGCCAAGTCCGCAAAGATTTTTTGTAATGATTGAGAATATTTTCGTTCGCAAAGGCGTTCTACTCAACAAAGGGGTACGTTTTGTTTTAAATTACGTAAGCGATTAATTTACACATTTTCTCATGCCGGAAGCATCTCACCAACCATCCTTAACGCAGAGTTCGTAAAATAGATATGCAATAAATGCAACGTTTTTATCCCGCAGATTTCACGGATTGCGCAGATTTATTTTGCAAACTGTTTTAAAACGTTAAAGGCTAAGCGCTTTATTTTACCGTGATTTTCATGCTGGAAGTATCTTATTAAGCATTTTAACGCAAAGTCCGCTAAGGTTTTTTGAAATGTTTGCAATTATTTTTCGCTCGCAATGGCGCTTCACTCAGCAAGGCTAAATGTTTTATTTGAATATGAGATTATCATGCCTAGAACCTCAACAAAAGCTATTTTAATTATTTTTAGATGCTTACAGCATGACAAATTATAGTGAAATAGTATTATTCCGACTGCTACCCTAGCCCAGATTGGAGCATCTGTCTGAGCTCATTTTGTATGGTTTCGGGGCGGCGGCTGAGCCGCCGCCCCGAAATCATACAAAATAGCGAGTGCGGAAAGCTGGAAATTGCTCCTTAAAAATTGCCTTTTGGAAAGTTTTTCATGAATTGATGCTTTTTGAGATTGCTTTTTCGCTGCGCTCATCGCAATGACTATAAAAAAATTCCGGTTCGGGAAGCGAAGCTTCCCGAACCGGAATAAACAATTTCAATTTAGTTACTTTATTATGCTTCCGTCATATTTTCTTTCTTCTCAAAACGGTGATGGCATCTTGAAGCAAATTCTTTTCTAAACTTTCCCTTCAGTTCCTGATATTGTTCTTCATCCATTTCCCTGATTTTATCGGCCAGTCCGAAAGGTGATTTTTCCTTGATTCCGTATTCCTCAAAAATACCTTTTACAAATCTTTTTCTTTGTGCTGCTTTTTTTACGATCATGGCAACGCCTGCAATGGCTAATGCTCCGAGAGCCCCTTTTAATACTGAATTTTTCATTTTTTTAAATTTTAAATTTTACTACTTCTTTTTATAAAGACGAATCGTATTGAACTTTACTTTACTACTTCTTAAATTTCAATTATTCGTTTGTTTTTTTATTTCTTCCGAAAAAGCCGCTTTCACACCTGCTTTTCCAGACTTCCTTGAATTTTTCCCTTTCTTCGGGTGAAAGGTGCATCATTTTCTCTCTCATTTTTCTTTCCTTGAAATCTCTCATCCCTTTTCCGAAATGGAAGCCTCCGAAAAGAATTTTACATAAGATGAGGATTCCCATGGCCTGCCAGTACGTAATCGATTTCACGCCAAGGATTTCCGGAAGGAGATGATTCCACAAGGCCATTACGATCCATGTAACTCCTAAAAAAATTAATGGCGGACATAATATTAAAAAGATCCAGCCTTTTTTATGTTTATGATTCATATTTTTCTTTTTACTAACTATTTAAATCTTCGTATAATTTCCTCAACCGGTTTCTCAAGTGCTTTACTGCATAATTTTTTCGGCTGATGATGGTTTTGATATTTTCACCGTGTTCATCGGCTATTTCCTGAAGGGTTTTATCATTGAGTTCGTTTTCAACATATACCAGTCTTTGCTTTTCCGGCAGCTCTTCCAGTGCTTCAAATAATTTTTTCCAGATTTCATCCTGAAACATTTTTACTTCCGGACCGGCACTTTCATCCATCAGGAGGATATCTTTAATAGAAAAGTCACCGTCTTCATCCTCGTAGACAAAATCTTCAAGGTTTTCGGTTTTTTTCTTCCGGTACTTGTCGGTGATTTTATTGGCCGTTACCCGGTACAGCCAGCCGCCCACGTTTACAATCTCGGAAAGATTGGTAATGCTACTGAACTGATACCATACTTCCTGCAGAATATCTTCCGCATCTTCCGCATTTTTCACTTTGGGACGAATATAAGACATCAGCTTTCCTCCGTACTTTGAAACGGTTTGCGAGATGATATTATCCTTCTCCTTCTGTGGCATTGTTATTTTTTCGACAACCTCCATATTGCTATGACGGTTGAAATTTTTGTTTTACTTTAATAAATTTAAAATATTTTTCGGGAAGTTCGGATTTTCTTTTGTTAATCGTGTATAGCCTCTCCCTAAATCCCTCTCACAAGGAGAGGACTTTTAAAAGAATACCTTTTTTTATCAGTACCCGAAAATCCATCGCAATACTTTTTCTCATTCAAAATAAAAAACGGAAAGCCCTAAGGACTTTCCGTAGTTTAATTATAAAAATGTATTGGATTTACTGATTAAAATTTTTGGCAAAGAAACCCATCATGGTTTTGTAGAATTCGATGCGGTTGGGTTCTTTTCCGAATCCATGGCCTTCATCATACTTTACCATATACGGAACTTCAAAGCCTTTGGCTCTTAGTGCTTTTACGATCTGATCAGATTCATTGATGTTCACTCTTGGGTCATTGGCTCCCTGAACCACGAACAGAGGTTTTTTAATTTTATCAATCTGGAAAACCGGGGAAACCTCTTTGGCAATTTTGGCTTCTTCGGGATTATCCAAATCGTACCAGATCTGCTTTACCATTTCTTTGTACGGTTTCCAGTATTCCGGGAAGGAATCGAAAAATGTGAAAATATTGGACACGCCTACATAATCTACCCCACAGGAATACAGATCCGGCGTTTTAATCAATCCCATTAAAGTCGCATATCCGCCGTGACTTCCGCCATAAATGGCAACTTTGTCTTTATCGATCCAGCCTTGGTCAATAACATATTTTACACCGTCTTCCACATCATCCATTGCTTTTCTCCCGATTTGTTTATAACCGGATTGCTGGAATTCTTTGCCGTATCCACCGGAAATTCTGAAATTTACCTGCAGTGTGGCATATCCTCTGCTGGCAAACAACTGCGATTCCGGGTTGAAGCCCCAGTCGTCACGGATTCCCTGCGGACCGCCGTGAGGGTTTACAATTAAAGGAACTTTTTTGCCCTGCAGCGCTTCTTTTGGCAGTGTGATATAACCACGGATGGTTAATCCGTCCCTGCTTTTGAATTCAATTGGGCGCATTTCCGCCATGTCTTCTTCTTTCAATTGAGGCATGAGATCGAAGAGAAGCTTAATGGATTTGGATTTGGTGTCGTATTCATAATACTTCCCGTATATTTTATCGCTGTCTACGACTATTAAAAGTTTTTCATCGTTGTCATCAGAAGAAACAACATAGAATTGTTTGTCACCGAATTCTGACGCCAGTTTTTCGTGGACTTCCTTATAGAATTTACTTACGGGAATCGTTTCATTTTTAATCCCGTTATAGCTGATTTCATCCAGCTCGTAATTTCTGTTTTTCCCGGCAAGACCGATGGAACTTACGTCAAAATCAGGATGGGAATAAACTTCTTTAATCACCGCGTCTTTTTTTAAATCATACAGGACAATTCTTGATTTATCACCATCGAGATTGGTTACGACGTACGCTTCATCTTTGTTTTTGGAATTTTCATTAAAGCTTGCGATGTAGAAGGTATTTTTCCAGTCTGTAGATTTCAGGAGGTTGAATTTCCCGGTCTGCAGATCTTTGTAATATAATTTTGAAGTTAAACCGTTTTCAAGAACTACGTACGCACGAAGGTTTCCGTCTTTATCGAAAATATAATCATCAATCGGACTTTTAACATCTTTGTTTTCATACAATTGGGTAATTTCCCCGGTGTTGAAATTGATTTTATACGGCTCAAAAATCTGTTTGTTGTTTTTGTTCATGGTAACTACCACAAACGGGGTATCTTTGATAAGCTTTACGGTTCCTAATGTAATTCCTTCGAAAGGGGTAAGATCCTTTAGGTTTTTACCATCGATATCTGCGGCATACAGATGCAGGTTTTCATTTCCGCCACGATCCTGAGTGTAGAACAGACGCTTTTTATCCAGCCAGCCGTAACTTCTGATCAGATCGTCTTTTTCTTCGAGCGCTTTGGTAATTTTTCCGGTTTTCAGGTCTTTTACATAGACATGGTTTTTACTGTCTTTGTCTTTTTCCTTGTAGGAAAGATACTGTCCGTCCGGCGAAATTTTAAATTGTGAAGCTTTCGGCCTTGCAAAGTAATCCTCCACTTTATATTTAAAGTTTCCTTTGTCATAAGAAATAAGCTGGTCGAATGTTGCTTTTGTAGAAACCAGGGAAGGATCTCCCGGCAGTTTTGCGGTATTGGTCTGTGCATTCATCATTAAGGCGGTTATTACCACTTGTGATATTCCGAAGATTTTAGCAGTGATATTCATATTCATGGTTTTGTGTTAAGATTCTGTAATAATAAGACGACTTAACCCAAAGAATTGTTACATCCAGGTGGTAAAAATATTTTGAAAAATTTAATTCAATAATTTAATTCAGATAAATCCCGAAATACCACGTCCATGCTATTAAAATAATCTGCATCGGGATTCTTTCTTTGTATAGGTAAGCCATTCCCGGGCCGGTAAAATCTGCTTTAAAAATATTGATGTTTTTCTTTGACGAATTGATGTTGGCAATAAATACCAATACGTAAAAAATTATCAGTAAAACAGCAGTCAGCTCACGGATTGAAGGAATCATAAGACCAATTCCGGCAGCAATTTCTATAACTCCTGTAAAATATACCCAAAATAGTTTAGCAGGGATAAATTCCGGGATCATCATAACCATCCCTTTCTGAAATTTAAAATGTGAAAAACCTGTAAATATGATGAATACGGCCATTCCCAAGTTTCCGGAAAATAAAAAGTTCCAGTCACCCTGAAAAATTTTCGTTCCTGCTAACGCAAGAACGAATGTTACAAACAGAATTGTTAGTAGTTTCATAGAATTGTATTGCTTAAGGCTGCAAGTTACTACTTTCCGCTAATTGTTTCACAACTTCAAGCCCCTGTGTAAAGCCTTTATTCATATGGTCTTCCCAGTTTTTATCAACCTGAACCTCAGCATGAAGCTTGGTTCTTCCATCAAAATCAATTAAAAAATATTTTTCAAAACATCCGCTCCACTGCTTTATTTCCATGCTTTCGGTATCTTCATTTCCGTCTTTATCCACCATTCCGAGATGTTTAAAAATAATCTGATCAGGCTCTTCCAAATTATCAATGGTTGAAACCATTCCCTCTCCTTCCGTATTCAAAAAGTACGTTTTTCCACCAACTTTCCAGTCGGATTTCATTATAGAAGCAGAAGCGGGATTGAAAAATTTCGTCCATTCACTGTATGTTTTTTCATTCCAAAGAACGTCCCAGACTTTTTGCTTGGGAGCATTGATAACGATTTCATAAGATAATGTTTCCATAGCTGATGTTTATTTGTTATTTAAAGCTGATTTTCTGAAAGATTTTTAACATTGGATAATGCGTTCGGAAATTTTTCTTCAAAGAATGATCTGAATTCTTCCGTCGTTGCAATTTCAACGTAAAGATGCGTTGTATTTTCATGCTCTTTAAGGATGTATCTTTCCGTCGCTTCTCCCCAGTCGCGGGGTGTTTCTACGCCTTCATAAATTTCTCCGAGATGAAGAAAAGTGATTTCCTCGTTTGGAATGAGCTGTACTATTTTACTGTACATTCCATTGTTTTTAGGATCGAGGAATTTTATAATACTTCCTTTTTCGAGATTTCCCTGATAAAAAGAACCTTCTGTAAAAGCCGATGTCCATTGTCTGAAAGAGAAATCGTCCCAGAGTACCGTCCATACTTTTGTTGCTTCCGCATTAATCTGAATATCAAAATGTAATATTTCCATAATTGTATAAAGTAGCTGTTATTGTATATTAATTATCCTCCTACATAATCTCCTCCATTGATGTGGATGATTTCACCGGTAATGAAACTTGAATCCTGTGATGCCAAAAATACATAAGCCGGCGCAACTTCCGAAGGCTGCCCTGCTCTTTTCATCGGATTGTCTTTTCCGAAATCTGAAACGTCATCAAAGGTTTCTTTCACCAGAGGTGTCCAGATCGGGCCGGGCGCAACACCGTTTACCAGAATATTTTTTTCTGCAATATTGGTCGCCAGAGAGCGTATAAATGTTGCTATGGCTCCTTTCGTGGATGAATAATCAATGAGGTGATCACTTCCACGATAGGCTGTTACAGAGGTTGTACAGATAATCCGGGATCCGCTTTTCATCAGTTCCAGGCAGTCTCTGGTAAAGGAAATCATGGAGATGATATTGGTATTGAATGTTTCATGAATCTGTTCGTCGGTAATGCTTTCAATATTATTTTTCGGAAACTGTATTCCAGCGTTATTCACCAGTATGTCTAAAGTTTTCCAGTCTTTTTTTATTTTTTCAATGCATTTTTTCTGAAAATTCTTTTTTGAAATATCACCTTTCAGCAAAATACATTTGCGGCCTTCTTTTTCTACGAGCTTTTTTGTTTCTTCCGCATCATCATCACTTTCTTTGTAGATAATGGCAACATCTGCGCCTTCACGGGCAAAATGCACGGCCACGGCCTGTCCTATCCCACTGTCTCCTCCTGAAATAACCGCTTTTTTGTCCAACAGCTTTTCGCTTCCTTTATAATTTTCCCGGATAATTTCCGGTAAAACACCTTCTTCGGGTACTTTTGATTTAGATTGTGACTTGTTGTGTGTTTTCATAAAAAACATTTTCCTTTACAGCATCAAACAGCAAGCCGAAGCCGAAAAATATGGTATCTTAAAATATGGATTACATTTCAAATTAGATTTAAAGTTGTTTGAGTTTAATTAAAAGATTGTTAAAGTAAAAATAAATTGCTCCTTTAGGAGCAGAATCAGTGTAAAAATAAGAATAAATCAGTCAATCAATCCGTAGAAATCATCTTGATAATACGATAAATGTTTTAAAGATAGCGTTCCTACGGAACGCCAGGCATCTTGCAAATGATTTCTACACAGATAAAACTCCATAGAGTTTTATCTTTTTATTTTAAACAACTTCTAAATAAAGTTTTCTTTAACCTTAAAAATTTAAGTGTGTTAAAGGTTATTCAATTAATAATCAATCGGATTGATTTGTTTAAGAATGATAAGCTTTCTCCAGATCTTCTATAATAATTTTCTGCATTTTCATCATCGCCTGCACTACGTGTTGGGCTTTCATGGGATCAGCGTCATTCATGAGTTTTATCAATCTTTTAGGAACAATCTGCCAGCTGAACCCGAATTTATCTTTTAACCATCCGCACATGCTTTCCCTTCCTCCGTCTGAGGTTAAGCTGTTCCAGTAATGATCGGTCTGCTGCTGATCGTCGGTCATCACTACCATGGAAATCGCTTCATTAAAATCAAACTGATGATCGTAGGAGCTGTCCATGCAGAAAAAGCTGTAACCGTCAATCACAAAATGCGCATGCTGAATGTTTTCAGCCGGTTCTGCAATGGGATGTCCTTCGCTTCCTTGTCCGTATTTTAAAATATTTCCAATCTTGGAATTGGGAAATGTGGAAGTGTATAATTCCATGGCCTGCATTGCTTTGCCGTTGTTTCCATGCATAAACATCAGGGTCGGAATGATCTTCTGTTCTTCCCGTTTTTCTCCCAGAAATATCTGCCAGGTAACATCATATTGATCCTTCAGCCAACCGTATTTTTTGCTCCAGGAATAGGAATCCAGCGGCATTAAGGCCATTCCGCCTTCCATCAGCTGATCCCAGTACTGCTGCACTTCATCTTCGGTCTCACAGATTACCATAAAAGAAACCGACGGATTTTTCTTGAATTGCGGCCCGCCGTTCAGGAGCATCATTTTCTGACCAAAAAGTTCGATGTTCATGACGACCGGGGTGTCTGCAGTGATTTTTCCGCCAAATATTTTACAGTAAAATTCGGCAGATTCTTTGGCATTTTCATCGTACCAGAGGCACGGAAAAATATTATTGTTCATAGTTTTAATTTAATGCGAATTAGCGGTTAAATGTAAGTTTTAATCCATCGTTTATTGCTACACTTTATTATCGCAAGGCTAGACAAAGTTTTTGCAATACAATAATCTTTTAAAGGTAAACAAAGGCATTTCATTTAAATAAGTAAAACAAAAGGGTTATTTGATTGATTACTAATTAATCTTAAACGCAACAATTAGCTTTGATTATTTTTAAAATACCTATCATTTTCCATCATGTGAATTTTCAGTTTCTCCATTGCATTTTTACCAAAGCCATGCATTTGAAGGATTTCTTTTTCAGAATATTGCGAAAGTTTTTCGAGGGAATTTATTTTTTCTTTTTCCAGGGCTCTTCTTGCCGGAGCGGAAATAATTCCCTGCAAAAAATTACCTTTTGCAGTGTGGCTTACGGCGCAAATCGAATTCAGGCATTTTGCCATTATTACCAAATTGATCATGACCGGAAAAGTATTATTTAATGATTTTCAACGTATTTATGAAAGTTATTGAGAATCGCGTACCAGCCGTCACGCTGCATTTCAACAGGATTCTGCTTTTCGGGATCGAAAATCTCAGTTACTTTTGTGGTATTTTCATCGATTTTATCGAAGATTACCTCTACTTTTCTTTGATCTTCCATGTGATAACGAATGCTTTTTTCAGGGATTATCTCGTCGTAAATTCCAATAAGATCAAACCCGAAGCTTCCGTCCTTTGCCTGCATTCTTGTGGTGAACTTCCCTCCTTCTTTTAAATCTACTTCAGCAGAAGGACATTCCCAGGTATCGCTGGCAAAATTCCATTGGGTGATGTGTTCCGGGCTGTTGAAATATTCCCATACTTTCTGAACGGGTGCGAGAATCGTAATCTCAATTTTTATAGGTTCCATATCAATATATATTTGGTGTTTTAAAAGTGCCGTTGTTCACTTTTGTTTATACTAAGATAAGCTTATTTTACATATTCTTCATTATAGTTGATCATCCAATAAATACCATATTTGTCCTGAAAACTTCCGAAATAATCTCCCCAGAACTGGTCTTCTATAGGCATTTCTATATTTCCGCCCTCTGAAAGTCCTTTAAAAAGCCTGTCTGCTTCTTCTCTGGATTCAGGAAATATTGATACGTAATTACTGTTTCCTACCGTGAGGGTTTGTCCGAAGCTTGGAACGATATCGGAAGCCATCAGCAGGTCGTTGCCGACAGGGAGCGCAATATGCATTACCCTGTTTTTTTCTTCTTCGGAAAGGTTTTCGGTTCCGGGAGCATTTCCCATTCTGTAGATCTCACCGAGGAATTCTCCGCCAAAAACGGATTTGTAAAAATTGAAAGCTTCTTCGGCTTTCCCGTCAAAGTTTAGATAAGAATTTAATTTAGCCATGATTTTTTATTTTAAATTTATTTTTAACGAAAGGACCACAAAGATTTTTTTACTACTATTCTTTTTTTAAGTTCGCAAGGGCGTTTCACTCAGCAAAAGTTTTGCGGAAAATTTTAATTGTTTAAAAACCTTTCTGCTTCGTTTACCGTAAAGTCGATGAGTTTTTCATTGGTATTACCGTTGAAATCTGCCATCATGTAAGAGCCATGCGTTGCCGGAAGAATCATGAGTTGCGAATCTTTCACCAGCCGCCACATTTCCACCGCATGCTCCGGCTTCATGACGTCTTTATCGCCTGAAATAAATAAAGTTGGAGATGATATGTTTTTTAATACATTTTCGTCCCAGTCTTCGAAGGTCTGCATTCTTTTACCGTCTTTATCAAACATATTTTCCAGCGCAGAAAAATCAGGATTCAGGTTTAAAAAATTGGCTTTCAAAGGTTCGGGCATGAAATCGAGGGTAGCATTGTTCATGCTTTCGAAGAAACCGTCCATCATTCCGTTTCTTTTGTAGAATGCCGATGCAACAACCAGTTTTTCCACTATTTCAGGATACAGATGAGCAATTTGCATAACCGTATTTCCACCGTTGCTGAATCCCCAAAATGAAGCTTTTTCAATGTTAATACTTTTCAGAAGTGCAGCAATATCATGTGCATCCTGTTCAAAAGTTTCCGGAATATTGCGATGACCGGATCTTCCGTGATTCTGAAGATCAATTCCGATAAGCTGAAATTTATTTTCCAGTCGTGCAATTACGTCTTTATAATCAAACAAAATGGAACTTCCTCCGCCATGAATCAGCACCAAAGGTTTTCCGGAACCGTAGATCTCGTAATACATCTCAATTCCGTTGATGTGCTGATAGCCTTTTTCAACCGGGTTCATTTTTAATATTTTAAATCTTTATCGAATTCATATTTCATTCCTTCGTAGCCGAGGATTCTCCGCATCAGTCCGATTTGTCCGCACAAGTAATCTTCCCGCCCGATACACATTCCTATGAAATTCAGAACCGTTTCCGGGAAAAATTCGATGTTCATTCCCATCGGAAAGGCTTTGTCTAATTCTTCATCCGATACTTCCAGCAATTTCTGATATACCAGAGGTGAAATTTTGTGGAAAGCATCTTTTAACTGTTGTAAAGAAGGATAGGCAAGACTTTCATCAAGGCTTTTTCCCTCAAAGAAAAGATCTTTAAATTCAAATTCTTCCTGAATTCCGAGAAGAGTTCCTAAAGCATATCTCATGTCTAAGAAGTTTCCTGCCATCCAGATGATATGATTGGTTTTTCCTTCTATTCTTTTAAGGGCGTCTTCTTCGGAAATTCCGTCAAGCACCATCAGGAAATTCTGACTGTGACCACGGAATGCAGGAATGATGATGTCTAATTTTTTTGAGGTTGGTGTGTCCATAAGTTTATGTTTTTGATGTTTTAATTATGATGGAATCTGAGAAGGGTCTGCAAAGATGACGTTCCAGCCGTGGCCGTTGATGTCCCAGAAGGAATTTTGATACATCCAGCCATGATCCTGTGGTTCTTCGTGTTGGGTTGCGCCGTTGGCGACCGCTGCATTTACTACCTGATCCACTTCTTTGCGGCTGTCTAAGCCGATCGCGACCAATACCTGTGTAGTATCGCCTTTCGGAACCGGCCTTTCTGAAAAAGTTTCGAAAAATTCTTCCGTTAAAAACATAATGGAAATCGTGTCATTCATCATGATACAGACTGCCCTTTCATCGGAAATCTGTTCGTTAACCGAAAATCCTACATTCGTCCAGAACGCTTTTGTTTTCTGAATATTTTTTACGGGAAGGTTGACATAGATCTGATTGATTTTCATAGCGTGATGACTTGTTAACTGTACCCAAAATTATCAACTTGCTGCGAAAATCAGCTTGCCATAAGACAAGATTTACATTTTCCCCGGATGTGAAACCAATTCTTTACGGATCCGGCTTAAAGAGGTATCGGTTATACCGAGATAGGACGCAATCTGCTTTAGCGGCGCAAATTGGATGACGTAAGGTTTTTGCTCCAGAAGATTAAGGTAACGTTTGGTGGCAGAAAGGGTAAACATTTCCACGGAGCGCTGCTTCCCGATAAAAAGCTGCTGCGACATCCATGCTCTTCCCCATTCCCGAAGGTTAGGAATTTTATGAAATAGCTCCTGAAAGGTTTCAAAATTGAATTTCCAGCATTCGCAGTCGGTGATGCAGACGATGTTTTCCTGGGTAGGAATTCTTTGAAATAGCGAAGAAACCTCAATAATGATTTCGTTTTCCACAAAGAAATTGGTGGTGACGTCGTTGCCATTGAAATCCGTTACAAATGACCGGGCAAGGCCTTTCTCCAGAATGTAATATTCATTCGCCGTTTTGCCTTCTTCAAGGATAAAATCTCCTTTATGAAAAGTTATTTTTTCATGGGCATTGAATATTTCCTGCAGTTCTTCGGGTAAGAAAAAAGGGAAATCGTAGCATATTTCGAGAGCCTTACTGATCATCAGACAATTGTTTTTGTGGTTTTAAAAATAGAATTTTTCCGGGAACTGTTGAAGAGATATTTTTAAGAACCTGTTTAAATTGATAATTTTATTTTAACATTAAGAAATTAAGCTTAAGTAATTGAAGATCCTTCGACAGGTTCAGGATGACAGCGCTAATACTGCTTGCTATGGGTACATATTGTCAGGCAGAGCTTGTCGAAGCCTCGGGGTAAAGATAATGGTTGATGATTGATGATTGATGATTGATGTTTAATGTTGAAAAAATAATCGATTTAAATATTATTGTTAAAGAATTTCGTTAATTTCTCAAATAAGGTAAATAACTGATGCTCAATGATTCAAAATAATTAATAATTTAGCGGTATGAAACAGACTTTCAGATTTAATTCGATTTCAGATTTTCATGCGTTTTGTAATCTTCCGAATCCGGAACATCCGCTGATCAGCCTTATTGATTACAGCAAAATACAGTATCCGGTGAACGATACGGAGCTGAAATGGATCCAGAATTTTTATTCGGTTGGACTGAAACGGAATATCAATGCGAAGTTCAACTACGGACAGCAGGAATATGATTTTGATTCGGGCGTGCTGTGCTTTGTTTCGCCGCTTCAGTTTCTGAGCCTGGAAATGAAACCTGATGTCGTGGTGGAACCCACGGGCTATCTGCTGCTTATTCACCCCGATTTTCTGTGGGGAACTTCGCTGATCAGGAAAATCAAGTCGTACGAGTTTTTCAGCTACCAGATCAATGAAGCATTGTTTTTGTCGGATAAGGAGGAGAAGGTTATTGTTGAGCTTTTCCGGAATATTGAAAAGGAATACCAAAATAATACGGATAAATTCACGCAGGAACTGATTGTCGCCCAGCTCGAACTGTTCCTGATTTATGCCGAACGTTTTTATGAACGCCAGTTTTTTACCCGCAAAAAATCCAGCCACGAATTATTGGAGAAATTTGAAGAAGTGCTTTCGCAGTATTTCAGCAGCGGAAATCTTCTGGAAAAAGGGATTCCTTCGGTAAAATCCATCGCCGAACAGCTGAATATTTCCCCAAATTACCTGAGCAGCTTATTACGGATTCACACGCAGCAAAACACACAACAGCATATTCAGAACAAGCTGATCGATCATGCTAAAGAGCGTTTGAGCACAACCAGCTTATCAGTGAGTGAAATTGCGTATGAGCTGGGTTTTGAGCATCCGCAGTCGTTCAGCAAGCTGTTTAAGCAGAAGGTGAATCAGTCGCCCGGGGAGTTTAGGAGGGCGTTTAATTAAATAAAGGGTAATTTCCCTCAAAAATGTTTTTATATTTAAATTTTACCTATATTTGTAAGGGAATTTTCCCTTTATTATTAAAATATGAGTATAGAAAATTTATTAAATGCAATATTTTCAGATTCTGAAATTAATATAAAGGATGTTTTTGACAAAAAAATATCCGAATATAATTTAAGTAAGACAAAAGCTTTAAAACTACTTAATATCGATAAAGATGTTTTTGAAGAAATTCTCAACGGTACAGCAAAACAGCCAAATCTAATACATATTGTTAAAATAGCTGAATTCTTAGATGTTGATGTAAATAATTTTATTAATGTTGTTTTAAAAAATCAAAGTATAGAAAATATAGCTTCTATCGATAATGCCAGAAAAGCAACATTTATTGTAAAAAATTTCGATGTAAAAGCATTAACTAAATTAGGTTTTTTTGCTTCGGATTTCAACACTGAAAACCTTGTTGAAAAAGTTTTAAATTATTTTGGTTATTTAACAATAAGTGAGTTTGAACAGCAATTGAATGAACCTCTTTACAGTCGAGTTAAAAAAAATCATTCAGATAAAATGAAAGATTTTTGGATAAAGTCAGCTTACCAAACTTTTCGTATTATTAATAACCCTAATAATTATAATCGTGAAAGGCTAAAAGATTTAATCGTTAAAATAAAACCTTATAGTCAAGATGTTAGCAATGGACTCTTAACAGTAACTAGAGCATTATATAATATAGGGGTAACTGTTATTTTTCAAAACTACTTATCTACAACACAAGTGAGAGGAGCAACTTTTATTATTAATGAAAAACCTTGTATTGTTATTACTGACTTTAATAAAAATTACCCTACATTATGGTTTACCTTATTGCATGAATTAAACCATGTACTATTTGATTTTGATTTAATTGAGAAGAGTAGTTATCATTTATCCGATGATAAAGATTTATTTTTAATAGAAGATAAAGCAAATGAATTTGCTAGAAACTTTTTTATGTCTGAAGATAAATTTCATTATATAAAAAGATATATAAATAATTCTTACTTAGTTTCAAAATTTGCAAATGAAATAGAAGTACATCCATCAATAGTTTATTCTTTTTTCATATGGTACCAGAAAGAATTATATGAAAAAAATTATCATGCTGCATTTAAAGAATTCTATCCAGATTACAGTAATGCAATTACCAAATTAAATCCTATAACATGGAATGAAGCTAGCATTAAAGAAGCAAGCGAAAAGATTAAGTTAGTTTTAGAATTAAAATAATACAAATTATGAGTAATAAAAAAGATGCAAAAAAACAAGAAAGTCTTTCATCAGAAGACATGGAAAGATTAGAGCTTTTACAGAAAGCTAACCAAAAGATTGGCCGCCAGTTAACTATAAATTCTGAAACTGGTAACTTAGAGGAATTTGATGAACTAAAACAAATAATTAGTAAGGAATTTGAAAACCCTGAAGAAAAATATCAGTTATATTATAATGGTATTAGAAAGCTTTTAATTGACTATCTTCCAAAAGGTAAAGAATTTAAACAACTACGTGATATTATATATGATGAAAAAAATGTTTTCTTGAATTTGGGAAAAAAGAAATCAGATAATAACGGAATTAGAAAATCTGATGGCAGAATGACTTATCAACCTGTCATGAATGAGATTTTAGAAATTATAGTGAAATGGGTCGGGGAATCTCAAAATCCATTTGATCTGTATAGAGCTTTTTATGACTTAAATGAAAAACATAACTATGGACACGAGCAATATGATAAGAGTACATTAAATATTGCAAATGCAATGCTGTCCCTCGGTAAAAAATAACATAAGAGAGAAGCCAAAACTTCTCTTTTTTAAATCAATCCTTTAACCACCACACTACTAAGTATTTACACCCAACCCAATATTTGGTAATTTCTACGCTACCCTTCCTGTTTTTTTCTTTGTTACTTTGGTTTATCAAAATCACTTACCTGTTAAAGGGTAAAAACTAATACTAACCAAAAAACAAAAGAAAAAATGGAAACCATTGAAATCACCAAAACAGGAGTCGGGATCAACGATCCTTTTGAACGCGTAATCTTTGACGCCGCAAGATCATCGGGCAGCGCTACAGAAGCATACTCGATTGAAGTATCCGGACAGGGACAGCTTACCGGGCTATCTTACACCGTTCCGGCTCACGCTGAAGGAAGAATCAAAGCCAAGCTTCAGATCTCTGCCATGTCCAGCGAAGATGTACAGAAATTGAATAACCTTGCAATGGGCATGCTGGATGCAAGTGCTCAGACTCAGGTGAAAGAATTTGAAAAAACTGCAGCCAGCGCCAACCTTTCGGTGTGGACCTGGTTTTTCGGTGGCGGAGGCGCTTCTGCTTCCTACGAGAAAACAAAAGAGAGCATGTTGTCAAAAGGACTTACAGAAGCTCAGATCACTACATTGATGGACGCTTTCCTGGAGCTGGCAAAGAAAATGTCAACCGTGGAAATTAATTTTTACATCAACAATTCGGCGAATCCTTATTCCGTTTCCGGGGATCTTTATTTATACACCGTTTCCGGAACCATTAAAACGGAGAAAGGAACCGCACAATACCGTATGTTAGCGGATAGCGCTTCTGCGGGTGGCCCTCCTCCATCAGGCGGTGGTGCTCCTGCTTCGGGAGTTATTAAGCTGAACTAATTTCAGAGGTAGAAAAATATAGAATCTTATGAGTGGCCGGAGAAATCCGGTCATTTTTTGTTTTAAACGTTCTCGATACATTTTTCTCCGCTGTGCTGCGAAAAACACTCAAACTGACGTACGTACGTTGCTTCGTCATTGATTAAAACAATTATCTGTTACTTTTTTGATTAATACTACCATTTTAAATGCGTTTGGTATTAAAATTTAATTTGTAATTTTGAGTTAAATATTTCAGTTATGGATATTCAAACCAGAAAATTAAACTTAATTACCTATCTCGCTCAACTGCAGGATGAAAGTTTATTTGAGAAAATTGAGGAATATATTTTATCTAAAATGGAGAAAGAAGATCATTCTGATTTTGTTCCTTTTACTATGGAGGAATTAATAAGTCGGATCGAAAAGTCTGAAGATGACTTTAAAAATGGAAGATTTAAGACTCAGGAAGATTTAGAAAATCTATCTACAAATTGGTAATCTATGAAAATTATATAGTCAGATTTTGCTATTGAAAATCTAAAAATAATTTTTGAATATTACGCTGAAAAAACGAATAAAAAAGTTGCACATAAAATCAGAAAACAGATTTTACACTCAACAAAGCAACTCATTCAAAATCCAAAATCAGGGCAAATTGAAATATATCTTGAAAAACTAAATGATTAATACCGTTATATTCTTAGTAAGAACTTTAAAATTATTTATAAAGTAAATGGAAATTATATAGTTATCAGTGACATTTTCGACACAAGACAAAATCCAATTAAAATGATCGACGATCAACGCAATAAAAATAAAAAAGAGAAGCCAAAAACTTCTCTTTTTCTATATCTATCCAAACTTCTTCTTTCTCAGCCAGAAGAACAAGCCTCCTAAAATCCCGATGATTAGTAGCGGCAGCAGCAAGTTAAACCATTGCCAGTTGCTTTTCTCCTCGGTGATTCTCTGTCGGTCCAGAAGCCTTTCTTCGATGTTTCGGTTTCTAAGCTCCATCAAATTGCTGTCGTCCAGAAGGTAATCTAAGGCATTTCTCAGGAACTGTTCGTTACCAAACTGTTCATTGGTGAGCAGATCTACACCCAAAGGAAGCGGCTCGCCTTTCAAAACCTTATTTCGGCCTACATCTCCGTCGGCGATGACGATCATTTTATTTTCAGGACTTGAATTTTTGAAATTCGGGTACGATTTTCTTTCAATCCTTGAAGCATAGGCTGAGTTGAATTTTCCTTCCAGCGCAACTGCATAAATTTTCGGGGTGCTTGGCTTTTCCATTTGCCCGAGACTGTCGACACTGGAAATCTCCTTCAGATCCACATAATTCGGAACCTGTTTCAGCAATGTTCTTTCACTGGATTCAAAAAGGACATTCGTTTTAATATTTTTTCTTCCACCCAACGTATCAATGGAAGTCGGGAATTCAAATTTTACCGGATTGATATTTTTGGTAATTGGATTATTATTTTCTGCAATTCCTAATGGAAAATACGGCCACGGAAGGCTTGTGTACTGAGGATTTCCGCTCACTTCACCGGTCACTAACCTTAACAACGCAAATTTCTTTACATCTTTTACCAAAGCCGGGTTGATTCTTATTCCATAATTAAAGAAGAAGTCGGTCATGTTGATATCTACCGGGAAAGGCATCACTTTTTGTGACCTCATCAGCGTATCCATTTCCGCATTTACCGCATCGATCATCCACAACGTTTTACCACCGTTCATGATGTATTGGTCAAGAATCACTTTTTCACCGTCGGTAAAAGCTTTTCTGGGTTTTGCAATAACAAGTGCGCTCATCTGCTTCAGCATTGGAACATCAGCCAGTGTAAGCTCCGTCTGATTTTTTGGAATGATGGGTCCTGCATCATAACTTTCGGTAGCCAGTTGCATGAATCCCTGAAATTCGGTAGGACTCAGCTCGTCCTGATTGATCAGAATACCGATTTTTTTTCTTCTGTTTGCCGAAATATTTTTGATGTTGGAAACCAGATTGTATTCTAAATTTTCAATGGATTTCGTTAGCTGCTGATCGGCATCAATTCCCGTCTGCTGCACTACCAAAGGAATGGAAACACCCCTTTTATCGTACTTCACCACCGCATACGGAAACAGCATGATCTGCGAAACTTTCCCGTCTTTGATATCCGGAAGTACGGAAGGCTGCATTCCCATCGCCATCAGTGTATCCTGAGACATTTTGGTTTTGATGGGATCAATAAATTTGAAATCGATTTTAGGGTTGATCTTTCTGAATTCTTCAAGCATGAACCTCGTTTCGCTCTGAAGCTGCTTAAAGCTGGCGGGAAAATCGCCTTCCAGGTAAACATCCACCATCAACGGTTTATTGACGGATTCCAATACTTTGATGGTATTTTCTGAAAGCGTATATCTTTTTTCTTTGGTTAAATCTAATCTGATGCCTGAAAACGCGAGTATAATAACCAACGGTAGTATGACGAAAAGTAAAATTCCCAGCGGAGATTTAAATGATATCTTCTTCATAATTCTACTTTTTTTTGTTAATAAAATGATTGGACAAAACTAAGGTAATCCCAATAATCAGAACAAAATAAGCAACGTCCTTGAAGTCAATAAGCCCCCTTGTAAAGCCAAGAAAATGTTGGTAAAAACCTACGTTCTGCAAAATAAAATCTGCGCCGCCGAGCAATTTGTAGCTTGCCAATTGCTCGATTCCGAAATACATGATGAAACACATGAAAACACCTAACAGATAAGCCATGATCTGGTTCTGGGAAAGTGAAGAAGCCAGTATTCCTACTCCTGAAAATGCTGCAATTAAAATAATTAACCCGATATAACTTCCGAACGTCATCCCAAGATCTATATTTCCGGCCGGAACGCCCAATACATAAACGGTGTATAAGTAAATCAGTGATGGAATCAGGCATAAAATCCCGACAACCCAAACGGATAAGAATTTTCCGAATACTAAATCTGAAATTTTTAAGGGTTGGGAAAACAGCCAGTTTAATGTTCCGGTCTGCTGTTCTTCCGCAAAAGTTTTCATCGAAAGCGCCGGAATGATGAACATTAACAGCCAGGGAACCAAAACAAAGTAGCTTTGTAAAGAAGCCATCCCGATCTCAAAAATATTGGAATCGTTGTCGAAAAAAAACAGAAACAGGGTTGCGATCAGGCTGAAAACGGCAATGATCACCCATGCGCTCCAGTTTCCGAAGTAACTCCAAAGTTCTTTTTTTAAAATTGCAATCATAGTTTTTATTGTCAAATGTTGTTAGTTGATTGTTGTTAGTTGTTAGGTTACGATCAACCATTAGCCAACAACCATTAACCAATCATTACTTTTTCTTTTTTTTATTAACCAATTTCACGGTCATCATAATTAAAAATACCAGAACGAAAAATCCGGCGATTAATTGCCACCAATATTCAATAACCTGAGATTTTAAAATCACCGTGAACACGACAAGAAATAAAATAAATGTTGCGATTTCATTCGCCTGTCTTAGTTTTATATTGGCGGTTTCTAAGGTATTACCGTTGAGTTCTTTTAATTTCAAGACTTTCTTCCAGCACCAGTAATGGTAAATCGCGAGCCCTATCAGAAATGTTAGTTTAAGATGAAACCAAGGGGTTTTCATTAATCCTAAATTCAGGAAGATCATTATTATTCCACAGAGCGTCATAATTACACCTGCCGGAACGGTAATGATATTCCAGAGCCTGCGCGCCATGAAGGTATACTGTTCTCTTAAAATTTTCTTTTTATCCTCGGCAAATTCGTCGGTATCTTTATAATAAACAAATATTCTTACAAGGTAAAAGATCCCTGCAAAATAGCTTACCATGAAGATGATATGAAGCGCTTTTATTATGGTGTAAAGCATCGTAAAAAAATAATGACAAATATAATGTTAATGATAAAAATATTTGATAGAAAACATAATAAATGTTATCATTTTTCTTGTTATGTTTGCTGTTATTATTAAAAGTTTTGAAGATTTTAAGATCTCCTATTTTATAAAAGAGACACTGTCCATTTTTTTTCCATCTGTATATTTTTTTATATAGCGGAGATTCCCTTTTTGATCATAATATTTCCAGTCACCAAAGTAAAACCAATGACGCTCATTCTTAGACACATTTATTTTTGACTGTCCGATCTCCATTAACTTCCCGTTTGGAAAATACTTTTTAGTTTTAGTAATTGTATTTTTAATTTTATTTTTCTCATTTAGCTTTCCGTTGAAATAAGTTTTCCAGATTCCTACTTTTTCTCCTTTTTTATACTTTCCGAAAGCAGTAAGTATCCCTTCATCTGAGGAATATTCTTCTTTCCATCTGCCATTTCTTTTATTAACATTATTTTCGTCTTTAATATATTGATTGATCTTTGTTTTGCATGAAACTAAAGATAAAATAAGCAGTAATATGATGTATTTTTTTTGCATAAAAAAACAGAATTTCCTTAAATATAGAAATCCTGTTTTTATCAGCATGTAGTTCTTTATAATTAAGAAATCACCCCAAGTTCTTTTCCTACTTTTTCAAAAGCTGCAATCGCTTTGTCCAAATGTTCTCTTGTATGCGCTGCAGAAAGCTGAACTCTGATTCTCGCTTTTCCTTTCGGCACTACCGGATAGAAGAACCCGATCACATAAATTCCTTCATCCATTAATTTTTCTGCCATTTTCTGAGCTAAAGGCGCATCATAAAGCATTACCGGAACAATCGCCGCATCTCCATCCGGAATATCAAAACCTTTCGATTTCATTTCTGTCCTGAAATATTCTGCATTTTCCATTACTTTATCACGCAAAGAAGTATCTTCGGAGATCATATCCAACACTTTCAAGGCTGCTCCTACAATTCCCGGAGCGAGTGAGTTTGAGAATAAATACGGTCTTGAACGCTGTCTCAGCATATCAATAATCTCTTTTTTACCGGATGTGAATCCACCTAATGCACCTCCCAACGCTTTTCCTAAAGTGGAAGTAATGATGTCTACTCTACCCATTACGTCGTTGGCTTCGTGCGTTCCACGGCCTGTCTTCCCGATGAAACCTGTGGCGTGCGAATCGTCTACCATTACCAAAGCGTCATATTTATCGGCTAAATCACAAACACCTTTCAGATCGGCAACAATTCCGTCCATTGAAAAAACACCGTCTGTAACGATGATTTTAAAGCGGTGATTTTTTTCAGAAGCTGCAATCAGCTGGGCCTCCAGATCTTCCATATTGTTATTTTTGTAACGGTATCTTGCAGCCTTGCAAAGACGCACTCCGTCGATAATGGAAGCATGGTTCAGCTCATCGGAAATGATCGCATCTTCTTCTGTGAATAATGGTTCAAAAACTCCTCCGTTGGCATCAAAACACGCTGCGTAGAGGATCGTATCTTCAAGACCTAAAAAATCGGCGATCTTCTGCTCCAGCTGCTTATGAATATCCTGAGTTCCGCAGATGAAACGAACGGATGACATTCCGTACCCGTGAGATTCGATCATATCCTGGGAAGCTTTCATCACTTCCGGATGGTTGGATAATCCCAGGTAATTGTTGGCACAGAAGTTCAGCAGTCTTTTCCTGTTAGCTTCAATTTCGGCACTCTGTTGAGAAGTTATTATTCTTTCTCTTTTGTAAAGCCCGTCGTTTTCAATATTTTGCAGTTCGTTCTGTAGATTTTCAAGATACTTTTTAGAGATCATTTCTAATATTTTTTAAGATTTGCTAATTTAATAAAAAAAGCCGTTTCACAAGGATGAAACAGCTTTGTTATTTAAATGCAATGTACTTTATTTCTTTAAAAACTTCACATTCTTGTCATTAATGTTGAGAATATAAGTCCCCGGAACAAATTCTGAGATATTGATTGGTTTTCCGGGCTGGTACATTCCTTTTCTTACCAGTTTTCCGTCTATAAAATAAATTGTAAATTCCGCAGGTCTGTCAATTCCTTTTATATTGATCTCATTTTTAGCAGGATTCGGATACAGCGCAAATTCATCTTTAACTGTTTCTGCTGCTGATAATGAATTGTCCTGCACGACCGTTGAATTTTTTTCCAGAATCTGGTATTCATAATTAAATTCTACACTCGCCACCGGAAAAGCTATGGATTGTATGAAATACTGATCATTGGTCGTATTATTCAATGCCAAATAAGCAACCTGGCCACCGGTTCCATTTATTTTGATCGGCAGAGGCATTTCAAAAAAGCTTACCGTAGGGTTGCTTTGCGTCTGTGAAGCTTTAATGGTTAATGTATTTCCTGCCTGTTTCCAACGGATATTATAGGTGGGATATCCCTGTCCATAGATCCAGTCATTAAAAAATTCTGTAAAATCTTTACCGGTTGAAGTTAATAAAGAAGCGTTCAGATCCTGCGTTCTTACATAGTTGTAGGCAAGCGCCGGCCTGGAATGGTATTCTTTAATAGCCTGGTAAAATGCTGCATCTCCCAGAATCCATTTAATCATTCTTAATACATACCCTCCTTTTGCATACGATAATCTCCCGTTGAAAATAGTTCCTACACTCCATAAGTTTGAGTCGGCCACATACACACTTCCTCCGGTTGAACTGGTAATATAGTTTTTCTGGCCCAACAGGTAATTTAAAAAGTCGGTGTTGTTCATCAGCAGTTTTTCGTTGGCTAAGTGTTCCCCGTAAGTTGCAAATCCTTCATTAAGCCAGATATCGTTCCATGCACCACAGGTAACTTTGTCCCCAAACCATTGATGGGCGAGCTCATGGGCAATTAATCCTCTTGACCATCCTCCCATGGATGACATGGTCTGGTGCTCCATTCCGCCGCCTGCCTGGAATTCCATGTGTCCGTATTTTTCATTCCGGAAAGGATAAGGCCCGAAATAGGTCTCAAAAGTATCCATCACTGTTTTGGTCCATTCAATATTGCTCATGCTTGTTGTATTGGTGGAAGTAGACGGAAAAATATAATTCACAAAAGGAAAAGGCGGGTTTCCTATGGTGTCATTTAATTTAACAAAATTGGTAATTGAAAATGCGATAAGATAGGCTGTGGTAGGATAATGTGTTCGCCAGAAAGTAAGCTTTTGCCCATTTCCGAGAAGGGTTTCAGACATCAATTTACCATTACCTGCCACACTATATTGTGAAGGGGTTGTTACTTTTATATCGAATTTTTCGATTTTATCATTTAAACTCTGCTTGGTGGGAAACCAGTCCTGTGCTCCATATGGTTCGCTTAGTGTAGATAAAACCGCAGTTCCGCCTTGTATTCCGTTAAAAAAAGCATTATTTGAAGGTGAAGGCGCACCGGAATAAGTAATGGTAAGAGAATCCAGCACATTGGCAGCCAGTGGAGAAGCAAAATCAATTTTTACTTCCTTTGTAGAAAGCTGCTGAAAATTAAGGTTATTTCCATGATAGGAAACCTGTGAAACTGTCATCTGATTATCAAGATCAAAATAGATGCTGCTCATATTCTGATTTGGTTTAAAATGAGAGGTAACAGATCCTGCAATACTGTACACTGCGGGGTTTACGGTAACATCCATCCTCTGGTACTGCAGATCGTAATTAAGGGTATTCGGATTGATATTTCCGGCTGCCATCTTATTTGCGAAAGACTTCATTTCCTTTGCAATCAATCCTTTATTTTCAATATTGTCTGTGTTTTTCTGAGCATACAACATTTGTATGGTGAAGATGCTTATTAACAAAAAATAGAATTTTTTCATACTTAGTAAAAATTATATCAAAGATATAAAAAAACCTTTCAATCATTGATCAAAAGGTTATTATGTTAATTAAATTTTAATAATTTTATAAATCCAAAGCCGGTTCAAGAATTTTCTCCATTCTTTTCTTCACCATGTCTACAGACCCTGCATAATTATTAACCATTAAAGAAAAAACTAAAGTTTTCCCTGTGTTGGTTTTCATATATCCGGCTAATGTTTTTACCTTGTTTAAAGTTCCAGTTTTCGCAAAAACCTGTCCGTTTCCGGTTCCGTTGAACATTCTTTTTAATGTGCCGGACTGGCCTCCTACGGGTAATGAATTGAAATACGTTGTATAATATTTTTCGTCCATTAAGGAACTTAAAAACTTTACCTGTGATATCGGCGTAACATTGTTGCTTCGTGAAAGCCCGCTTCCGTCGATGTAGTTTAATCCCATCATATCAAAACCTTCTTTCCTCAGATGTTCCGTTACTACTTTTCTTCCGGATTCCGTAGTCTGGTCTCCTACCCCCTGGAAACCAACGGTTTTCAATAATGCTTCCGCTAAACCGTTATCACTGTGCTGATTGGTGTAATAAATAATATCAGCTAAAGTAGGAGATTTATACATTGAAACCATCTTTCTGTTTTCAGGATTGGCATCCGTCATTTTCGGAATTACTTTTCCTGTTACAGGAATTCCACTTTTCACCAGAGTTGTTCTGAAGCTATTAGCAAGATAAGCAGGTGCATCTGGCAACTTTGTTGTTAAAATGCCGTCTCCTTCATATTTGTCGGCATACACCATCTGGTTGTTATAAGGAGAAACGTAGAAAAATCTTTTCTCTGTAGAGAAGCTGGATGATTTTTTTACAATCAGTTTTTCGTTGGCAGGATTGATCTCACGGGTAGTACCTGCAGGCAAATAATAATTATTGTTTTCAAGCCATACAACATTTTCCGGAAGCTTTGTAATATTGCCTTTGAAAAGCGCTGTCTGAATGATAATATCACCATTTACCTTTTTGATTCCTTCCCGGGAAAGTCCTTCCTTAAAATCTGAAATAATATCTCTGTAAGCCCAAGCTCCTGCCTTATTGGTACCCAAAGAAGGGTCTCCGCTTCCCACGATATAAAGATTTCCGTTTAGAACTCCGTTCTCATCAATACTTCCTGAATATTCCAGCTGTGTATTCCAGCGGTAATTTTCACCCAGCATGCTCATTGCCGTTTCAGTGGTGAGTAATTTTGTGGTGGAGGCAGGAACTAAAGGAGTATTTTCATTATACGAAGAGATTACCTTCTTCGTTTTCGGGTCGTACACTACGAATCCCCAGGTTGCATTTTTAAGCACCGGATCGGTCATCATTGTGTTTACATTAATGTCTACAAGCTCTTTTGCCGAAAGAACCGTTTTTTCTACCATCGATGTGATTGGTGAGGGCAGATTCAAACTGTTGTTCTGATTTTCGTAACCCGGAGCATATAGCACTGTAGAAACGGTGGACTGGGCAAAGAAAAATCCTGCGGCCAGCACCGCAACACCTGAAATATACTTTCTGAAATTTACCATCTATTTTTTCATTTTGCTATAGTTTGGATGGATTAAAAATCAATCGGTTAAATCAAAAGTTAAACCCCAAACATATAATCAACGACCAAATGTAGAAAATATTGCTATAAGTAGATACGGGCCGCTGTAATAAAACCCTATAAATTTTGTTAAAATTTGTTAAAAATCCACAAAAACATCTTTTTTTATGCTTTGGTATGCTGTAACTTCATCAAATTCTTTCAAACTTGTTAAAACCAGTTGTTTATATTCTTCATATTTTTTTCCTCTCGGAAGTTTAAGGAGAATCTGAAACTGGTATAAATTGTTAAGTTTTCCAATCTGTGCCTTTTCCGGTCCCAATACACAGTCTTCCGGAAGATATTTTCTCAAGATAGAGCCGAGAAATTGAGAAGCTCTGTTGGCCTTGTCTTCCCTTCTGTGTTTCAACTCAATCATGATAAGTTTTGTAAATGGCGGATAATGGAATTTCTTACGTTCCGTTAAAATGTATTTGTACACTTTTGCCGGATTATTCATTTTAATCAGCTGAAAAACGGAATGCTCCGGATGATATGTCTGAATGATGATTTTTCCTTCTCCCGAAACTCTTCCCGCTCTTCCGGATACCTGCGTGATCAATTGATAAGCGCGTTCTTCTGCCCTGAAATCCTGAACATAGAGCATTGAGTCCGCTTTAGGGATTGCTACAAGTTCAATATGATTAAAATCCAGTCCTTTTGAAATCATCTGTGTTCCGACAACAATATCCGTTTCACGGTCTTCGATTTTTTCATACAGTCTTTCGTAGGCGAATTTTTTCCTCATGGAATCAACATCCATGCGGTCGACTTCATGATCAGGAAAAAGTTTTGAAACTTCTTCATGAATCTGTTCCACTCCCACTCCTCTTTCATTGAGGTTTTCAGAATAACATTTAGGACAGGTTTTAGGTTTGGAAGCTCTCTGACCACAGTAGTGGCATTTCATTTCATTGGCTGCTTTATGGTAAGTCATCACCACATCACAATTCGAGCAGTAATTGACATAGCCACAAGTTTCACATTCCACCACATTGGCGTAACCACGGCGGTTGTGAAGCACAATAACCTGGTCTTTTTCTTCGAGAACTTTTTTAATTTCATCAACAAGATGCAAAGAAAAATTCCCGGAAACTTTTTTGGAATCCTGGGCTTCTTTGAAATTGACCAGCTCGTATTCCGGCAGCTTTACATTTCCAAAGCGTTTTTCGAGAAAAACATACGCCATCTTATCTTTCCTCGCATTGTAATAGCTTTCAACAGAAGGTGTAGCGGAGCCTAAAATAACACGTGCATGGTAGAAATCCCCCAACACCAATGCTGCATCTTTAGCATTGAAATAAGGGGAAACTTCGCGCGGCCTGTATGCGGAATCGTGCTCTTCATCCACCACAATCAAACCTAAATTCCGGAAAGGCAGGAATAGTGAATTCCGGGTTCCGATCAGGATTTTAATATCATTCTGGCGGATTCTTCTCCAGACTTCCACGCGTTCAAAATCGGTGAGTTTCTGATGGTAAAAACCAAGCTGCCTGCCGTACTTCTTTTCTAATCGCTGGGTAATCTGTTTGGTTAAAGAAATTTCAGGAAGCAGGAACAATACATTTTTGCCTTCATTAATGCATTCTTCTATTTTCTCAAGGTAAATATGGGTTTTTCCTGATGATGTAACCCCGTGAAGCAGCACGTTTTTTCCTTCTTCAAAGGCTTCATCAATTTCAATTTTTGCAGTTTTCTGGGATTCCGAAAGCTCCTCTATTTCTTCTATCTCGCCTTCATAGCTTTCAAGCCTGTCTTTCTGCATGTAATATTCTTCGACCAGATTTTTATCTGCTAAACTTTTAAAGTGTGAACTTCCAAAATAACCGTCTTCAAAAAGCTCTGATTTTTTGATATGAAGATTCGGATTTTCTGTCTGCTTTTCGAGAATATGAAGAAAAAGATCTTTCTGCTTCTGCGATCTTTTTAAGGTTAAAAGAATTTCCGTAAGATTCTGGTTTTGTAAAACTTCATTTTTTATTTTTACATAAGCCACTTCTTTTGCCTTGTACTTTTCAGCAATTTTTTCGTCAATTTCAATATACTGAAGATCAATTAAAGAATTGATGGTTCGGATGATATCTTTCTTCGGGATAAATGCTTCAATGTCTGTGAGGTTGATCAGCTGCCGGACTTCCAGCGCCTGGATGAGATACATTTCGTTGACGTCGAGGTTTTCAAAATCAACGGTAATGTTCGGTTTTAATTTTAAATAGGTTTCGCTTTCCAGTTTTAATGAAGAAGGAAATGCAAAACGGTAAATTTCACCTAACCCACATAAATAGTACTCTGAAAGCCAGTTCCAAAAGCTGATCTGCTCGTGCGGAACTATCGGCTGATCATCCAAAAGGCTGATGACTTCTTTTGCAATAAATGTTTCCGGCGCGTCATCATGAAGCTCAAATACAATCCCGGTATAAATTTTTTTGCCGCCGAACGGAACCAAAACCCTCATTCCGACCTGGATTTCGGATTGCAGTTCTTCAGGAACTTTATAGGTAAAAGATCCTTTTAAATTTAACGGTAAAACAATCTGGGCGTACTGCAAAGGGAAATTTTTAAAGTGTAAAATTAATTGATTCTTTTGTGAACTGCAATTTTTTTTATTTTAACAATTTCTAAGCTAAACCTTCAAGGTTTTTGAAACCTTGAAGGTTTGATTTGGTTGTTCAGCTTATTTTAATTCATCGTATCCCACAAACTTATCACTTCAATTTTCTCAAGCGGTTTTGACAATTTAATTCTTCTGGAAGCTCCGGGAAGCAGATTAAAGAAATTGTCGCTGAAATGGGTATTACCTATTAAGTACACATCTTTAGCCAGAACATCGGTGGAAATTTCAATTTCTGTGGAAGAAATTTTCTTAATTTGAATATTGGGTTTTGGCAGTTTTAAATCTTTTGGCTTTGCGAAGAAATAGTTGGTTTCTGCTATTATTTTTTCATCTTTTTTATCTTTTAAAGTTACATGTAAAAAAATTTCATTTTTTTCTGCATCACCGATGATTTCTTCCAGCGAAAAAGGAAATTTCAGAATACTGTTTGGCTCTAATGTCTCACTATCCGCTGTTCCTGCCGAACCGTGTTTTTCTCCATTAAATTTTATAATATCAATATCCAATGAGAGATCCTGAAACTTTTCCGAATTATCATTTATCGCATAGAAAGCAAGCACATCGTCTTTTTCTTCGGTGAAAATCACCTGATTTTCAAAACTTCTTTTTACCTTATAATATAATGCTTTCCAGCTTCCAAGGTAATCAATAGACGACCAGGAAACCACCGGCCAGCAATCGTTCAGCTGCCAATACAACGTGCCCATATTATAAGGTTTTGCGCGGCGGTGCGCTTCAATGGCAATCTGCATTCCGCGGGCCTGAAGCAATTGGGAAACGTAATTATATTTTACAAAATCTTTCGGAACAATACAGTCCCGCTTCATGTAATTTTCTATAATTTCCCAACCTCTTGAATGTTTTTCGTGCGCTTTGATAATTCCATTTTGCAAATCTAACTCAGGATTTCCTGAAAACATCGATTTTGTGGCTTCGAGTGTCGGCATTCCCTGAAATCCGTATTCCGAAGCAAATCTCGGAACTTTTTCATTGTATATTTCAAATGGCTGTTCGCCCCACCAAACGCCCCAGTAATGAGAATCGCCCTCCGTTAAACTTTCTTTATGTCCCCATCCGATAGAAGGCGAACTTTCCCAATAGATTTGCTTGTCAGTTGTTGCATATTTTTTTATAGCTTTGGGAATTATTTCATGGAAAATGGTCTTATAATCTTTCCAGACCTGCAAAGAATCTTCTTTTGAATATTTAAACTGCTTCTGATACCCCCAGTTGACGATCGCTTCATCTATTTCGTTATTTCCGCACCATAAAGCCAGCGACGGATGATTCTGAATCCTTTCAATCTGATCTTTCACTTCCAGTTCAACATTTTTCTGAAATTTTTCATCTGCGGGATAAAAGCTTCCTGCAAACATAAAATCCTGCCAGACTAAAATTCCGTTCTCGTCACAGGCTTTGTAAAATTCATTGTCTTCGTAAATTCCACCACCCCAGACACGGATCATATTCATATTGGCTTCTTTGCAGTCTTTGATGAGATTTTGGTATTTCTCTTTGGTCATCCTCGGAGAAAAGCTGTCACCGGGAATCCAGTTGGTTCCTTTGGCATACATGGGTTTTCCGTTCACTTTGAAATAAAAAGATTTTCCCTGTTCGTCTTTTTTCTGAATTAATTCGACTGTTCTTAATCCAATCTTCTCGGATTTTTCATCAATATTTCTTTTATTCTTTTGTAAAGTAATCTTAAGGTCATACAAATTCGGATTTCCCCAACCGTTCGGCTGCCAGAGTTTCGGATTGTTGATCTGGTAAGGAATTGAAATTAAATTCAATCCGGATTTTAAAGAAATATTTTGAGATTTTCCGTTAATTGAAATGCTGTATTTTCCACTTTCATCGGCTACAATTTCAGTATAAATTTTTAATTCTGCTTTTTTAGAATTTAGATTTTCCTGCTCTATTGCGATATTTTGAAATTTAGCATTATTCCAGAAATTTAATTTTACGTCTTTCCAGATTCCTGCGGTAACAAGTCTTGGACCCCAATCCCACCCGAAATGGTATTGCGCTTTTCTTACAAAGCTTCGGGGTGATTCCGGCATGGTGAACGGAACTTTTTCTGCTAATTCTTTTCCTACATTCACAGAAGATTTGAATCTTACCTGTAAATTATTTTCACCGGCCTGTAAAAAGTCTTTTACAGGAATTGTCCATTTCCTGAACATATTATCCGTTGTCTGAATGAATTTCCCATTTAAATAAATCTCGGAAAAGGTATCCAATCCTAAAAAAACAAGGTCAATATTCTTATTGTTTAATTCTTTTTGAGAAATACTAAATGTAGTCTGATAATCCCAATCTTCATTTTCTATCCATTGCACTTTTTTTTCATTTTCATCTTTGAAAGGATCCGGAATGATATTGTTCTTCATCAAATCTATATGTACTGTTCCCGGCACGGAGGCCGTGAGCCATTTATTTTCTTTGGCATTTTTAAAACTCCATTTTTCCGAGGATAAATTGCGCTCATAGAATTGTGCGTTGGCTAAGATTTGTATGAAAAGGAAAGTGAAAAGTATAGATTTTTTCATCAATAAACTTATTTAAGATGTACATTTTTACGATTTGTCTTTCTGAAAATATATTGTTTTGAGATTCTTCCTTCTTCAGAATGATAAACTTGACGTATATTTTTAGTTGAAAAATTTATTTATTCTTCAAAGAAACAATCTCTTCGGAATTCGCAAAAGCACCGCCATCCGTAATTGCTGAAGAATGAAAATATGCTGCTTTTGTAAACTCGCGGATTTCTTCGATATTGGATGAACGAAGTCCGCCGCCGACAAGAATTTCGATTCTGCCTTTAGATAAATCCACTAATTTTTTCAAATTTTCTTTTCCTTCGGACACATTGGGTTTCTGTCCGGAAGTAAGGACTGTTGTAAAGCCGCATTCAATGACTTTTTCCAAAGATTTTTCTAAATCTTTTGCACGGTCAAAGGCACGGTGGAAAGTGCAGGGATAAGGATTTGCCAGTTCAACCAGGATTTTATTCCGTTCAATATTCACCTCATCATTTTTATCTAAAATTCCGAACACGAAACCGTCAACGTTTAAAGATTTCAATTGAATCAGGTCAGACTTCATCTGCTCAAATTCTTCATCACTGTAAGTGAAGTCCCCACCGCGAGGACGAATCATCACAAATATCGGGATGTTGATTTTTTCTCTAAGTTGTTGTACGGTTTCAAAAGCAGGTGTAGTTCCGCCTTCGCTTAACCCGTCACACAATTCTATCCGGTCTGCTCCGTTTTCAAAAGCAATGATTGCAGATTCGGGATTGAAACACGCTATTTCTATTTTTGACATTCGTTGTAATTTAAGTTTGGGCTAAAGCCAATGGTTTTTTTATTTTGAAAAACGGGCTAAAGCCCGTTCCTATTGATCTTTATATTTATTTCAGGGCGAAATCCGGTTTCTCCAGACGGTTGCCATTTTGATCGTAAACGGCAAAATTAAACCCGTCCTGAATACAGTATGAGCCGTATTCTCCTTTTTTATTGAGGGCAATAAAACCTACCTGAATATCTTTTAAATTTTTATTTCGTCTTTTCGTAATTTGTACAATTCTTTGCACGGCTTCTTTACAGGCTTGCTGAGGGGTTCTTCCCTGCCGCATTAATTCTACAACGAGATGTGTTCCCACGGTTCGGATGACTTCTTCTCCATGACCGGTGGCCGTTGCGGCTCCTACTTCATTGTCTACAAATAAACCGGCTCCGATAATCGGTGAATCTCCCACTCTTCCGTGCATTTTGAAAGCCATTCCGCTGGTGGTGCAGGCGCCGGAAAGGTTTCCCTGACCATCCATTGCGATCATTCCAATAGTATCATGATTTTCAATGTTTACAATCGGCTGATATTTGCTGTCTTTCAGCCATTCTTTCCATTCTTTTTCAGATTCGGGAGTGAGAATATTTTCTTTTTTAAAGCCGTGAGAAATGGCAAATTGCAAGGCTCCGTCTCCAACCAACATCACGTGAGGCGTTTTTTCCATTACTGCCCTTGCTACGGAAATCGGATTTTTAATATATTCAAGACAGGCTACTGAGCCGATGTTGTAATTTTCATCCATAATGCAGGCATCCAGCGTTACTCTTCCGTCTCTGTCGGGACGACCGCCATAACCGACACTTCTTTCATTCGGATCATTTTCTATGAGACGTACCCCTTTTTCCACGGCATCCAAAGCTCTTCCTCCTTTTCCGAGAATCGCCCATGCTTCTTCATTGGCTTTTAAACCGAAGTTCCAGGTGGAAAGAACAATCGGCTTATTAATTATTTTATTACTTTCGGGTGTCTCTTTAGCTATTAAATCCAAAGGATTCAATAATAAGGCAGAAGAGGCAAGCGCCGTATTTTTCAGAAATTTTCTGCGTGAGTTCATTTCAATGTAAGTTTAAAGTTTTGAGTTTTTTAATTTCAGTTGAAAGTCTGAAATAAAGATAACCATTGAACCTTTATTTATTTAGTTTGCTCCGATTTCGTCAACAAAAAGCCATGCTTTAGAATCTGCACCGGGATTTCCAGCCGGAATAATTCCTGCGTTCTCAATTCTGACTTTTACATATTTTGCACTCTGATTCCCAATATTCAACCTGATTTTTCCTTTTGCTGAAAGGATTTCTTCCTTTCCGATTTTTTTGATGAGCTTAAAATCCGTTCCGTTGTCAGAAATAAAAATCTGGGCTGATTTTGCGAAATGAATCCAGCTTCCTCTGTTATCTAAAGTATTGAAATAAATTTCCGAAAACTGAGTTTTCTGTGAGAAATCAATGGTTGCCACCACATCTTTTCCCTGAAATCCGAGCCAGGTTTTTCCTAACTGCTTTTGATTCCCGATAATTCCGTCAACTAAAGTGAAAGCACCTCCGAAAGAATAATTTTCGTTTGGCTGTTCTGACAAAGTAATTTTTTTACCTGTTGTTTTGGATATGGTGAAAGTTTGTGAAGATAGGGCACTTTTTAGTTGTCCGTTTTCGAAATAGGCAGATTTTACCGTCATTGATTTTGAAACCGGAATAGGATTTTTATAGTTCTCAGAGTTTACTGAAGGATCTTTTCCGTCCACTGTATATCGTATCCCATCCGGATTTTGTGAGGTTGAAAGTTGATAAGCTACATGATTTTCAGAAGGAATTACTTTCCCTGAAACATTGTAAATGCTTTTGGCATAATTAATACCTAACTTGTCAAGATTTTTAAACTCATGAATTACTCTTCCTTCAAATTCTTTATAATTGTTGAGATCAGATGTTCCCCAACCAACTTCAGAAAGAGCGAATAATCTTGGGAAAATCATGTATTGAACCTGCTTAAAATCAAGAATATATTCTGTCCATAAATTTGCCTGAACGCCTAAAATATATTTTGACTGTTGTGCATTCAGTTCTTCCGGAATTGGATTGTAAGAATACACTTTATCTAAAGGGGTAAATCCTCCGAAAGCATTGGGCTCAGTTGCCGGATCTCCCTGATAATGGTCGAAATAACAGTAAGAACCGGGAGTCATGACGGCAAAATGACCGGATTTGGCAGCTTCCACACCACCTTTAATTCCTGTCCAGCTCATTACTGCGGCATTCGGGGCCAGTCCGCCTTCCAGAATTTCGTCCCAGCCGATAATTTTTCTGCCTTTTGAGTTTACATATTTTTCAATTCGTTGGATAAAATAGCTTTGCAGGCCATGTTCATCTTTCAGGTTATTTTTTTTGATTAATTCCTGACAATGAGGGCATTCTTTCCATCTGGTCTTCGGGCATTCATCACCTCCGATGTGAATGTATTGCGAAGGAAAAAGTGCGATTACTTCATCTAAAACGTTTTCTAAAAAGGTAAAAGTTTCCTCTTTCGGGCAGAAGACATCATCAAAAACGCCCCATTTTGTGGCTGGTTCAAAAGGCCCTTTTGTACAGGCTAAATTGGGATACGCAGAAAGTGCAGCTAAAGCGTGGCCCGGCATTTCAATTTCGGGAACTACGGTAATATGTCTTTCCTGAGCATATTTTACGACTTCTTTAATCTGATCCTGCGTATAGAAATAAGGTCCGTAAGGTTTTCCGTCGAAGGTATTGTCAACATACGCTCCGATCATTGATTCTTTACGTTTTGAACCGATCTGCGTTAATTTCGGATATTTTTTAATTTCAATTCTCCAGCCCTGGTCGTCGGTTAAATGCCAGTGAAACGTATTTAGTTTGTACATGGCAAGATAATCAATATACTGTTTCACTTCTTCAACGGTGAAAAAATGTCTGGAAACATCAAGGTGCATTCCGCGCCATTGAAATTTTGGGGAATCCTGGATTTCGAGAGCGGGAATTTTTCCGTCTTCTGAATTTTTTATTAATTGTAAAAGAGTTTGAGTGCCTTGAAAAAGACCTTCAGGGTTCTTTCCAATAACCATAATCATTTCGTTGCTGATATTTATAATGTAATTTGAATTAAACTCTCGTTTATTATCAATTTTTAAATCTTTATTTAACAGTAGCGAAATAAAATTTGGTTTTGCTTTTTTTATGTTTTTAGATGAATTTTTTGGATAGATTTTTTTAAAATTATCAACAAAATATTTGTATTCATTAGATTTTTTGTCTCCCACGAAAAGTGTATTCTCGCTTATTTCGAAATCCCCTGTTTTTAATTCAACCTTTTGAGGATAAGGAATCAAATTCAATTTGTTTTGTCCAAAAAAAAGAGTTGGAAACAATACAGAAAATATCAGTAAGAATCGATACATTTTATGATTTTAGATTTAGGCGAATATACTTATTTTCTGAAAATCTTAGTGGCTGATTTAACTTATTAAATTTTAAAATATCTAATTTCACAAAAATAAATGATGAAAAAAACAATTGTATTAGTTGGCGGACTTTTATTCTCTGTTTCCGCACAAGCACAAATTTCAGATATTATAACATCTACAGTAAAAGATCAAACAGGAATTGATCTTAAAAATCCTAAATCTTCAAAAGGAAATACCAAACCTTCAAAATCAACAACCAACCAATCCCCCGTTAATTTAGGAAGTCTTAGCTCAACGCAGATTTCTTCCGGCTTAAAGGAAGCTTTAACTCTTGGTGTCAACGAGGGTGTAAAAAAGCTAGGCACCACCGATGGATTTTTAAAAAATGAAGCCGTAAAAATCCTGATGCCTGAGAAATTGAGGAAAATTGATACTACGTTGAGATCTATCGGTTTGGGAAGTCTTGCAGATCAGGGTGTAAAATTATTGAACAGAGCTGCAGAAGATGCTGTAACGGAAGCTGCACCAATCTTTACGAAAGCGATTACTTCCATGACGATTACAGATGCCAGAAATATTCTACTGGGAAATAATAATGCAGCAACCAACTATTTACAGGCCAAAACTCAATCGCAGTTGTTTACAGCGTTTCAGCCAAAAGTAAAAGCTTCATTGGGAAAAGTAGGTGCGGATAAAGTGTGGAGCAGCATTATCTCTAAATATAATACTTTTACAGGAGAATCCATAAGCACCGATCTTAATGAATATGTAACCACAGAAACCATTAACGGAGTTTTCAAAATGGTCGCAGAAAAAGAAAGCGGAATCCGCAATACTCCCGCAATGAGAACCACCAGTGTTTTGCAGAAGGTTTTTGGAGCACAGGATGGAAAATAAATTTCTTTTGTGTTGAAACAAAAGAAACAAAAGTTCAAGACTTGGAGCTTTTGAATATTAAACGTTAAATATTTTCAAATAAAAAACCTTGTCGGCGACAAGGTTTTTGCTTTATCAGAATTGCATTTCAGGAATTTCTCCTTCAATGATTAAATCAGCTTCTGTAGATTTAATGATATGCTCTACGGAAACTCCCGGAGCCCTTTCAATAAGCTTGAAACCAGAAGGCGTTACATCCAGCACCGCCAATTCGGTTACGACTCTTTTAACACAGTTTACTCCCGTTAAAGGAAGTGTACATTTCTTCAAAATTTTACTTTCTCCGGCTTTGTTTACGTGCATCATCGCAACGATAATATTTTCTGCCGAAGCTACAAGATCCATTGCTCCGCCCATTCCTTTTACCATTTTTCCGGGGATTTTCCAGTTGGCAATATCTCCGTTCTCCGAAACTTCCATCGCGCCGAGAATGGTAAGGTCAACTTTTTTGCTTCTGATCATTCCGAAACTGAATGCAGAATCGAAGAATGAGCCACCTTTTAAAATAGTGATGGTTTGTTTTCCGGCATTGATGATGTCAGCATCTTCTTCGCCTTCGTATGGAAACGGCCCCATTCCCAACACACCGTTTTCACTCTGGAATTCTACATTAAGATTTTCCGGAACATAATTGGCCACCAGGGTAGGAATCCCTATTCCGAGGTTTACGTAGTATCTGTCTTTTACTTCTCTGGAAATTCTTTGTGCAATTTGTTCTTTCGTTAGCATAGCGTAATCTTATCCCGCCAAATTAGCCATTTTTACGGAATTACAAAATACCTTTCTTTCTTATCCTATGATAAATTTTGAATCTCAATTTGTTGTAAATTTGTACGCTTTTAATTTTACCGATGAAAATTTTATTACATTATCTTAAACCTTACAAATGGCTGATTATTATTTCATTGTTTTTAGCCTCTGTAAATCAGGTTTTTTCTCTATTTGCACCCGCTATTACCGGAAATATATTAGACAAACTCGTAACGCACCCCAATTTTTTCGATAAAGAGAAAACGCTCCCGAGAACGATCAACGAATATCTGTACGGAACTGATATTTATCATGGTGTTTTCTACTTTTTAGGCCTGCTAATCGGCACCGCCATGGTAAGCCGGATAGCCAAAGCTTTCCAGGATTATGTGGTGAGTGTTATTATTCAGAAGTTTGGCGCAAAAATTTTTACCGACGGGCTGAAACACTCGATGCGGCTTCCTTTTCAGGAATTTGAAGATCAGAGAAGTGGTGAGACTCTTTCTATTTTAACGAAAGTGCGTGAAGATACCGTGAAATTCATCAATAATTTTATTAATGTATTCTTCGGAATTATAGTGAGCATTATCTTTGTTTCTGTGTATGCTCTCCGCCTTCACTGGTCGATTATGCCGGTTTACGTGGTGGGAATCATCCTTATTGCAGTGGTAACCAATTTACTAAGCAAAAGAATCAAGACCATCCAAAAAAATATTGTAACAGAAACCACCAATCTTGCGGGAAGCACTACAGAAAGCCTGAGGAATATTGAGATCGTAAAAAGTTTGGGACTTACCAGCCAGGAAGTTGAACGTCTCAATAACAATACGTACAAAATCCTGAATCTTGAACTCCGAAAAGTAAAAAGCATCCGCTCTCTGAGCTTTGTACAAGGAACGCTGGTTAATTTTTTACAGCAAACGATTACTTTTACTTTATTGTTGTTGATTTTTAAAAATATTGTGACACCGGGACAGTATTTATCATTGATGTTTTACGGGTTCTTTATTTTCGGGCCGATGCAGGAAATAGGGAATATCATTATTTCCTACCGTGAAGCGCAGGCTTCTCTGAACAATTTTGACAGGGTAATGAAAAAAGAAGTTGAGCCTAAGCCTTTAACTCCGAAAAAAATCGGGGCTATTGAAGAGCTTGAATTTCAAAATGTTTCTTTCCAGCATCAGACTGCTCATTATAAAGCACTGAATTCCATTTCATTCAAAGTAAAAAACGGGGAAACGATTGCTTTCGTAGGACCAAGCGGTTCAGGAAAAAGTACATTGGTGAAACTTCTGGTGGGATTGTACAGACCTCTGGAAGGTTCTATATTGTATAATAAGATTGACGGAAAAGAGTTTGATTTTGATGAACTGAGAAACCAGATCGGATTTGTGACGCAAGACACCCAGCTTTTTGCGGGAACAATTAAGGAAAACCTTTTGTTCGTAAATCCTTCCGCAACAGATGAAGATCTGCAAATAGCATTGAAAAAATCCAGCTGTACGGCTCTTCTGGAACGTGCCGAAAACGGAATAGAAACGGTTATTGGTGAAGGCGGATTAAAATTAAGCGGTGGCGAAAAACAGAGAATTGCGATAGCCAGAGCCTTGCTGAGAAAACCTCATCTTTTAATTTTTGACGAAGCCACTTCTGCATTAGACAGCATTACGGAGGAAGAAATCACCACAACTATTAAAGAAATCTCTAAGGAAAAAGAACAAATAACGGTTCTTATCGCCCACAGACTTAGTACCATCATGCACGCCGACAGAATTTTCGTTCTGGAACGCGGACAGATTATAGAAATGGGTTCTCACCTCAATCTTATTGAGGAAAAAGGCCTGTATTATGCGATGTGGAGGCAGCAGATCGGGGAGAGAAAAACTTTGGTGTAGATGAAATGGAATTTGGAAACTGGATGATGGAAGTTTATATGATTGTGAGATTCTTCACTTTGTTCAGAATGACAATTAGGCTTTTATAACTAAAATAAACTACCCCGAATGTTGATTTCGGGGTATTATTTTGTAATCCAGAGTATTACTTCAGCTCGTTCTTTATGAAAATTGAACGAAGTCTTTACTGATATTTTAAAATTTGTAGATCAAAATTATCTCCGTTCACTACATATCCTACTTTTACAATCAGAATTTCTTTTAAATTATCTCCATCAATATCTTTTAAAATGACTCCAATAAGATAGCTTACTGATAACTCAATTGTTTTATAAATCTTTTTTGTCTGATCTTTTACTACAATTTTTATTTCAGAATTATGATTCGGATAATAGTCAAAATTTATTTCTAATTTGTTTTCTTTATCTAAAAATGATTTCTTTACTTTTTTATTCTCAAATTTTGAAATAACTAAATCCTGCTTATCCATTAATCCGGCTCGATTTAAATTGCTTACCATTTCTGTAGTACTTTCAATCAGCAAAGTCGGATTTAAATTGTATAATTCTTTAAGCTGTCTATCGGATAAATTCTCGTGCCCAACGTATGATCTCCGAAATTCTAAAGTTGCAAATTCTTTGATTTGATGTTGAGATTCCTTTTTTATGCCGTTTAATGAAGTTTCCACTTTCTTATATTTTACCATCTTGTTTTCTTTACAGGAAAACATGAACAGAAAAGCAATGATTGAAATAAGCCGTATCATTATTGAGCAATATGCATGAACAAATTATAACCGTTTATAATTTTCTTATAATTAATCTCTTTTTCTAATGGTTCTCTGCTCGATTCTTTTTTCGAATTTCTCGCCCTGAAAAATTCTCTGGATCATGATTCCCGGAATGTGAATCTGGTTGGGATCCAATTCTCCCGGCTCTACCAATTCCTCTACTTCTGCAATCGTAATTTTTCCTGCACCGGCCATCGGATGGTTGAAATTTCTTGCAGATCCTTTAAAAATAAGGTTTCCTGCATGATCGCCTTTCCATGCTTTTACAATTGAAAAATCTGCTTCATAAGCATGTTCCAGAATGTGCGGTTTTCCTTTGAAATCTTTTACTTCTTTTCCTTCCGCTACTTCAGTTCCGAAACCTGCCGGAGTGTAAAAAGCCGGAATTCCCGCCTGCGCCGCTCTGCATTTTTCCGCCAAAGTTCCCTGAGGAGTCAGCTCCACTTCTAATTCTCCCGAAAGCATCTGTCTTTCAAATTCTGCATTTTCTCCTACATAAGACGAAATCATTTTTTTGATCTGTCTTTTGTGAAGCAGTAATCCCAACCCGAAATCATCTACTCCTGCGTTGTTCGAGATACAGGTTAAGTCTTTTACATCACTCTCTACCAAAGCATTAATTGAGTTTTCAGGAATTCCGCAAAGTCCGAATCCGCCTAACATTAACGTCATTCCGTCTTTAATTCCCTCGATGGCTTCCTTTGCATTTTTTACTCTTTTATCTATCATGAAACATTAGATTTTTCTGTTGGCTTAAATTTAATACTTTTTCTCATATTTCAGAATAATGGGTCTTCATTTAAGCTTTTCTTGTACCAGATTACCCATAAGCATCATTATCATGGTCTGAATTTTGGTTAAACTGTGTTACACCTTATCAATTAAATATAGTATTATGGAAACGAAGAACATTTCAAGAATTGCCCTCGGTGCATTTCTTATAACAGCCGGAATTGGACATCTTACATTCGCAAGGAAAGAATTCCAGGCTCAGGTTCCTGAATGGGTTCCTCTGGATAAAGATGACACCGTTGTTTATTCCGGAATTGCGGAAATCGCATTGGGAACAGCGGTAATTGTCACACCCAAAAAGTATAGGAAAACAATGGGGAAAATTGTAGCGGGCTTTTTTGCTGCGGTACTTCCCGGAAATATTGCCCAATATAAAAACAGGAGAGATTCTTTCGGGTTGAATACTGATAACCAGCGATTTGCTCGGCTTTTTATGCAGGCTCCCTTGATTGCATGGGCATTAAAATCTACTGATGAATAAATATAAAATCGGCAAAAATTAAAATTTTTGCCGATTTTTTTTGGAATTTATATTTTTATTCATTGGATTTGCATCCAATGCTGGTTTAGGTCATCCCTTCGGGACTCTTTACTGAATGATCAGTTTTAAAGTAAATAATTTTCTGGTATGAACTTTCACGAAATAAACACCTTTCGGAAGGTTTTCATTTACTAAAGAAAAACGTTGGTTGTTGACGTTTTTTGATTCATACAGAAGGTCTCCGTTTGCTGAAAGCAGCTCAATCTTTTCGATAGGATAATCACTTTTTATAAAAGTAGGTTCTCCCGGTTTTGTGGGATTTGGATATAAAATTACGTTTTTCTCAGTACTTTTTGTTTCTTCAGTTCCCAATGTTGGACCCGTTACCTGAAACTGAACTCTGTTTGAAACTTCGGTATAAGAATCGTTGGTAAACATCACCATATAATAATTTCCGGGCGTTGCAGGAACTGCTGTTCCCTGGATGGTTTTTGTACCCTGAGTTACTCCGTCGAAATACGTGTAGGAAATGAAATTATCATCCGGAACTGCAACACTTTGAGGATAAATTCCCAGCCAGTCTTTAATGATTCCCGGGGAATCCGTCCATGAAGCGGTAATGTTTTCCCCTAATGTATACACAGGCTTGTTTGTCCAGAGTTCGGTTACAATATCTCCAACTTTAAAGAAAACTTTTTCTCCTACTGTCGTGTAGCCGTCTTCCAGGAAATACTGTGCATAATAATACCCTTTCGCAAGACCTGTAAAGTTGAGCGTTCCTGAAGCCGTAGTTACGTAGCTCCATTGGGTGGAATTTATATTACCAGGGGTATGTCCCATTTTATAAATTCCTACCCAGTCTTTAACTAAATTCGGACCGTTGGAGAAATTAACGGTTACTGTTCCACCGACAGGATATACATCGGCTGTTGTTGAAAGTACTACTTTCGGTCCTACGTAAAAGTTTTTTCTCGGGGTAATTTCAGTATAACCATTATTAGCAAAAAAGGCTGCAAAATACTGGCCTTTGGTGGCAATTCCGTTCGGAAAAGAGGCCGTTCCGGATGTTTGTCCATTGGTATATACATACGCCTGGGAAGTCACGGCAGAAGGATTCTGGCCTTTTTTATAAATTCCCACCCAATCCTGGCTATTTCCCGGGCTGTCTGTAAAATTAGCAATAATTGCTTCATTTTGAAGATATTCGGTTTTGTTTAAAGTAAACGTAGGATTAGAAACCACACTTCCGGTTACGGTAAATTCCTTTATGTCGCTCCAGTCGCTCCATTCCATATTTCGGTCCCTGTAACGCACTTTTACGTAATAGTTTCCGTTGGTAATGGAGTTTGCAGCGATGGTTGCTTTGGTAATATCTACACCTGCATTCAGATTTTTAGTGATATCGGGAGTTCCGTTTCCGTCTTTTCCGAACCAGTTTTCGTAATCTCTGTAAAATTCTTTTTCAATGATAGAAAAATCGGCAGCTTTACTAATGAGAAACTGAGTGGTATTCAGTAGTTCTCCATTTGAACTTGAAAATGCACTTCCGTTTAAGGTTATCGGCAAGGTAACCGGTGCGGTAAATATATTTGAAATGGAAGGTTTTGCAGGTTTAGGCTGATTTTTGTACCGGTGGAATGTATCAATCAGCTCATTGTATTTTTTATGATAAATCCCTCCGATTGAATAGGATTCAATATCTACTTTTCCTGTATTCACATCTACTTCCACAATCTGATACGTCCAGTCTGTCAAGGTTTTCTGAACATCATCAAAATCCTGTTCGGTAGACATTCCCCAATACTGATCCCATGCCGTACCCCCTGAAATAATCTGATAATTCGGGGTATTTTTCAGCTGTCCTCTGTGATAAAGGTGGTGATGCGCTCCGACATGCATTAAGTATTTCGAAGAAGTCGTTAAAAGAGGAACAGCACTGTTTCTAACCCAGGTTGAAATATCTCCTACATATTGTTCTGCCTGATACGGTCTGTGGCTTAAAGAAATGATCCAGTCTACAGTAGAATCATTATTGGCTTCGTTAAGAATCTGTTGCAGCCACATCATCTGGGCCGACCCTGTATGTTCTGAGCTTAAACTGATGAATAAAACATTTCCTGCCTGTTGGGCGTAATAATTTTCATTTCCGGAGGAAATATTTTTGTATTTTATTTCATCAATATAAAAGTGGGCGTAGTACGAATTCATTCCAAGCGTTCCGTAGGTTTCATGATTTCCCACAGTTGTCTGTATGGGCAGATATGGAGATAAATTGATATTCTTTTTAAAGTGAACATTTTCATAATGATCCAGCGTTCCTACGTCCACCTGATCCCCAACCATGAAAGTCAACGCAATATTATCAGAAGGATCTGAAGTTGTGCCAAACTTTTCTTTCAGCTTTTTGTAAGCATTCAAGGTAAGCGTATCGTATCTTGGTTCCGCTTTGATCTGGTTGTCTCCCATAATCAGGAAACGTATTTTTCCATTAGCGGTAGCAGCCTGCCCCGGTAATGGCAATGTCCTGAAATTATAAACTGCCGATTCGCTGTTTCCTGTTTTAATTTTATAATAATATTTTGTGTTGGGCTGGAGATTGGTAATCTTGGCTGTGTGGTAATAATAATTGTTGTTGTATCCCGTATCCGAAAAAATATTAGTGGTTCCGGTAAAGGTTACATTAAGACTGGCTGGATTTGTTCCGTAAAAAACGGTTGTTTCGTTATTTGATGATGTCTTCCAGGTGACAATCATCGAAGTGGGTGTAGGATTCTGTAAATAAGGGTACAGAGCCTGTCCAAAAGTCATCTGGACGGCAAAGCAGAAAAAGAATAGCAGTTGTTTCATGTGAGTGTGGTTGTATAATGTTTTAAAATTTTATGGATTGTGAGAAAGCTGTAAGAGATCTTTTATCACCCGGCAAAAGTAGAATACTCATGTAAACTGTAGCTGATGGTAATTTCAAGGAAATATTAATTTTGGGTCTGGAATTTTCTTAAAAATTCATTGTATTTTAATAATAAACTGTTTGGAATATTTGAAAAAAGATTTGTATATTTGCAACCTGTTATTCAACCTCTGACGAAGTCCGTGTAAGTTGCTTAGCCTTAACATTTTATTTTATTAATAATGGATTTATTAAAGTACGTACAAGACAAGTACATTACAAAAAAAGAATTCCCTGAATTCAAAGCGGGTGATACGATCACTGTTTACTACGAAATTAAAGAAGGTCAGAAAACAAGAACCCAGTTCTTCAAAGGAACAGTTATCCAATTAAGAGGTACTGGTTCTACAAAAACGTTTACGATCAGAAAAATGTCTGGTGATGTAGGTGTAGAAAGAGTATTCCCTATCAACATGCCTGCGCTTCAGAAAATTGAAGTTGACAGAAGAGGTAAAGTTAGAAGATCAAGAATCTACTACTTCAGAGATCTTAGAGGTAAAAAAGCGAGAATTAAAGACGCTGCTTACAAAAAGAAATAATTCAGACAACAATACATACGGAAAGAGACTGCTTACTTTAAGCGGTCTCTTTTCATTTATAGATACACCAATTCATATTGCAACAATATTTGACGTTATTCAATAAATTTAAATATATTTGTGATGATCAAATAATCATTCTTACAAATTATCCCATAATATTTAATTTAAAACAACTATGAAACGAGCCATGCTATTATCCGCTTTTTTATTGTCTCAATTTGGGACATCACAGCTTTTAAAAACCAACGGCCAAAAAATCGTTAATGACAAAGGTGAAAACATACAACTGAGAGGTCTGGGTCTTGGAGGATGGATGCTTCAGGAAGGTTATATGCTGAAGACCGCAGATTTTGCAGGCCCCCAATATAAAATCAAAGAAAAGATTGCCGAACTGATTGGAGAAGATGGAATGAATGAATTTTATAAAGCGTATCTTAAAAACGGTATTACCAAACAGGACATAGATTTTCTGAAAAAAGCAGGATTCAATTCCATACGGCTTCCGATGCATTACATTCTCTACACTTTACCTATAGAAAAAGAGCCTAAAAAAGGTCAAAATACCTGGCTGGAAGAAGGCTTTAAAATGACCGACGATCTTTTAAAATGGTGTGCCGACAATAAAATGTACCTTATCCTGGATCTTCACGCTGCTCCGGGCGGACAGGGAAATGATGTAAATATTTCCGATAACGACAAATCGAAGCCTTCCCTTTGGGAAAGTGAGGAAAATCAGAAAAAGACAATTGCACTCTGGAAAAAATTAGCAGAACGATATAAGGATGAGCCGTGGATCGGAGGATACGATTTAATCAATGAACCGAATATCAATTTCACCGGGAAAAATCCGAACGGAACAGATGAGATGTCGAACGCACCGCTTTGGAAGCTCCAGAAAGACATTACAGAAGCCATCCGAACGGTTGATAAAAAGCACATCATTATTCTTGAAGGAAACGGCTGGGGAAATAATTATAACGGACTTACCCCGATTTGGGATAACAATATGGTCTTCAGCTTCCATAAATACTGGAATTATACGGATGATGCTACTATTAAATTTGCATTGGATCTTCGTGAAAAGCATAATATCCCAATTTGGCTGGGAGAAACAGGAGAAAACTCAAATGTATGGTTTACAGAACTGATTCAGCTTTTGGATAAGCACAATATTGGCTACGCATTCTGGCCTATGAAAAAGATTGACAATATTGCAGGAATTACCAACGTAAAGATCACTCCGGAGTATCAAAAACTCCTGGACTACTGGCAGAACGGCGGAGAAAAGCCTTCTAAGGAATTTGCCAGAAAAGCGTTGATGCAGATCGCAGACAATTACAAATTCAGTAATGTTGAGATTAAAAATGATGTGATTGATGCGATGTTCAGACAGACAACCGATGCTTCCACAAAACCTTTTAAAAACCTTCAGGCTCCCGGAAAAATCTTTTCTGCCGATTACGACCTGGGAAGAATGGGTTCGGCTTATCTTGATAAAGACTACGTGAATCTTTGGGTAAGCGATCCTGCAAAAAGATCCGAATGGAATTCCGGGAATCAGCTGAGAAACGACGGTGTTGATATTTATAAAACCAAAAACAATCAGTATTACGTCGGAAAAACGGAAAGCGGAGAATGGCTTCAATATACTGTTAATGCCAAAGCGGATAAAGCCTATACTTTTGACATCAATTATGCGAGCAACAAGCCGGCAAAAATAAGGGTTGAAGATAGTTCGGGAAAACAATTATCGAGTGTTTCATTACCATCTACAGGCGGCAATGAAAACTGGAAAACCGTTTCTGTGAAAGGCATCAGCCTTAAAAAAGGAGACAATAAAATCCGGATCTATTTCGAGAATGATGGGGTAAACCTGAATTATTTCGAGTTGAAATAAGAAAAAACCTTAAATTGCAAATCCCTTTTAGTTATCTGAAAGGGATTTATTTTTAATTTTTTTTAACGCAAAAGAAACAAAAACGATGATTTACTTAAAACTGTTTTAAAGTATAAGATAGCGTTCCTACGGAGCGCAAGCTTCTTCAGAATATGATTTTCTACACAGATAAAACTCCATGGAGTTTTTTAGCTTTACTGTTAAACAATTTCAAGTAAATTCCTGGTAAATAACTAAAAAGAACAGGTAAGCTATAAAATCTTTGATTTATTATTTTATCAACTTTTGATAAACTAAGAGATTTAGAATGTCTTTTGCTTCTTTTGCGGTAAATAAACTATCAAACAAAATATTATGAAAAAAATCGGGTTATTATTTATTTTGATTTCGGCATTTGCTTTTGGACAGCAATCTGCTTTAGAACAGAAGATCAATTCAATTATCAAAAATAAAAAAGCAACGGTAGGAGTTTCTGTTCTTGGTTTTGAAGATGGCTTTCAATATGGTAAAAATGCCGGGAAGAAACTTCCCATGCAGAGTGTTTTCAAGTTTCATATTGCTGCCGCCGTTCTGGATTATGTTGACCAGGGAAAATTGTCTTTGGATCAGAAAATTCATTTAGACAAGACCAATTTACTGGAAGACACCTGGTCTCCACTCCGCGATAAATATCCGCAGGGAAATGTGGAAGTTCCTTTACGTGAAATCCTTGAATATACGGTTGCCAAAAGCGACAACAATGGTTGTGACATTATGCTCAAACTTCTCGGAGGAACACAAAACGTGCAGAAATTTATGGATGCTAAAGGAGTGAAAGGTTTCCAGATTAAATTCAACGAAGCAGAAATGCATAAAGACCGGAATGCACAATATCAAAACTACAGTACTCCAGCTTCCGCAACAGATGTTCTAAAAAAATTTTATGACGGAAAATTACTTTCCAAAAAATCTATGGATTATTTAATGAAGGTAATGCTTTCCACTTCCACCGGTACAAATAAACTGATTGAGCAGCTTCCGCAAAACACGCCTGCAGCACGAAAAACGGGATCTTCCGGGAAGAATGATGCCGGTTTAACGGGTGCTGAAAATGAAATTGCCATCGTTACTTTACCGAATGGCAAACATTATGCAATAGCTGTATTTGTCAGTAACTCAACGGAAACGGATGTGGTCAACTGCAAAATGATTTCGGACATATCAAAGTCGGTTTGGGATTATTTTAATAAGTAAAAATTTAAGCTTAATTTTAAAACCATTAAAAATGAAAAAAATATTAGTAACAATAGGATTATTCTGCACCGTATTCTTCTTTGCGCAGAAAAACGAAAATTATCTTGTGATAGGTTATCACAGTATCTGCTGCGGTACGCCTTCGGATAAACCCGTAATGGACTATATTACGAAGTTCAGGGCAAAAAATAAAATTAAAAATTTCGAAATTTACAGGCAAAACGGACTGGGAAGAGAAGGTGAATTCAATCTGTATATCGGAAGCGATGGTTTTTCTAAGACCCAGAAAATACAGTTTGTAAACGGTCTTAAAGCAGCAATTGACGCCCAAAACAGAATGAAAAAGCCTAACAGAGATGGTGATGTGAGTTTTGATGAAGCCCAGATTATGAAAAAAGCGGATCTTTCAAATGCAAGAAATTTAACCCTAATCAAATAGAACAAACAATAAACTAAATAAGGAAAAATGATCAGAAACATTGTCGTTATCGGAGCCGGAACCATGGGAAATGGTATTGCACACACTTTTGCACAAAGCGGTTTTAAAGTAAACCTGGTAGATGTATCTCAGGAAGCTTTGGACAGAGGGCTGAAAACCATTACCACCAATCTGGACAGGATAATTGCAAAGGGAAACCTTACGGAAGAGCAAAAGGCGGAAACATTAGGAAATATTACGACATTTACTGCGCTTCAGGATGCGGTAACCTCAGCGGACCTTATTGTAGAAGCAGCTACGGAAAATCAGGATTTAAAGCTGAAAATTTTCGGACAGATGGATGAATTTGCACCGGAAAATTGTATTCTGGCAACCAATACTTCCTCTATTTCAATTACTAAAATCGCTGCCGCTACCAAAAGAGCAGATAAAGTAATCGGAATGCACTTCATGAATCCTGTTCCCATCATGAAGCTTGTGGAAATCATCAAAGGCTACTCTACTTCCAAAGAAACTTTCGATGCGATCTATGAAATGAGCAAGACGTTAGGAAAAGTTCCTGTGGAAGTCAATGACTATCCGGGATTTGTTGCGAATAGAATCTTAATGCCAATGATTAACGAATCCATTGAAACATTATACAACGGTGTTGCCGGAGTTGAGGAAATTGATACGGTGATGAAATTAGGAATGGCTCATCCGATGGGACCACTCCAATTGGCAGATTTTATCGGTCTTGATGTTTGTCTGGCGATTCTGAATGTAATGTATGACGGGTTTAAAAATCCTAAATATGCACCGAACCCATTATTGGTAAATATGGTGATGGCCGGAAAGCTTGGCGTAAAATCCGGAGAAGGTTTCTACGATTATTCTGAAAGCAAGAAAGCCGAAAGAGTGGCAAAAATGTTTTCCAAATAAGAAATGTATTGTTGAATTGCCAACTGTGAATTTTAGTTGATTTGCTTTATAAAATTGATTAATTTCACGGTCCATGAAATGTAAAGAACGAAATATTCAGATAGCAATGATCATCATTACGTTAATGATGATCATTTTGCGTTTTTTACTCAACGAAAAAGGCAGAACCAACCCCGATTCTATCCGCTACATGCGGTTTGCCCATGTTTTTCCGACAATTGACAATACCACTACTCCATTAGGTTATCCTTTGAGCATTAAATTTTTTACATTTTTTGGAACTGATGAATTCTGGAGCAGTAAAATCGTAGGCATTTCAGCCTTTCTGTTCATTATTTTTTTCGCCTGGAAAAAGAACTTTTTCTTTAAAGAAGCTTTGGTTTTATGTGCGTTGTTCAGCTTTTTATCGATTTATTCCTACACGATGAGTGAAGCGTTGATATTGCCTTTTGTACTGTTATTCCTTTACACCTGTTCATTGATTATTGAAGGAAAACTGGAAAAAGAAAAAGCTGTTTTTTATCTTTCCTTATCACTCATTGCGCTCTATAATATACGATACAGTTCGCTTTTCATGATGGTCGGAACCGGGCTTTTCGGATTGATTTTCATCAGAAGAAAATATTCAAAACCCTTTATCATTTCAGGGTTGATTGGTGGAATATTCGTGGTTTTGTATAAATTTTTATTCATCGATTATTTTAATGAAAACTACGTGAATGAATTTCTGGAAATCGGGCTTCATCCTACACCAAAGCTTTTGGCTGAGTTGTTTCAGGGATTATGCACCACTTTCAATCCTTTCATTCATATTGCAAATCCGGGAGGCGGAACCATCAATTATGTAATTTATGGTATCGGTCTTTTAAACATTCTTTTGATATGCTGGCTTTTTATCAGATATAAACTTTCCGAAACTGAATTTTTCTTTATATTCATCAGCGTTTCAGGAATTGTCTGTTCTTTTTTTATACAATACTTTTATTCTGTAAATCCTATTGATTACCGTTTAATGGCGCCGTTTAGTTTTCCTGTATGGTTGGTGTACTTTAGAAAACTGTTTTTGATATTTGACCGTAAAGTGTATGCAATCGGTTTTTTAAGTATCGCATCAGGAATGCTTTTTACCTGGCTGTCTAAAGGAAATTACCTTGAAAACAGGAAAGAAATGAAACAGTTTCTGCAATCTGAAAAATTGGATAAAGTGCCTTTAAAATTTTATCTGGAAACTGCCGAAGATCTTGATAAGATACAGGTAGCCGAATTGATAAGCACCATAAATCCGAACATTACCCTGAGTTTTAAACCGCAAGACACTTTAAACAAAACCACATTAACGAGGTATAAAGTTTTACAAAAAATAAAGATAGACAAGAACAAATACCAATAATTTTATTATCTTTGATTTAAAGTTAAAACATTAAAAAAATGAAATTACCAAAGTTTTTATTAGCAGATAATTCGGAATTTCCAGAAGATTTGTTCGTAGTTCACACAGAATATCCGAGATTCATCCTGAATGTGGAGGAAGAAGAAGTGGAATGGCTGGATGATCTTGAAGGCGATGATGAGGAAACTATGGCAGACGAAGCTACAAAAGTGGTAGAAGCTGCTTTTAAATGGTGTGATGAAGAGCTGGCTAAATACGACGATGAAGAAGAAGATTAAAATAATCCAAACATAAAAAAAGGAACTCAAAACGAGTTCCTTTTTTTATTATTATTCCGCTTTGTTGAATTTTAGCAGGAGAAGGTTGTCCTGATATAATTCCAGAACATTTCCTGTGATAACATATTTATTCGCTTTCGACATCATATCCATAAAGTTTTTTTCTACGCTCATATTCTCACAAGCCATTTTGGTAGACCCCATCTGACCGGCAGAGAAATTACCTGTGGCAGGTTCCACTTTAGCGGTCCCGAAATAGTTGTTGCATCCCGTATTTCCGTTGATCTTTTCACCATCAATATTCAGAGTAGGGATTTTGCCTTTTACATTATCGGCCAAAGCCCATTTTGTCCCGGAAAGTGAAGGCTGCGCCTTACCAACTTTTGAAGCAGAACCAGACATTGCTCCGCAGGAAACCAAAACCACTGCAGTACACAAACTTAAAAAAAGATTTTTCATTTTTTTCTTTTTGATTTAAATCAAATTTACGGAAATATTATTATTTAAATAGTGTTGATTTGATTTTATTATTCTTTTAACAACTGTTTTTAATGAAATTTTTTAAGAAAATAAAGTCGGAATTGCCGCCGAAAAGCAGCATTTCGCAGTACAAAATCATTATATTATTTATAAAAACATTGAAAGTTCTGTGTTTTGTTTAGGCTAAAGCCAATTTGAACTGTTTAAGCTAAAAAAAGCGGGCTAAAGCCCGCTCCTAATATTTTTTAACTTGATAACAAGAAAATTACCCTCTCAATTCCGCATTGAATTCTTTCTGGAATGATTTGATCAGCGAATCCATTACTGCCGTAATTTCTTTTTCTTCAAGCGTTTTTTCCTCGTTCAGGAGCTCAAAGCTCATAGCATAGGATTTTTTACCTTCCGGAAGATTTTTACCCTCATACACATCAAACAGATTGATGTTTTTAATGTATGGAGATTTATTCTTTTTAGCGGTCTGATAAAGATCTTCGTAATTCACATTTTTATCAATCAGCAAAGCCAGATCTCTTCGGATTTTGTTGAATTTAGGAATATCCTTGAATTTCAGGTCATTTCCGGAACGCAATTTTTGAGCCAGTTCTAATTCAATTTCAGCATAGAAACATTCCTGCTCGATATCAAAAACTTTAAGCATCTGTGCAGAAACTTTTCCTATTCTCACCAAAGCTTTACCGTCAACCTCATAAGCCAAAGCATCGGAAAACCTTTCATCTGAAAGCGCTGTTTCTTTATAATCAATTGCTAATCGTTCCAATAAAACCTTAACATACGCTTTTAAATTATAGAAGCTGGTTGCAGATTTCGGCTGCAGCCAGTTCTCGCTCACCTCTCTTCCTGTAACAAGAATAGCAAGCTGCTTTCTCTCTTCGTATTTTTCTCTTTTATGATAGATTTTCCCAAATTCAAAGAACTTGATATCCTGATTTTTCCTGTTGATATTGTAGATCGCATTCTGTAAAAGGCCTTCCAGCAAAGACTTTCTCATGAATGCAAGATCGCTGCTTAACGGGTTTAAGAGTTTTACGGCGTTCGTTTCATCTTTCACGGAAGTTAATGAATTATTCATCACTTCATTGAAGCCAAGAGACTGCAATGTTCTTGCCCAGCTGTTTTCCAGTTCATCCTGGTCTTTTGCATTGAGCTTAACCGGCGTAAAGGATATTTTCTGCGGAGCATCGATTTTATTATAACCGTAGATTCTTAAAATTTCTTCAATAACGTCGATTTCTCTCGTAACATCAGCCCTGTAAGCAGGTACGGAAATCTCATACCCGTTCTGAATTTCATTTAAAACCTGAATATCAAGCGCCTTTAAAATTTCTTTTACCTTTTCCCTGTGGATCTTCGTTCCTAAAATTTGCTCAATTTTAGAAAATCTGATGATGACATAATTGTCTTCGATTTTCTTGGGATATTCTTCCAGCAAATCGCCTACTAATTTTCCTTCCGCTAATTCCTGAATCATTTTTATAGCGTGGGTAATTGCTGTTCTGGTAATGTTAGGGTCCACTCCCCTTTCAAATCTGAACGATGCATCTGTATTCAGTCCGTGGAATTTTGCACCTTTTCGTACCGCTACCGGATTGAAATAAGCACTTTCCAGGAAAATGGTTTTCGTTTCCTCTGAAACACCTGATTCTGCACCACCGAAAACCCCTGCAATACACATCGGGTTGTCATTTCCGTCTTTGATCATGATTTCAGAACCGTTCAACATTCTTTCCACACCATCTAAAGTTGTGAATTTTGTTCCTTCTTTTACGGTTCCTACTTTTACGGTTTTATCTGCAATTTTATCTGCATCAAAAGCATGAAGCGGCTGACCGAAACCGTGAAGGATATAATTGGTAATATCCACCACATTGTTGATGGGGCTTAGTCCGATCGCTTTCAGCCTGTTTTTCAGCCAGGCCGGAGATTCTTCAACTTTAACATCTTCAATGACTGCTCCGATATATCTTGGACACAGTTCAGCATCTTCTACGATCAGTTTGAAATCGTGGGTTCCTTCATTGCTCAGCACGATGGAAGAAACTTTCTCGAAATCTGATTTTTGCTTGTTTGTAGAAAGGTACGCATGAAGATCTCTTGCCACACCGTAGTGAGACATGGCATCGGTTCTGTTTGGCGTTAAGCCGATTTCCAGAACTTCGTCATTGGTCATGTCAAAATAATCTGCGAAATTTTTTCCGACTTCAAATTTTTCTTCATCCAAAACCATAATTCCTCCGTGGTCATCACTTAATCCCAGCTCATCTTCGGCACAGATCATTCCCTGGGAAACTTCTCCCCTGATTTTGGCTTCTTTAATTTCGAAAAAATTTCCGGATTTGTCATAAATTTTTGTTCCGACCACCGCTACAGGAACCGTTTGTCCGGCCTCCACGTTGGGAGCACCACAAACGATATTCAAGATTTTCCCGTTTCCAACGTCTACCGTTGTTTTTTTGAGTTTGTCTGCATTCGGATGTTTTTCGCAGGTTACCACTTTACCTACAACAATTCCTTCCAGGCTGCCTTGTATGCTTTCAAATTTTTCTATCCCTTCAACTTCAAGACCGATATCTGTAAGGAACTCACCGATTCTTTCAGTTTTCAATTCCGTTTTGATAAAGTCTTTAAGCCAGTTGTTTGATATTTTCATCTGATAATTTTTATTTTTTCTAAGCCAGATGTAATCTTAAGGTTTCATCTGATATATTTGAAAAATTTAAGTTCAATTTTAAGTTTACAAATATCGTGTTTTTTTGAGAAATAGGGAAATATGAGAGAAACTTTAAGAGTTTATTTAGTTAGCTTTCTTTTTCCTACCGGAGGAGCAAGACATTGTCATTGCGAGGAGCGAAGCGACGCAGCAATCTAAAAAACTTCTTTTTAACGAAGATCGCTAAAAAAGAATTATTAAATTTCGAATATTTTTGTTCGCTAAGGTGTTCTACTCAGCAAATGATAGCAGAATGTAAATTGCCATTCCCATTTCTAAAACAAGCCTGGATTCCTACGGAATAAAAGCTTTGTGAACATATTCTATAGATTACTTCTTCGCTTCGTTTATCCCAATGACCACGAACCGGGACCATAGCCCCGATTGAAACGGCATCCTTTTGGGTTGCGGGCGGAGCAAAGCGGAGCCCGTAACCCAAAAGATACAGTGGAAAGCGGGAAAAAGCTCCTAAAAAATAAAAAAGGCTCTGAAAACCAGAACCTCTTTTATCTATTTTAAATTAATATTACAACCCGATTACCGGCATTGATAACATTAAGATGCTTTCATTTTCCTCGAGACCGTCAAGAGGTTCGATAATTCCCGGTCTGTTTGGCTGTGACATTTTCATGGTAATATCATCTGATCCTAAGATTGTTAACATTTCGGTTAAGAATTTTGAACTGAAACCGATATTGATGTCTTCTCCGTTATAATCGCATGGAATCTGCATGTCTGCTTTGTTAGCGTATTCTGTATCTTCTGCGTGAAGGTGAAGGATATTGGCTGATAATTTAAATCGTACCTGGTTGGTCGATTTATTCGACATGATGGAAGCTCTTTTGATGGCTCCCAAAAGCAGATTTCTGTTGATCGTTAAAACATTCGGGTTTTCTTTTGGAATTACTGCCGTATAGTTTGGGTATTTCCCATCAATGAGCCTACAGATCCACGTATGTTTTCCAAAGGTAAATCTTGCCATATTCTCGTTGAAATCGATGGTTACATCGTCGTTTGAGCTTGCAAGGATATTCTTGAAAATGTTGAGCGGTTTTTTCGGCATGATGAATTCCATAGGTTCGGCATTCATGAGGTCGCTTCTTTTATAGACCACCAGTCTGTGGGAGTCGGTAGAAACGAAATTGGTTTCATTTTCCCCGAACTGGAATAAAACTCCTGTCATCACAGGGCGAAGCGAGTCGTTGCTTGTTGCAAAAAGGGTGTTGGTAAGTGCTTCTGACAAAACTCCGGCAGACATGGTAACGCTTTGTGCAGCATCAAATTCCGGAAGTTCCGGATAATCGTCTGCATTGTCCAAGGCTACGGCAAAGTTATCTTTTTCATCTAAAATCTCAAGCTGACTTCCGGTGCCTTCTGCATTATCTTTTACAACAAGCGTTAATGGCTGTTCTCCATAGGTCTTGATAAAATCCTGAAAAATCTTGGCAGGAACGGCAAATTTCCCGGTATCGTCTGACTTTACTTCCAGAGAAGTAACAAGAGTCGTCTCGCCATCGGATGCTGTAATGGTAACCTGAGTTCCGTCTAATTCAAAAAGATAATTTTCTAAAATCGGTCTCGACTGAGAGCTTGATATCACGCCACTTACAGTTTGCAAAGCTTTCTGCAGTTCACCACTTGAAATAATAAATTTCATAGATTTAAAAATAAATTTTTACAAATATAATAAATAGAAAACAGATGGAAAAGAATAATCCCGAGAGTTATTAACAACCATCAAGATTCAGACTGTTTCCGCATATTTTCCCCACATGTACAGATATTGAATTGATAATGACTAAAGATAGGGATTTTCTTCACGCAAATAATTATATTTGCAAATAATAATTTCTCATGAGAAAACCGCCAATTCATAACAGTTTTTTCAATGCTTTACGCGGAGTTTTCATAATGATGAAAAGCGAAAGGAATTTCCAGATAGAAACGGCTGCATTTTTTATTAATCTTTTTTTGATTTTCTACTTAAAACTAACCACCACTGATGCGGTTTTGATTATCATTATTTCTTCTGCTGTTTTAGCTGCTGAAATTTTCAATACGGCAATTGAACGGATTTGCGATATAATTCAACCTGAATTTGATAAGAGGATCGGTTTTATCAAAGATATTTCCGCCGGAGCGGTGCTTCTGCTGGCTGCGGCATCGGTTATTACAGGAGTTTTAATTTACTGGAAATATATTTAAACTTCTTTAAGTACAATGTTTTTAACAGATGTACTATGAAGTTAACTCAATTATTATTACATAAGATTATTTTCCGACATAAATGAAGCCTGATTTTCCTGATTTAAAGATACTTTCTGCCCTTTTATAATCATCCACTTCATATTCATCGGCTTGTAGAATCTCTTCGTCTGTAACTTCAAATAATATGCCTTCCACTTCATCTTCCGTATTGCCTGAAAATTCCAGAATCGGATGGTATTTCTGCTTGCTTTTCCGTAAAACTTCAGGATCTTTAATTTCCAGCATTTTAAGCTTGTAGCCGGTGAGAATGTCTTTCTGTCCTTGTAAAATTCTTCCGAAAGTTTCAATTTGAACTTGTTCTTTTTGTAGTGTTCCGTAGGAAAATAAGTTGGGCATGAGATTTTTATAATAGATTAATTGTTATGAAAATTCTTCGACAGGTTCAGCATGACGATGCTAATACTAACTGCTTAATTTATAGTAATTAAAAATCAATCCAAAATAAGCTGAATGTTTTTATGCGATTGTATAATTTCAATTAAAATTTCAAATAAGGTTTGTCCGTTTCCTGCGGTTAATTCATTTAGTTTTTGCTGAATCAATTTAGCATTAAAAGATTTTCCGATTCTGATTTTATTTTCATAAAATTCTTTGGTTAAATCCAAACCCAAATCTTCTTTTGATTTTTGGGAATCTTTCCATGTAATTTCTCCTTGAAAACCGTATAAAATATCATCGAAACCATCCAACGTTCCGATTTTCCAGCCATCATCTTTTATAAAAAGTTGGGAAACTTCATCATAAAAGCCATCCAGGGTTGAAAAATGACTGCCATTGATGACAGTCATTTTTATTTTTGAATTATTACTCATTGCTTATTATTCTGCTAAAATTAATCAAACCTGACGGGTTTTGGAAACCCGTCAGGTTTATCAAAAGTTTAAGAGAAATAATTAAATTCAATATTATTTAAAGTATTCCACACCATTTTTAAAGATGTTGTGATAATTGGCAGTTGGAATATTTTTCATCAACCCTTCAGCAAAACGTTCCGGGTGGCCCATTCTACCGAAAATTTTCCCGCATGGAGAAGTAATTCCTTCAATTCCGAATAATGAATTATTTGGGTTGAATGGCATTCCGTGAGCGATATTTCCTTCAAGATCCAGGTATTGCGTTGCGATTTGTCCGTTTTCATACAGCTTTTGAATTTCTGATTCTGAAGCTATAAAACGGCCTTCTCCGTGAGAAATCGGGATGGTAAATACCTGATCTTTCATACCTTTTAACCAAGGTGATTCATCATTCAGGACTTTTACATTCACCATTTGGGAAATATGTCTTCTGATGGCATTGTGAGCCAATGTCGGTGAATTTTCATCCAGATCTTTGATTCTTCCGTACGGCAGCAATCCGGATTTTACCAGCGCCTGGAATCCGTTGCAAATCCCGATGATCATTCCGTCTCTGTCTAACAGTTCGTGAACCGCGTTTCTCATCTTTTCGTTTTTCAAAACATTAACGATGAATTTTGCAGAACCGTCCGGCTCGTCACCCGCAGAGAAACCTCCTGAGAAAGCCAGAATCTGGGAAGTTTTAATTTCTTTGACCCATGCATCAATGCTTTCATCCAATAATTGATGATTGATATTGATTAAAGGCAGACTGCTCGTTACAACACCTTCTTTGGCAAAAGCATTCAGCGTGTCATATTCGCAGTTTGTTCCCGGGAAAACGGGCGCAAATACTTTGGGCTGGGCAATTCCGTGCTTCCTGATGATGATATTTCTTGGGTTGACTGAATTTAATTTTTCATCCAGTTCAACCGTGATTTTTTCTTTTTCAATCGTTGGGAAAAGGTTTTCGAAGGTGTTTGTGTTGGCTGCTAATAATTTGCTGATGGTTGTTGGTTGACTGTTGATGGTTAAAACTTCGCCTGAAACAACTTCTCCTATTAAATGAAGGTTTAGAGAGCTTAATTCTTCTTTAGATTCGATAATTAAACTACCAATTTGCTTGCTGAGCAATGTAGAAGCATCATCAACTGTAATTTCGGCACCCAATCTGTTTCCGAAGCTCATTTTTGCCAAAGCAACGGCAACACCACCTTCTTTTACGGTTTTAACGGAAACAATTTTTCCGGCTTTGATATTTTCAAAAATCAACTCAAAAACGGCTATTAAAGCGTCATAATTCGGAAGTCCGTTTTCCTGGGCAATATGATTGAAGAAATAAATTTTATTTCCTGCTTGTTTAAATTCAGGAGAGATGATATTTTTCTTTTCTCCGTTGGCACACGCAAAAGAAATTAACGTTGGCGGTACGTTCAGATCCTGATACGTTCCGCTCATGGAATCTTTACCTCCGATTGCTGCCAAACCGAGATTCATCTGCGCATCATAAGCTCCCAATAACGAAGCTAATGGCTTGCCCCATTTTTCAGGATTCTGCCCTAGTTTTTCAAAATATTCCTGGAAGCTTAGTCTGATGTTTTTATAATCACCACCCATGGCTACAATTTTCGCCACACTTTCGACTACCGCATAAGAAGCTCCGAGCAATGAATTTTGTTTTGAAATTTCGGCATCAAATCCCCAGCTTGCTAAAGAAACCGTTTCGATATCTTTAGCTCCGATAACCGGCAAGGTCTGAACACTTCCTTCCATTAAAGTCTGCTGATATTTTCCACCTAAAGGCATCGCAACCGTAGTGGCACCGATAGAGGAATCGAACATTTCCAACAGACCTTTTTGAGAAGCAACATTTTTATCGCTTAATATTTTTAAGAAATTCTCTTCATTAAATGTCTGAGTTTCTTCTTTTACTTCCTCAAGGTGAGTAATTTTAACTTCCTGGCTTTTAGAACAGCCGTTCGTATCAAGGAATGCTCTTGAAAGGTCAACAATTTTATCACCTTTCCAGAACATCTGCATTCTTCCGGAGTCGGTTACTTTTGCCACCTCAACGGCAACAATGTTCTCCGCTTCACAGAATTTGATGAATTTTTCTTTATCTTTTGGATCTACTACAACCGCCATTCTCTCCTGAGATTCGGAAATAGCCAATTCGGTTCCGTTTAACCCTTCATATTTTAAAGGTAAAACATCCAAATTAACTTCCAGGGAGTCAGCAATTTCGCCGATCGCTACGGAAACACCTCCGGCTCCGAAGTCGTTTGATTTCTTAATCAGTCTCGTTACGTCAGGATTTCTGAATAATCTCTGGATTTTACGTTCTTCAACAGCATTCCCTTTCTGAACTTCAGAACTCATGGTATGAATAGATGTTTCATCCTGCTCTTTTGAGCTTCCGCTGGCTCCGCCAACTCCGTCACGTCCGGTTGCCCCACCTAAAATAATCACAGAATCCCCGGCTTCAGGTTTTTCACGTCTTACCCAATCTACAGGAACCGCACCGGCAACAAAACCGACTTCCATTCTTTTGGCTTTATAGCCTTCATCATAAATTTCGGAAACCATGGTTGTTGCCAAACCGATCTGGTTACCGTAAGAAGAGTATCCGTTCGCTGCCTGTTTCGTGATTGTTTTTTGAGGTAATTTTCCCGGTAAGGTTTTATCTACAGGTTCCAATACATCTGCTGCACCGGTTAATCTCATCGCCTGAAAAACGAAAGAACGTCCGGATAAAGGGTCTCTGATGGCGCCTCCCAAACAGGTTGAAGCTCCTCCGAAAGGTTCTATTTCCGTCGGGTGATTATGCGTTTCATTTTTGAATAATAAATACCACGGTTCTTTTTTACCATCGTATTCCGCTTCGATTTGAATGGTGCAGGCATTGATTTCATCGGAAACCACTAAGTTTTCCAGATTGCCTGTTTTATGGAAATATCTGGCGCAAACGGTTGCTAAATCCATTAAGGAAATAGGTTTTAATTCACGGCCTAAGAATTTTCTTTTTTCAATATAGTCGTTGAAAATGGTTTCCAGCGTATGCTTAAACTTCCCTTCGAATTCAATGTTCGACAGTTCCGTTTCAAAAGTTGTGTGACGACAGTGGTCGCTCCAGTAGGTATCTAAAACTTTCAGTTCCGTTTCCGTAGGGTTTCTCTGTTCTGATTTAAAGTATTCCTGAATGAATTTTAAATCATCCAATCCTAACGCAAATCCATGATTATTGTAGAATGCCTGCAATTGCGTATCATCAAAATTGATAAAATTTTCGTGGGTAATTACTTTTGAAGGTGTTTCTTCGGCAGGAATATCTAAAATGGTTAAATCTTTTTCCTGTGATTCTACTTTATTAATCAACAGATCTTTGATTTTTACAAGATCAGATTCTGAAATTCCTTCGAATTCTATCAGTTTACCGCTTCTGACTTTGGATTTTTCATTTTCTGTGAGCAACGCAATACACTGTTGTGCAGAATCTGCACGCTGATCATACTGACCGGGTAAAAACTCCATAGCAAAATAAATTCCTTTTGCCGGATTTTCTTCGTGCAGGATATCGGTTACAGGATCTACGAAGGTACTGTTGACTACTTTTTCAAATTCCCCGTCATTCAGTCCGAAAATATCATACACATTGTATACTTTTACCTGTTGTACCGCGGGCACAACCGCTTTTACTTCATCAAAAATTTTTGGACTTTCCACATCGAAAATTCCTCTTTTTTCTACGAAAATTCTTTTGTTTTGAGACATTAGATGTCAGATTTTATTAGATTTATTTTTATTTTTTAGATTTATTTGGCATTGCCATATTTTTCTGATTGCAAAGATAGCATTCCTACGGAATGCATGTTGTATTTACATCATATTTCTACACAGATGTCATTCCTCCGGAATGTTATTTTTCTAATGGTGATTCCGTAGGAATCATAGCTGTGTAGAAAAAGCCTGTTAGGATTAAAGGCGCAGTCCGTAGGACTGCTATTTTCTTTTCATTGAAATCACAAAATATTACTTCAACTACAGAAATTATCTTTCTTAATCATAGAATTCAAACAAGTATTTATTTTTAAATTCAATTTCAAAAACGTTCAGCATTTCAATGTATTCTTCTCTGAAACTCTTTTTTGAATGATGTTTCTCCTGATTTAGCACATAATTTACAACTTTGTCTTTCTGACTTTTTGCATAAGAAAAAGCTCCGTACCCTTCTTGCCATGAAAATTTACCAAAACACAACTTCTTTTCATTAATAAAATTTGTTGATTCAATTTTAACGGTTTTAATTAATTCCGGAATTGTTATCTGCAAATTCTTATAACTAAAGAAAATATGAACATGATCAGGATTTACATAAATCGCTAAAACTTTTTGTTTTTTATTGTTAAATATTCCGCAAATATATTTTTCAATTTCAGCTCTTACTTCAGATTTGATTTTAACATCTCTTCCTTTTGTTGCAAAAACTACCTGAATATAAATCTGTGTATAGGTATTCGGCATATTTTTATTTTCATCATTTTTGCAAAGATAGCATTCCTACGGAATGCATAATCTATTACTCTATTTCCTACACAGATTGTATTCCTAAGGAATAAACATTTCACTATTTTTCATTTACCCAGTTTATTCGGGTTATCCGGGTGTTCCTTCTGAAAGTTCTCCGCATTTTTTCTTTCTTCTTTCAGCCATTTTTCAAAAGGAACTCTTTCATCATCGTATTCAAGCGTTAGAACTTTTTTACCGTCGTCTGAAACCAGAAATTTATATCCTGACAATCCTGCTTCTGCTTTCCTGTAATCATAGGCATTTACCTGATAAAAAGGAAAATTTTCCTTCGGACGTTCTACAATTTCAAAGAACAACTTCTTCTCTTTTTCGGACAGTTTATTGTAATGGTTAACGTAATATATTTCGGAAAGCCTTTTATTCTGTTTCTCAAAAAACCAGAGCACATTCTTTTCTTTTTCATTGTACGAAAAAGGATACGGATAATGGTTCCCGTTAATTTCGATCGTATTTTCTGATTTTGCAACTGGTTGAACTGTTTTTCCATTAAAGTTCATTACACCCCAGGTTCCGCCAACGATTGCTTTATGTTCTTCTTCTGTTTTCTCCCAGTCGCAGCCGTCGCAATAGGCGGCATATCCGTAATGAAAAGGGGATGCAAAATCATGTTCCGGTTTAATAATTACGGTTCCGTTTCTGTCTGCAAAACCAACTTTTCCGTTTTTAACGAATCTTCTTACCCCTTCTGAGAAATAATCTGCGCCGTTATCATAAAAGAAAGGCCGGTACAGGAAATTTCCTTTTCTGTTGTAGACGTATCCCCAAGCATTTTTTTCAGCAACTTCATTTTGTTTCGGTCCATCAAAATAAATAGTTTCTCCTTTCACTAAATCTCCGTCTTTGATGTAAGAGAAAATTTTAAACTGGGCCGGAACGATAATTTTACCGTCCTTGTTTTTAACCCCAACCAATGAATCTTTTGATTTAAAATACTTTAAAACTTCTGTATTTTGAGAAAAAGAAAATGCTGGAATTAATGATATGATTAAAAGTATTTTTTTCATTTAAGCTGAAATTCCTGATTCTTCCTAAATCATGATGGGTATGGGTTTGCTTTTCTAAACTTTGGCAAAGATTGAAACTTTGGCAAAGTAAATATGCAGCCCGAAAGACTGCATATGATGTTATACTTTAAGATCAGCCTCAAGCCCGATCAGGTCTTTATTTTGATCGATGATCGGCTGCACTTCGTTTTTAATAAATTCTTCGGTCTGGATTGGGGCAAAACCGATGAAGTTTTTAGGATCCAAAACTTCTTTCAGTTTTGACTTATCTAATTTTAATGAATCGTCGTTCAGGATTCTTTCGATAAGATCGTTTTCTTTCCCTTCCACTTTTACCTGCTTGGAAGCTTCCATGGAATGAACCCGGATCACCTCGTGAATTTCCTGTCGGTCGCCACCGGCTTTCACTTCTTCCATGATGATATATTCTGTCGCCATGAAAGGAAGCTCTTCCATAATATGTTTATTGATTCTGTTCGGGTATACTACGATTCCGTTCATGATGTTGTTCCAGATCAATAGAATTGCATCAACCGCTAAAAATGCCTGAGGAATTGTTAATCTTTTATTAGCAGAATCATCCAGCGTTCTTTCAAACCACTGTGTTGATGCTACCATTGCAGAACTCGTCGTTAAAGACATTACATATTTAGCCAATGCTCCGATTCTTTCGCTTCTCATCGGGTTACGTTTGTAAGCCATTGCCGATGAACCAATCTGGTTTTTCTCGAATGGTTCTTCAATTTCTTTCAGATTCTGAAGCAAACGCAAATCATTGGTGAATTTATGGGCAGACTGCGCAATATTTCCTAATAAAGCAACCACTTTAGCATCAATCTTCCTGTCGTAAGTCTGTCCGGAAACCCCGAAAACCTTTTCAAAACCGAATCTTTTTGATAATTCCTTATCTAAATGTTTTACTTTAGAATAATCTCCGTTGAAAAGCTCCAGGAAACTTGCTGCTGTTCCGGTTGTTCCTTTTACCCCTCTGAATCGCAATGTTTCAAGGAAGAAATCCAGTTCTTCGATATCCAGCACTAAACTCTGTAACCAAAGTGTAGCTCTTTTTCCAACAGTCGTTAACTGAGCTGGCTGGAAGTGTGTGAAGCCTAAAGTAGGCAAATCTTTATATTCAATAGCAAAATCTGCTAAATTTTTGATTACGTTAACGAGCTTTTTCTTTAAGATTAAAAGTCCATCCCGGATCTGGATCAAATCCGTATTATCACCAACAAATGCTGAAGTTGCCCCGAGGTGAATGATTCCTTTAGCTGAAGGAGCCACATCTCCATAGGTATGAACGTGCGCCATTACATCATGACGGAATTTCTTTTCGTATTCCGCTGCTTTGTCATAATCGATGTTTTCAGCATTGGCTTTCAGTTCTGCAATTTGTTCATCACTGATTTCAAGGCCTAAGTCTTTTTCGATTTCAGCAAGCGCGATCCAAAGTTTTCTCCAGGTGCGGAATTTGTTATTATGCGAGAAGTTAAATAACATTTCTTCACTGGAGTAGCGCTCTTCCAATGGATTTTTGTAGGAATTCATTCTTTCTTTTACTTTTTAGCTATGCAAAAATACGGTTTTTGGGTGAGATTTGAAAATGGTTTGGTTAATTAAAATACTTCTTAAATCCTTTAACTCTTCGGTCATTTATAGAAAAAGCCAATCTTTCGAATGGCTTTTCTGTGATAATTATTGATAAATTACAACATTGCTTTTTTTTAACTGATACGTTTTTTTATATGGGATCAAAACGTAACTTCCGTTTTTCCAGCTTTTATTTTTCCGCTGTTTTGTGAGAATTATACTTTCCGGCTCTTCCATAAGAAAAACTTCCACTTTCATCATGTCTTTACTAAAAACAACTGTAGCCATGAAATTCGCGCCCTCCTTCGGCTTTACACCTTTTAACTTGATCTTCTGCTCAAATACCTGTATACAATCATTTTTGACCTTAGAATAGGTATATCCTGCGGAAGGTATACAGCCATGGGCGTCTCTGTCATTTCCTACCATCTGGGCAAAAGATAAGATACTAAAGAACATTGTGCTTAATAATACAATTTTTTTCATCTGTTTAATTTTTTATAAGAATCCAAGGTACAAAAAAACCACTCAAATTGAGTGGCTTACTATTTATTTTGTCCAGTTGATTTTGAAATGTTTCACATCTTCAGAACTTGTTCCGATCATGATGTCAAATTCTCCCGGTTCCCAGTCGTATTTCAAATCTCCGTTGTAGAATTTAAGATTTTCCGGGGTAATGCTGAAGGTAACCTTTTTAGATTCTCCTTTTTTAAGCATTATTTTCTGGAAACCTTTTAATTCTTTTACCGGTCTTGTAATGCTTCCCACCATGTCTCTGATATAAAGCTGCACCACTTCTGCCCCATCATAATTTCCGGAGTTCGTTACCGTTACCGAAGCCTGAATGGTTTGATTACCTTTCGGATTAGCATTGGAAACCGTAATATCGGAATAGTTGAATTTGGTGTAGCTCAAACCATATCCGAAAGGATATAGCGGCGTATTACACTCATCCATATAATTGGAACGGAATCTCTGGTATTCGCATTTGTCGACAAGCTTTTGATCCAAAGGTCTTCCCGTATTTTTGGCATTATAATAAATAGGCACCTGTCCTAAGCTTCTCGGGAATGTCATCGGCAATTTTCCCGAAGGATTTGCTTTTCCGAAAAGAACATCTGCAAGGGCATTTCCGGCTTCAGAGCCCGGGAACCAAGCATTCAGAATAGCATCCGGAGCATCTTTAACATTGGTTAGTGCCAACGGACGGCCTGTGAACAATACCATGGCGATCGGTTTTCCTGTTTTTTTCAATTCATTTAAAAGGTCTACCTGAGACTGCGGAATGGTAATTTCCGTTCTTGAAGAAGATTCACCGCTCATTTCAGCAGATTCTCCAATTGCTAAAACAATAACATCGGCTTTGTTGGCTACGTCAACGGCTTCTTTCAACAAAGCTTCTTTCGAACGATTGTCTCTGTCTGTTTTTTTACCATGAGCAGCGTAAATTTCTTCCAGTTTGGCATCATCATCAATATTGGCACCTTTTGCAGAAATGAATTTTACGTTTTTACCGTAATTTGACTGAAGTCCCTGAACAAGGTTTACTGATTTTTCATGCTTTGCAGCAACACTCCACGTTCCGGTCATATTGATGGCGTTATTTACCAACGGCCCGATTACGGCCACAGTTCCTGTCTGTTTTAAAGGCAATGTCTGGTTTTCATTTTTTAATAAAACCATAGACTGGGCGGCAGCATTTCTTGCAATATTTCTGTTTTCCTGGCTGAAAACTTCTTTAGCGGCTAATTTCGCATCTCCATGTTTGTAAGGATTATCGAACAAACCAAGATCATATTTAGCTTCCAGGATTCTTCTGGCTGCCATATCGATTTCAGACTGGGTAACTTTTCCTTCAGATAAAGATTTTTTAAGGGTTGTTAAAAATCCTTCCCCAACCATATCCATGTCTACACCCGCTTTCAGAGCCAATGCGGAAACCTGCTGAAGATCTCCCATTCCGTGGTCTACCATTTCATTGATCCCGGTATAGTCGGTTACCACAAATCCTTTGAATTTCCATTGGTTTCTCAGTACTTCGGTCTGAAGCCATCTGTTTCCGGTAGCCGGAACACCATCCACTTCGTTAAAGGAAGCCATTACAGAAGCTACTCCTGCATCAACAGCGGCTTTGTAAGGAGGGAAATATTCGTTGAACATTCTTACGTGGCTCATATCAACGGTATTATAATCCCTTCCCGCTTCACCGGCTCCGTACAATGCAAAGTGCTTTACACAAGCCAGAATCGTATTTCCTGCGGAAAGGTCTTTCCCCTGATATCCGTACACCATATTTTTAGCAATTTCGCTTCCTAAATATGGATCTTCACCGGAACCTTCGGATACTCTTCCCCATCTTGGTTCGCGGGAAATGTCCACCATTGGAGAGAACGTCCAGTTGATTCCGTCTGCTGAGGCTTCTTTCGCAGCTACTCTTGCAGATTGCTGAACGAGATTCATATCCCAGGAAGAAGCAAGCCCTAAAGGAATAGGAAAAGTGGTTTCGTACCCGTGGATGACATCCATTCCGAATATTAATGGAATTTTAAGGCGGCTGTTTTCAACGGCTACTTTCTGAACGGCTTTAATTTTATCCGCTCCTTTTATGTTGAATAGTCCTCCGACTAATCCCTGCTCAATTTTCTTACCGATATCCGAGCTTTTCGCCAAACCTGTTGTGAAATCACCTGAACTTGGCAGATTGAGCTGTCCGATTTTTTCATCTAAGGTCATTTTCGACAAAAGATTGTCTACGAAAGCTTTCTTTTTCGACTGATATTGAGCCGTCTGATACGACTGAACAGGCTTTGATATCATTTCCTGTGCAGAAAATACAGGAGCCAGTGCCAATGTGGCGATTACAATTAACTTTTTTCTCATAACTTCTTCATTATTTTAAGGAATTCGTGAATCTTCGATTTCATACATCTATCTTCTTTAATTATAGTTTCTTTTTTTATTTTTACTAGTAATTGATTTTAAAACGCAAAGTCCGCAAAATTTTTCTTTTAAGATGACCTGCATATTTCGTTCGCAAAGACTTTTGACTACGTCGAATCTTCGATTTAACTCAGCAAAGATTTGCTTAAAATTATTTCTCTTTTCTTTTTGACAGCATCCATTCGTACAACTTTGGATTGGAGTAGGTGGAATCCCAGGAATTATGATTGTCATTGGGGAAAATCGTTAATTCTGCAGAGGGGTTTACAGGATGCAATTTTTGGTAAAAATTAAACGCATTTTCAGGTAATACGACATCATCCATCCCGCCATGAAAGATTTTCATATTTAAATTTTTGTACTGATGGATATTGGCATACATGACTCTGTCTGTAGGCGCACAAACCGAAACAACTGCTGCAAACATTTCGGGATGTTCCATTGCCAATTTCAGTGTTCCCCAACCTCCCATGGATAGTCCGGTAAGATAGATTCTGGAAGGGTCGATCTTGTATTTTGCCTGAATTTCTTTGATCAGAGCATATACAGTAACGGTATCCCACCATGTATTTTCGGGGCATTGTGGAGCCAGAATTGCTACAGGTTCCTTAATCAGATTTTTATAGGTAAACGGACTGTGTGCTTTTACTTTTTCCAGATTATTGCCTCTTTCACCGGAACCATGTAGAAACACGATTAACGGAACATTTGCTTTGGCATTCTGAGGATAATCTATAATGTAGGAAATCTTTTCCTGTCTTTCAATTTCTTTATTTAGTTCCGCCTTTATTTCCTGGGCTTTTGCTGTTATGGAAAATAAAAACGGCAGCAACAAAGCATATTTTAGTTTATATTTCATCTGAAATTTTTATTTGAAATCCTCCAATTTAACTGTTGTTTTTAATTAGCCCCGATTGGAGCATTTGTCTGAGCTCATTTTTGAGTTTTTGGGGGGGGGGGGGGGGGGGGGGGGGGGGGGGGGGGGGG
>NZ_JAYLAA010000043.1:0-122768 GCF_035819015.1 Chryseobacterium salviniae | reverse complement strand
CTTATATCCTCACAAGCCTTAAAGACAAGATTGCGGAGATTACTCCCGTGGAAAAGATTTTCGTTTTCGGGAGCAGGGGCAGATTGCCTTTTGAAAGCTGGAACGAGCTCGAAGGAAAAGACTGGGATATTTTGGTACAGGCAGGCTGCAGGCTCAAGAATGCCCACGTTTTAGTAGAACCGGGTTACCATCTGGACCTTTTGGGTATGAGCAGGGAACAAACCGAGAAATTCATCGGGAATATTAAAACCAAACAACTTTTTCCCGTAAATGAATTGGAATTTTTAATCACTAAACACACAAATGATGGAAAATTTTGACGACGAGTTCGGAGATTTATCCGGATACAAAATACTTTCTTTTGAAGAAGTAACCCAAGGATTTGAAGGAAAAGCACTTGCATGGAATTCAAGAAAGCCAACCCCAACCTCACCTGAAAAACGGATTATACGCCTTCTCAAACCCAATACTCGTCGGATTTCCATGGCCTGATAAAACCTTTGTTTCAGGGTCGAGGATAAAAAGTTTCGTTCTGATTCCTTCAATCAGCTGCTCGTAATTTCCTTTAAACAAATCCGTTCTGCCGATGCTTCCTTCAAAAAGAACATCCCCGGAAATCATGAATTTTTGCCCTTCATTATGATACACAACACTTCCCGGAGAGTGGCCCGGAACATGGTAAATTTTGAATCTTTCACCATCCAGCTCCAGCTCGTCATTTTCATTAATGTACCGAATATCTGCGTGAATATGTTCGAGCTCCATCCCGAAACGCATTCCGCTGATCTGGAACATGTCAAGCACTTCTTTGTCGTCCTTATGCATGAAAACAGGAACGTTAAAAGTATCAGAAGCCCACTGTAATCCCAAAATGTGATCAATATGAGCATGAGTTAAAAGAATTTTCTCAATATTCAGCTTATTTTCAACAATAAAATTTGCGATCGCTTTGGTTTCTTCATTATTCATATTTCCCGGGTCAATCAGCCACGCATTTTTATTTTCATTATAAACAATGTATGTGTTTTCACTGGCAAAATTAAATACGAAACGTTGTATCTGAAGCATAATATGTATATGTTTAATAACAACAAATGTAATCACAAAAGTTAGGGTGTAAAATAGTATGATCTAAATATTTCCAATTAAAATGTCATTAAAAACCTTTGGATCACCTCCAAAATCTCCCGTTTTTCTTTATCTTCGTCATAATGAAAACTTTGCGACTATTTTTACTTACCCTGAGCGGATTTGTTTTTGGACAGAATATCCAGAGCATTCAGCTATTCAATCCTCAAACCAATGATGAAACACCGGTTATTTATTTTAACCAGCAGCTGGTTCTAAGCTTTGACGACCTTACCAACGCCAGTGAAATTTACAGATATACCATCAAACATTACAACAGGAACTGGGAAGACGACAATCTTTTCTTCACCGAATATGCTACAGGAAGTTTAAACGCTTTGCTGGACAGGTTTCAGTATTCTTTCAATACGCTTCAGCCGTACACCCACTACAAACTCACGTTCCCGAATGATAAAATGCAGCTTAAAATATCCGGGAATTATGAAATTATCGTTTATAAAAACTCTGCAGATCAACCTTTATTTAAAAGAAGATTTTATCTCGTTGAAGATGCAGCATCATTGGCAATAAATGTTTCAAGATTTGCCGATGCAAGAAATCCCGAAGCCAACCAAAGGATTGAGGTGAAAGCAGCTTCAAAAGGCGGAGATCTTTCTTCCAACGTAAACTCAATGACGCTGAACGTCATGCAGAACAACAATCCGAATGTTATCATAAACAACTTAAAGCCAAGCACAACACTCGGAAATCAATTGTTGTTTCAGCAGCTGTCTCTCGTCTTCCCCGGAAACAATGAATTTTATTATTTTGATAATAAAAACATGAATATGGCTGCCGACATGGTTCGCGCAACAGAAGTAAAAGATGGCATTAACAATACCTACCTTCATCCGGTATGGGCTTTTCCGTTGAATTACCAGTACCAGCCTGATGTTAATGGCGCATGGTATTACAGGCGAAACGACCTGGGAAGAGAAAGGGATGCGGAAAGAGAGGCCGATTATTCCTGGGTTCATTTTTCACTCGACTCAGATCCTGTAGATAAGGAAATCTATGTATTGGGCGGTTTCAATGATTTCAAGCCGAGCCAGGAAAACCAAATGCAATACGACGCAGAAACAAAGAAATATGTTGCCCGAATATATCTTAAACAGGGTTTCTATAATTACATCCTTGCCACAAAAAATCCTGGTGGCCCGCTCAATTTCGGTGAAGTCAACGGTAACTTTTGGCAGACGGAAAACCTCTACCAGGCATTTCTATATTATGCGCCGTTTGGAAGAAACTATGATGGTTTGATAGGCTATGGTGAATTCAGAACTCCGGTGAGATAGACTTAAAGGCTTCATAATTTTTACCTTTTCAACAGTAAATTATTTACATCATAAACCAACCTTCAAGGTTTTTTAAACCTTGAAGGTTTTAATTTTATAAATAAAGTAAAAAAAGAAAAACCTCACAGATGAAATCTGCAAGGCTTAATATAATAATGGTCTGGAAATCAGGTTAATTTTTGAAAATAGCAGTTATAAACAACGTTTCTTGATTTTCAAAAATATAATGAACAATAACGGGAAAACCTTCCATTGAAGAGGTGTTAATCCCTGCAGATCTTTCAGAATGCAGCACTATCATATTGATGGTAGCTTTAAGACTCTCAAGAAAATCAATTCCTTTTTGCTTATGTTCTGCGCTAAAAACTCTCATAAGAAGCCTTATGTCATTTTTTGCCATAGAAGAAAGAAGAATTTTCATTTAAGCACAATACTTTTTCAGCTCCGAAATGTTTTCGTAAAAATCCAGTTTGGTAGAAGGGTTTTCATTGTGGAACTGAATCCTGTATAAAATCTCATCCATATGAAATGGTGAAACTGAAGGCGTATTTTTCTCCTCAAAGCTTTCCATCATTTTTGCAAAAGCTTCTAAAGCATCCGGACCGAAGTTCTCAATCTTTTTTTTTAAAAATTCTGCAGTTGTATTCATCATTTTACTTTTTTAGGTTGATGATATTGTTTTGATGGGGTAAAGTTAAGAAAAATATTTAAAAAGAGGAAATAAATTAAAAAAAAATAAGGGGGGTGTATTTATTTTTTTTGTTTTTATGAATTAATAATGTTAAAATAAAGGGGATGGGAGGTAAATTTTAAATTTCAAAAAAAAGAGCCTCCGACTTCGAAGGCTTATTATTTTACACTAAATAAAATTCATTGAGTTTTTCCTCACATAAGGTTTTGACGACTTCAATCCATCGATCCTCATCATTCAGGCAAGGAATATAATGGAAATTTTCTCCTCCGGCTTCAGTAAACTGGTGTTTGCCTTCCACTGAAATTTCCTCCAGGGTTTCCAGGCAGTCCGAAACAAAAGCAGGACAAACAACCGCAAGATTTTTAATTCCTTTTTTAGGAATCGTTTCAAAGGTTTCATCTGTGTAAGGTTCAATCCATTTGTCTTTTCCAAGCCTTGACTGAAACGAAACAATCACCTTTTCTTTTGGAAGGTTCAGCTTTTCAATAACGGTTTCAGTGGTTTTAAAACACTGATGGCGGTAGCAGAACTGATGGCTCGGATTACTTTCCCTGCTGCAGCAATCGTTGAGGTTGCAGGTTTTGGTGGGATCTGTTTTAAAGATATGTCTTTCCGGAACGCCGTGATAAGAGAATTGCAGCGCATCGAAATGTTCAGGAAGTTTTTCCCGAATGCTTTCCGCAAGGCAATCGATATAAATCTCACGATTATAAAACGGTTGAATATAATTGATCTTCACTTCCGGAAATTTCAGTTTCCTCACCTCTTCAGCTTTTTCAATAACAGTTTCCGTGGTGCTCATCGCATACTGCGGATAAAGCGGGAAAAGCACGATTTCAGAAACGCCTTTTTCAGCAAGAGCACGGATTCCCGTTTCAATGCTGGGCTCTGCATATCTCATCCCGATTTCTACCGGAACATCAACCCGTTTTTGTAATTTTTTCCGGATTTTCTCAGTAATAACGATTAAAGGTGAGCCTTCATCCGTCCAAACGGTTTTATAGGCTTCTGCGGATTTAGGCGGACGGGTTTTCAGGATAATTCCCTGTACAAGCAATGCCCGGAAGATCCATCGGTAGTCGATTACTCTTTCATCCATCAGGAACTCATCAAGATATTCTTTTACATCCTTTACATCCGTGGATTTTGGCGAACCGAGATTTACCAGTAAAATTCCTTTCTTTGAGTTTGAGAATTCTTTCTCCAAGTTTTTTTATTTAAAGTTTACAATCTTTCTGCGCAATTAAATTATCCGTTAACAGCTTCTACACGTTCTACAAGATCCGGAACGAATTGTTTTAGAATATTTTCAATGCCGTTTTTCAGGGTAGCGGTAGAACTCGGACAACCGGAACATGCTCCCTGCAGAAGCATTTTTGCAGTCTTATTTTCCTGGTCGTATTCCATTAAAGATATTTTTCCTCCATCGTTTTCTACAGCCGGAGCAACATATTCATTTAGGATATCTGAAATTTTTTGTTCATCTTCTGTGTAGTCTCTGTTAATGATTTTTTCTACGGGATTTTCATGTTTTTGTGCTTCTATTTCAGAAATTTTTCCTCCATTCTGAAGATATTCTGCAATCAATGCACGAACAGTCATCATTACCTGATGCCATTCTACAGAATTATCTCTTGTTACAGCAACAAAATTATCAGAAATAAAAACTTCCTTAGCAAAGTCGAATTCCTTAAAAATCGCCTGTGCCAAAGGAACTCCATCTGCAGCGTCTCTTGATTTTACTTCTACAAAACCCTCCAGAAGCAATTTGTTGGAAACAAACTTCATCACATTCGGATTCGGAGTCATTTCAGCATAAATCTGGTATAATTCCTTTTTCTTCTGAAGATAAATTCTCGGGTTGGCCAAAAGTTCATCCTCAATTACGTTTTTAAGGCTTTCCGCAACATGTTCCCATTCTATGGTATCTTGTTTTGCAACCGCTACAAAATTAGCCGTAATAAAAATTCTTTCCACAAACGGATAGTTGAAAAGTTCCTGCGCCAAAGGGATTTCTGAAATGTCCGAATCTCTGTCCAGTTCCAAAGAACCGGGAATCAGATTATAATCCGCTACAAATTTCATCACTTTCGGGTTTTCAGTTGGCTCTATAAGTATAGTATGCATTTTTTCTTTAAATTTGAGATACAAAAATACGCAATTAGAAATTAGAAGCGAGGAATAGCCAATTAGATTTTTGCTATCGGCATGATTTAAAAATGATGAATGAATCTCCTAATTCAATTATTACAAAAAATTCAAATTAAATATGGCACTTATCAAAGAACTTTTAGGGAAATCACCGCAGATGGGAGAAAATACCTTTTTGGCAGAAACGGCTGTCATCATAGGTGATGTTACAATGGGACGCGACTGCAGTATATGGTACAATGCGGTAATAAGGGGAGATGTTCATTATATAAAGATGGGAAATAAAGTGAATGTTCAGGACAATGCGATGCTGCACTGCACCTATCAGAAACATCCTTTAAATATAGGGAATAATGTTTCCATAGGGCATAATGCAATAGTTCATGGCTGCACTATTAAAGATAACGTACTGATCGGAATGGGTGCCATTGTAATGGATGATTGCCTTGTTGAGGAAAATTCTATCGTCGGAGCAGGTTCTGTAGTAACACAGGGAACACACATCAAATCCGGTGAAGTCTGGGGTGGAGTTCCGGCCAGGAAAATTAAGGATATCAATTCTCAGCTGCTCGAAGGAGAGGTAAACCGAATTGCTGATAATTATGTAAAATATTCTTCATGGTACAAAGAAAATGTAAAAAACTTGGAAGGATAATTGATCAATAATGAATTGTGAAAGGTAAATTTTATCTTAATGAATTAGCCATTCACAATTCATCATTGACTTAAAAGTCTTATCAAAATAAAAATCTTGCTCTACAGCAAGATTTTTTTATGAGTTTTAAGAATTAACCAGTTCTGCTTTTCCATTTACACATTTAATAGAAGCCGGAGGCATTACCATCATACAGTCAGATACCGTAGAATATTTCTGGTTAAACGCTTTTACTTTTGCGGTATAATCATTAATTTTTGGTAAAATAGAGCTTTCCATTTTTTTAGGGTAAGCGATATAAAGCTGAGGTCCGCCGCATCCTTTAGCGCCCATGGGAGCAAAAGTCCATTCTGAAGCATCCTTGCATTTTTCTTTTGAAATTTCAGATTCAATAGAAGCTTTCAATTTATCCAATTGAGCCTGGTCATATTTCTGGCTGTTTTCATCAGCGGGTCTTTCCGAAATATCTTTAGGAAGAGTGGCATCCAGATTTTTTACTGAAGAACAGGAAGCCATAAAAAGCACGATACATAAAGCGAATACAGGGATTTTCATAAGTTGTTTTTCTCTCGTTATCTTCAGGAATTTCCAAAAGTTATGCCAAGGTAAGGATTTAAATTTCATTTTCCGTAATTTTGACGGCGATGAACAATCATTTTTTTGACTTAATAGAACATACGAACCGAAGTGTATTTTTAACGGGAAAAGCGGGAACAGGAAAAACCACTTTCCTCAATGAATTTGTAAAACGCACTCGGAAAAAACATATTGTTGTTGCACCTACGGGCATTGCAGCAATTAATGCTGGAGGCGTTACCATTCATTCCATGTTTGGGCTTCCGCTGAGAACTTTTCTTCCGACAACCGAAAGAATTGATACCAGTCTGGCAAACAATATTGCCGACCTGATGCCACATTTCAAATACCGGAAAGATAAGCTGAAACTTTTAAGAGAAGTGGAAATCATTATTATCGATGAGGTTTCCATGCTCCGTGCCGATGTTCTGGATATGATGGATTTTTCATTACGGTTTATCAGGAGAAATAATCAGCGTTTTGGGGGAGTTCAGATGTTGTTCATTGGAGATTTGTATCAGCTTCCGCCAGTGGTGAGAGACGAGCATATTTTAAAGATGTATTATCATTCTCCGTTTTTTTTCGACAGCCATGCGATCAAGGAAATTCCTTTGATTACGATTGAGCTGACGAAAGTGTACCGCCAGTCTGATGAGAATTTCCTTGCCATACTGAATGCGATCCGTGACGGTGATGTGGCCAATATCGATTTTGAACACTTAAATGAAAGATACAATCCAGATTTTGAAATGGGCGACGAGCCGTACGTTTATCTCTGTTCCCATAATAAAATGGCAGACGACATCAATCAGGAAAAACTGGATGATTTAAAGGTCAGTTCTAAAACCTATGAAGCTAAACTTTTCGGGGAATTCAGAGAAAACCAGTTCCCGAATGAGCAGTTTCTTGATCTTAAGGTAGGTGCTCAGATCATGTTCATCCGAAATGATATTTCAGGGGAGAAGAAATATTTTAATGGAAAGCTGGGTGAAATTTCTGCTTTGGAAGAGAATGAAATAAAGGTGATTCTTGACGGCAGCGAAAGAGAAATTACCGTAAAAAGAGAAGTCTGGGAACAAAAAAAATATTTTCTTGATACCGATAAAAATATCAAAGAAGAAGTATTGGGAAGTTTCGAACAGTTTCCGATAAAACTTGCCTGGGCGGTAACCATCCATAAAAGCCAGGGACTTACTTTCGACAGGGTGATTATTGATGCCGGGAAAAGCTTCACGGCAGGGCAGGTGTATGTGGCGTTATCTCGGTGTCGAACATTGGAAGGTATTGTTTTAAAATCTAAAATTACTCCGGAAGTTATTTTTAAAGACAATAGAATCCTTACTTTTCATAGCGATACGGTAGCCAATGATAAGGTTGAAGCTATTTTAAATAATGAAAAGTATGATTACAGCATCAGGAAAGTGCTTCGTACAGTAGATTCCCAATGGTTGCTGAAAGAAGTGGAAGACTGGAATAATCTTTCCATGGTTACGAAAAGCCTCAATCACCTGAAGACAAAGCAATTGTATAATCAGATAAAGCCTGAAATTGTAAGCTTGGGTAAAATATTTGAGAAACTGGAACGGGTTATTTTCCAGAAGGTTAATAATTTTATCAAACAGAAAGAAGAATGGTCTGAAATTGAAAATAAAACCAAAGGAGCCGTAAATTTCTTTTTTACGGAAATCAGGGATAAAGTCTTCAGTCCGCTGAAAGATTTTTATGCCGAAATTAAAGGAACCAAAGGCTTGAAACAATACAACGAAGAATTTAGGGTGTGGCTGGAAGATATTGAAGAATATTTAAACAGTCTTAAAGAAATTCACCTGCTGGAAACCAGGCTTCTCGACGAAAAAAACAATCAGGAAGTGAGCATGAAGATTGCCAAAGTGCCATCTCAAGTTCTCACTTTTCAGTTATTTGAGGAGGGGAAAACCATTTCGGAAATTGCTTTGGAGAGAGGATTGGTAAAGGAAACGGTCATCGGGCATCTTGCAAAATTTGCAGAGCAGGGATTGCTGGATATTTCAAGAGTTGTTACTTCCGATAAAATCAAAGCTTTTGAAGATTTGTTTAAATCTGATCCTAAAGAAACTTTAACGGAATGGAAAAACGCATTGCCGAGCGATTTTGAATTTAATGAAATCAGGATTTTGATTAATCATTATACTTATCTGAAAGAGAAATCGAAATAAATATTGCCGACGTGTAAATCATAAACCTCACAGGTTTTTAAAGCCTGTGAGGTTTGTTTATTCAATCAATCTCTGTTCACATGATAGCCAATAATTTTTAAATAAGGGGAGAGTAATCCTTAGAAGCAGGGTCGTAATTTTTTTCATCCGGTTTAAAGTCTTCCAGTTGCGCGGCACACCATCTGATAAGCATTCATAATATTTCCTGCATCATCAACTTCAATCAAAATATCAAATTCCACTGTAGATTCCGACTGAAATTGATTAAATTTATGATTGGGATTTCTTGGTAGCTGTCACTTTCCTTTGGCTACTGTATTTTCATATACATATGCTATTTTCCTCTTGTATTCTTTTAAAAGTTTTTACTATTTGTTCTACTTCTACTTTTGTATATTTCATAATTTATAATCTTATAGAATACTGAAGACTATTTTTATTACAATCTTTTAATGCTATAATTATTTAATAGCGGTTAATATGTATTTACCATTGTTATCTAACTTAGCTTTTAATGGTAGCGGTCTTCCCATAGAATTGTCTAAAAAGCCCTCTATTTTTCCTGTATCATCATCTATAAAAATCAATATTGAGACATATTCATCTTTTTCAAATTGATAATCTGGCACAGGAACACCAACACACCACCCGTTTTTTATCTGTTTAATATTATGACCCGCATCAATATTATTTTCAAACTCAATAAAAATGTCTTTGTCTGTATAGTACTCTCTTTTAATGTCTTTCATTAATTTAAGAATAATAGATTCTATTTCTACTTTTGTATGTTTCATTTTTACTCTTCAATAGTGAACTTTACATTAGTACTACTAACAATGGTTTTTCCATCATTTAATAAAGAATAGGTAATTTTAGATTGACCGAGTGAATGAACTAACAAAAGAGGTAATTTTTTATCATCATCAATATATAGCAAAGCACCTCTGCTTTTACCAAAATCTTCTTCTCCCCATAAAAAAGAAATCTGCCAAATGTTTTGATTTTTGTTTTTGTTATAACCAAAAAAAGAATCTTCACTTAATTCTACACACTTTATTTGATTCTCGTCATCATAACCGAATCCAGAATTGTTTAGAATTTTTTTAGATAATTCAATTATTTGTTCCTCAGTATTTTTCATAATTCTTATTTTAATATTCCTAATTTTCTTAATTTTACTAATTCTTCCATTTCATCAATGAAAATTTTGCTTACTCCAGATTCTTTCCTGAACTTATTCATATATTCGTAAGAATCTACAAGTTCAATTTTTGTCCATTTATCTTTTGTTTTCCAGATAGCATCCCAAACTATTGTTTCATCTTCCCACAAGGGTAGTTTGGCATACTCTTCAGGTGACAATCTTTTCCAGGTTTTCATATGAATCATTTCATGAAAAACGGTTAACTCTGAAACTTCTGAACGCAAAAACATAGTTTTAAGTCTTGGATTGAAAGAACCTACTACACCTCTTGCATTCCAGTCTTTAAGCTTTTGCTTCATTCCAAAGTCCTTATCTACGATTTTCAAATCTACATCATAAAGTTCCTTTAATAATTTTCGAAGTTTTTTAATCTCTTTTATAGTTAACAACCTGCCCCCATCGATCCAAAATCATCATTAATTTTTCTGAAAAGCTCCTCAATATCCTCAACTACTTGATCATGAACCCTATTGCCGCTTCCAAATATAGTATCAATTTTCTTTCTAATCCATTCCGCAACTTTACCGCTTTTTATTGCTTCCAGCATTTCTAAAAACTCCTTTTCCAGCCATTTATAAAGATCTTTTGCAGAATTGGCAACTTTCTTCCCTAAACCTTTTCCAAAATTAATAGCTTTGGCTCCCAGCTGCTCTGCTTTGGCTGTCAATCGACTGATTTTTGCAGATGCTTCGGCAACTAATGAGCTTCCGCCTGTGAAGTAAGCAATTAAAGCATCCAGAATTAATTCAAGGGCAACCCCTCCTATAAAGCAAGCCCAGAAATATTCATTTAAATCTTTTATTTGAATAAATTTCTTTTTCAGCATATCAGAAAACTCAGAAATTTCTTTCCAAATCTTTCCGTCACTAAAAAGATTTTTAACACCCTCAAAAAATTCTTTAGAGTTTTTTGCAAATAAATCTACAAAATCCTCAATAAATTCGAGTTCTTCCTGATGCTTTGCCAATTCCAAAGGACTGCTTTTTTCTATTTCAAAAATTGGAAATTTTTCAACTACCATTGCCAAAAGCATAATGATAGTCTGTACCAGTGAAATAAGCCCATTGATTAAACCACACAAGAAAGCATTGATTTTAGCGATCTCGCTATTGAGTTCTGCTTTGATAAAGTTTTCAATTCCTAAAACCACATTCAGCAAATCATTAAAAACAGCTTTCAGCTTGTTGTATATAATTTTGATACTTTCAGGCATATTATCCTCTATGATGTTCTTTACCAAATAAGTAACAGCAAAAAGCACATCATCCGAAATAGCAGGGGTAGCCTTACAATATTGAAAACAGCAGCAGTAGAAATTTCATCAAATGAAGTGACAAAATCTTTAAGATTTTTCAAACCATCTGCCACAATATGTGGAGACTCAGACATATTCTTATATTGATTGTTGGGGAATGGAACAGGAATAATAGGTTTGTATTTAACTTTTTATCGCCCTGCAAGAGTTCTTCAATAAATTTGATAAATCCTTTAAATCCTTTTGCGCAAGCTTTAGTAAAAAGAAAACCACTTTCTGATATATTTCGAAAGTGGTTTTGGCAGCTATTAAGGTCTTTTGCTTTTTACAAAGTATTTGTCTTTTTCTGCATCATAACCTAAAGTTATAGAACCATTCCGAAACAGTAATTTTCTAGGAGTTTTAGTGTCGTCATCTATATGTAAAATTGCATCTACATTTCTACCATAATCCTCTTTTCCATATAAGAATCCTATTAACCAAATATTGCGATTTGGATATAGCTTATTTTCATCAAATGTTACTTTAACTTCTTCTTTTGTGTCATATTCAAATTTAATATCTTGCATTACTTTAATACCCAAATCTAATGCTTCTTTGTTTTTAATATTCATAATTAAGGTCTCTTATCTTTTACAAAATATTTGTCCTTTTCTGCATTATAACCTAAAGCTATGAAGCCATTACGATAGGAAATACTGACGGCTAATTTTTCATTATCATAAATGGAAACGTGAACTCCAACATTTCTTCCGTAATCTTCTTTTCCATATTGAAAACTAACTAGCCAAATATTAATACCTTGTTCAAGGATTTTGCCATCATCATATTTGGCAGTAATTTCATCTTTTTGATCATACTCAAAACCAATATCACTCATTACTTTTTTACCCAATTTTAAAGCTTGTTCTTCTGTTAAAGTCATATTAATAATATTTTAAATTTTATTTTTAGGATATTTTTTAGAAATCTGTTCCATCTCATCAATTACTTTAGGAATGGCTCCTTGTTTAAAAGTTTCTTCTTTATAATATCGATAAGAATCCACAAGTTCTAGTTCCGTCCATCTTTGTTTAGTTTTCCAAACTCTCTCCCATACAAGTTCCTCCAATTTCCAGTTTGGGGTATTATGATATTCGTCAAAACCTAACTTTTTGAAATCGTCTATATGCCAAACTTCATGTTGTACAGTAAGTTCTGTGGCATCGTAGCGTAAAAACATTTTTGGTGGTATCTCATGGGTTCTACAACTAGCCAATATATCTTTGGGATAAGTCGTCCAGGCTTTATACCTGTTAGGGTGGCTTCTCTTCGTTACTATTTCAACTTTAAGACCAATATCTGCATATTTTTCTTCTATTAATTTCGCCATTTTTTGGAGTCCCTTTCTCGTAAATCTTTTTCCTCCTCCACTTCCTAAAAGTTGTTTTCTATAAATCTCTTCAATTTCTTTATCTATTATAGACAGCTTTTTAGGTTTAGCTTTTATAACGACTTCCTCTATATCCTGCGCTTCCTCCGCCAGATCCTCCGCCTTTGCTCCATTTTTAGCGCCCTGCAAGAGTTCTTCAATAAATTTAATAAATCCTTTGAAACCTTTTGCGCAGGCTTTGGAGAATCTTAACATTAGTTTACCAAGCCCCAGCAGCAAATCAGTAAGCCCAAATGTTGCTGCTGAAAATGCTTCTCTGGTTATAACCCGAAGCAGGCTGGATGCTTTCTGTACATAAGTGGCCCCTTTTACCACGTTGCCTTCCCCTGCGGTAAAGATAAGAAGTAGAATGTTGATAATGAACTCAAAGACTATAAGCCCTGTATAAAATGCTACTGTATAGCGAGAAGTGTTATCCCAGTATTCTTTCAATTGGTCAAAAATACCCTCAAAATCAGATTGGGATATATTCACACTGGATCGAAACAGTTTTTTAACCCCTTCTAAAAACACAGGTACATTTTCATATACCCAATCCAATACATCTTCTGCTTTTTCCAAAAGGTTTCTTCTTTCCAAATACTGCTGGTAAGAAAATGTAGTGGTAGGCTGTAAAAGAAATTCCAGAATATACAAAATACATTGTACCAAACTCACCAATCCATTGAGGATCCCACAGTTAAAAGCATTAAGGATTTTTAGAAACTCAATCCCTTTCTGTGCCAAACCAGAAACGATTTCATTAATTTCTGATAGAAAGGTTTTGATGGTATTGATAATTCCTGTAATCCTGGTTACCAGTTTTTTGAAGGAGTCAGGCAGATGGTCAATAGCAGCATCCTTAACCTTGTCTGCAGATTGTTTTACCAACTCCCAAACCTGGCTGAAAGCTGTTTCTACGCCCTGTACAAAAGGATTGCTGCCCAGATCTTCAAAAAATTGCGCAGCCTTGTTCATATTTACAGGAACTGCAGCCCCTGCAAAAAGAGGAATAAGGGGAGAATAATCTTTAGATGCGGGGTCGTAATTTTTTTCATCCGGTTTAAAGTCTTCCAGTTGCGCGGCACACCATCCGATAGCGTCTGCAGGAATTTGAGAAATGTTTCCTAATAGTTTGTCAAACTGTTTGTCATTTGTATAAAACTGATATTCTCTCATCAAAGCATCCCGTACAAGAGTGGCATTAATTTTATCTCCTTCATGGGTATAAGCCAGCTGTGCCAGATAACCTGCCTCATCTTCCATAGAAGCAATGTTCTTGAAAAACTTTCCATTGATTTTAGATGGCAAAGGCTCCGGAAATTTTTTAAAGAGGCTTACGAAATAATCCCCCATTTTAGCAGCATAAAAATCTCCTGCAAAGTTGAATTTCTTGGAATTAGGCTTTTCATAAAATAAGAAAAGGCTTTGAGGTTCTCTTTTGTTAGCATTATAACTTCCCAATACCTGAGAACCATTCTCACAAGGCAAAACTGCTGCCCTGTATTCGTAGCCTTTTTCTCCTTTTTCATTGATTCCGGTTGAAGGAAATACAGATACGGGATCGTCTGTAAGATAAGAATACCCCAACGGTGTATTTCTGTAGTCATGGAATTTACTCCGAAACTGAGGAGAATTATCTCTGTTGATAATTGTATCTGCAAAAGCATTGTTTCCTGTAAATCCTTGATTTACTTCTTCAAAAGAAAGTATTTTGAACTGGGAGAGATCCCCGAACTCATCGTCAAATTCTTCCATATTTTGTGTTTTTAATGATTATTAATTTTGTTTACATATTTCTAAAAGCAAAGCTAGATCCTGCCTGCGTCAAAACCTGGCGTGTTATTTTTATTTGAAGAATTAATCCTTACCATCATGAAACAACATTCCATTGTTATTTGTTATAAAAAAGGATGGACAATTTAATTCTAAGGTAAATCAGACAGCCAATAATAAACTGTCTGATTTTGTTTTCCTTAAAATTTTGATAGAAATAGCCGAAATTTTAACCGGGTTTGCCAAAATATTAGCCAAAAGATTTAAAATTTTGGACAATACACCTAAACATAAAATAAGAAAACTTAAACAGAAGGTAAAAAGACTTAATCAGGTCTTCAATTCACCTTAACGTTTAGGTCACGGGTGCTTTCTATGCTATTTTGAATTATTTTTCGGCTTCGGTATTGTTACTTTTGGCTGTTCTTGGAAAAAACTGTTTCAGGTCTGCTACTTTTTCTGCAAAACCAACCACCTCTCTTCCTTTTTTGTATTGGGAGTATGCATAATCGTCTAAGGCATCATTATAATTATCGTAATCGTGTAAAATCTTGGTGCTTTCCATTTGATATACCAGGCTGGCTAATTTCTCCTTTCTTGTTTCTAAGAAAATCCGGGCCTGATAATCATTTTCAAACTCATCCCAATTCACATCATCGGCACTCAGCTGGGGCTGGTTCATTTTATAATCTCTCACCTTGTTTACGAAAAGCTTGTTCTGTTCGTTTATGGTTCCGTAAAGTTTTCTTTGATCTGCATTGAGAGCAGCGAGTTTTCCCTGGAATAAAGCTTCTAATTCTGCAATTTTAGCATCAATTTGTGTTTTTAAATCATTGGTAAACGGTGTCTGAATAATGTTTTTCATAATTATTAAATATTTATTCAAATGTAATAAAAATGAATTAGTTCTCAATAAAAGATATTTTAATTATATGAATTGGTTGTTTTTGGTAAAGTTTTATTGTGAAATAATTAATGATTGAATTTTTTTACATTTAATACAAATATTAATAGAATATTATACTCATTTGCTGTAGGTTTTGTAATACATTTTCATGGATCTAAAGTTTTCGGAACAATTATATTGTAAAATAATTAGGTAAAAAATAAGTTTTTCAATAGTTTTTCCCTGAATTCATCAATCAGTCTTATCAATTACAAAAAGTAACTAATGAAAAATATTAGCGTTAAATTTGCTTAGGTTTTAAGAACCTAAATTTTAAATTATGCAAAACTTCGAAATATCCGTGCTGGATCTTGCTCCCGTAAAAAAGGACAAGACCATTCACGACACCTTTCAGGACAGCCTTTCATTAGCCAATCATGCCGAAAGTTTAGATTATAAAAGATTCTGGCTTGCAGAACACCATAATATGGAAAGCATTGCCAGTTCGGCAACTTCTGTTCTGATCGGTTTTATCGCTAACGGAACCAAAAAAATAAGAGTGGGCTCGGGTGGAATCATGCTTCCAAATCACAGCTCTCTCGTTATCGCCGAACAATTCGGTACTCTGGAATCGCTTTTCCCGGGAAGAATTGATCTCGGATTGGGTAGAGCTCCCGGAACGGATGGTCTCACAGCACAGGCTTTAGGAAGAAATCCGGCCATTATCAATCAGCAGTTTCCAAGACAGATCCTGGAGCTGCAGAAATATTTCTCTAAAGAAAATTCTGAAGCGCTGGTACGGGCAATTCCTGGAGAAGGCCTTGATATTCCTTTGTATATTCTGGGATCAAGCACAGATAGTGCTTTTTTAGCAGCAGAGCTTGGGCTTCCTTACGCATTTGCAGGACACTTTGCTCCGGAACAGATGGAAATGGCTTTCAATATTTACAGACAAAATTTTGAAGCTTCAAAATACTGCACCGAACCTTATATTATTGCTTGTATCAATGGGGTAGCTGCAGAGACTTCAGAAGAAGCTCATAAAATTTCTACCACTTTATTCCAGGCGTTTATCAATATCATCCGAAACGACAGGAAACCTTTTGCTCCGCCTGTTGATGATATGGATAACATCTGGTCACCGATGGAAAAATCGATGGTTTTACAGAAGCTGCGTTATACATTAATAGGTGATCAGGCTGAAATTGAAGAACAGCTGAAAAGCTTTCAGGAAAAGTTCAATGTTAATGAACTGATGATTAATTCTCATATTTATGACCATCAGAAAAGATTGGATTCATATACAATTTTCAGAAAAGCGAAAGACGCTGTCCTTAATGGATAACAAACCCTTATCATAATTGGGAGATGCTTATTTTATGAGTATCTTTGCAAAAATTTAAAGTAAAAATGTCTGATATTAAATTAAATACTATTCCCGAGGCTATTGAAGACCTTAAAAATGGTAAAATAATCATAGTAGTAGATGATGAAGACAGAGAGAATGAAGGGGATTTTCTTTGTGCCGCAGAACTGACGACACCGGAAATCATTAATTTTATGGCACTACACGGAAGAGGATTGATCTGTATGCCGCTTCCCGAAAAAAGATGCGATGAGCTTGGTTTGGAAGTAATGGTAAGTCGCAGCAGCGATCCGAAGGAAACAGCTTTTACCGTATCGGTAGATCTTCTTGGAAATGGAACTTCAACCGGTATTTCCGCGGCAGACAGAGCCAAAACCATTCTTGCTTTGATGGATGAAAAATCTAAACCGACCGATTTTATGCGTCCCGGACATATTTTTCCGCTACGCGCAAAAAAAGGAGGTGTTTTAAAAAGAGCCGGTCATACGGAAGCTGCGATTGATCTTACCTGTCTGGCAGGATTAAAAGAGGGAGGGGTGATCTGTGAAATCATGAACGAAGATGGTTCCATGTCTCGTTTGCCTGAATTGTATGCTTTTGCACAGAAACATAATATGAAAATTGTTTCGATTGAAGACCTGATTCATTATCAGCTGAAAAAAGGAAATCTTATTGAAAGAATTGAAGAAAGAAAGGTAAAAACGGCTTACGGAGATTATGATTTTTATGCCTTCAGGGAAACTTCAAATGATCAGATTCATTTTGCTTTAACAAAAGGAGCATGGACGGTTGATGAGCCTGTTTTGGTAAGAGTACAGTCTTCCGATTCTTATTTTGACGTTCTGACAAGATTAAATAACGGTGAAAAGCCTTTGCTGGAGAAAGTAACCAGTATGGTGAACGAAGCAGGAAAAGGTGCTATTATTTTCATTAATAATGTTTCCAGTTCCGAAAATACATTAAGAAAACTTCAGCAGTTCCTGAATTATCAGGACGGACAGGTTCAGCATCCGACATTAGCGTACAACTACAGAGATTACGGTATCGGAACTCAGATCCTGAAAAATCTTGGAATCAATAAATTTAAAGTAATTACTCAGAATCCTAATATCAAACCACAGGTTGGAGGATACGATGTTGAGGTAACTGAGATGGTACAACTTTAAAAGTAAATGGTCAATTGTGAATTAAATTCGTTGTTAATTTGGAATTGATTGATACCTGTTAAATATTCAACCTTCAAGGTTTCAAAAACCTTGAAGGTTTCTTTTTAATAAATTTATTTTAAATAATCTTAATATTCTCAAAGCTTCTGAAACCGTTCAAAAAATCTTTAATACTCATTCTTTTCTTTCCTTCAAGCTGTAATTCTGAAGGGTAATATATTCCGTCCGCAGTATAAATTTTAAACTCATTTTTTGAAATATCCAACGTTCCGGCAGGCTTGTCATGATTTTCAACCTCGAATTTACCATTGAAAATTTTCAGTCCTTTTTCGTCGTTTCCAATTTGTAAATTGGTGAAAGCAGCAGGATAAGGCGACATTCCTAAAATAAATTGGTGAACCTCTTTAGATTTTTTTGTCCAGTCTATTTTAGTATCTTCCTTAAATATTTTATAAGCATTTTTAGGATGCTCAACGTGAGGTTGAGGCCTTTCCGTAATGGTATTTTCAGCAAGCCCATCCAGGGTTTTCACTACGAGTTTTGCGCCCATTTCCATGAGCCTGTCGTGGAGGCTTCCTGCGTTTTCATCAGGCAAAATCGCTAATTCTTCCTGAAGCAGGATATTTCCTTCGTCAATTTTTTCGTTGATAAAAAAAGTAGTGGCTCCTGTTTTTTCTTCACCATTGATTACCGCATAATTAATAGGAGCAGCACCTCTGTAATCCGGAAGCAGGGAAGCATGAAGATTGAACGTTCCTATTTTTGGCATTTCGAAAAGTACTTTCGGCATCATCCTGAATGCAACTACCACAAAAACATCGGCATCGAGCTTTCTCAATTCTTCCAAAAACTCAGTATTTCTTAATTTTTCAGGCTGAAAAACAGGAATATTGTTTTCCACTGCAAAAATTTTTACGGGCGACTGATTAACCTTCTGTCCGCGCCCGCTTGCCTTATCTGCTACGGTTACAACTCCCACGATTTCATGATGAGATTGATGAATTGCTTCCAAAGATGTTTTTGCAAATTCCGGAGTCCCTAAAAAAACGACTTTCAATGATTTCATGATGCAAAGATAAGCTGTTTATCAATAAAATTAGATATAACTTAGGCTAAAGCATATGTTCTGAAATTAAGCATTTTCACTTTGCCGGAATCTAAAAGATAAATAAGAGTTTCCAGAATATTTTCTTTAGGATGATAATTCAGCTGAATGGAAATTTCCTCTATCGTGCAGGGCTTTTCAGCAAGCACCTGAATGATTTCACCAGAAATATTCTTTCCGAAAATAGACTGCCTGTTTCTTTCGCAAACTGAACATTTTCCGCAGTTTTTAGATTTCTTTTCACCAAAATAAGTGAGAATCAGTTTCATCTTACAGTATCGGCTATCCTCAATGTAAAATTTCATTTCTTCCCATTTCTGAATTTTGTTTTTCTGAATGTGTTCAAAAAGCTTCCAGTATTGGGAATTATTTAATCTTTCGTCTCTTGGCCTTAGAAATTTAATGCTGGATAAGGCACCGTCAATATATTCAACATATCCTTTCTGCTGAAGCTCTTTCAGTCTTTCTTTAATTAAATGAACACTAACCCCGATCTTATTGCTTACCTGTTGTTCGCTGAACATTACTTTGTGCGCTGTAATTCCTGAAACTGTACGAAGCATAAGCTCAATAAAATAAGAATCTTTTTGAGGAAGCTGATCTATCTCATCAGGCTGCATCAGAAGCTGCAGGGAAGAAAGGCTTTTATAGTCGTTGAAATAGATAATTTCCTGATTGTGAAGAAAATTCAGGACGTTTTTAATTTTGGCTGATGAAAGCTTTGTAAAATTCTGAATTCCGTTTAAATTCAGCTCAAAAACTTTTTCGGGCATTTCAAATTCTGCTACCTGGAAAATGGAGTAGAGGTAGCTAAGGATCTTTAAGAATTCTGCCTTGTTCGGAATCTGGTTTTTTAGAATGTCGTCAAAATTGGAAAGCTCCTGTTTGTCCCAAAGCAAAAAGGCAAAGCTTTCCTCGTCATCTCTTCCTGCTCTTCCGATTTCCTGGTAATAGTTTTCAATGGAAGGAGAAGGGGAATAGTGAATCACAAAACGTACATTGTCTTTATCAATCCCCATCCCAAAAGCGTTAGTTGAAATGAGAACATGGCTGTCACTGTTGTTCCAGATGGTTTGTTTAGCGTTTTTGTCTTTAGTTGTGAGGCCTGCATGAAAAAAATCAACGTTTTTTAATTGTTTTTTTTGTAAAAATTCGCTGAGAAGCTCGGCTTCTTTTCTTGTTCTTACATAAATAATGCCCGACTGTCTGGTAAACTTCAGGATGTCATAGATTTTCTGGAATTTATCGGAAATCTCTTCAGTAAAAATTCTGATATTATCCCTTTTAAAACTTCTCTGGAAAACCTGCGGATTTTTAAGTTCAAGCTTTGCTTTAATTTCATCCAGAACTTTCGGTGTTGCTGTTGCCGTTAAAGCCAGACAGGAAATTTTAGGATTATTTCTTCTGAATTCTTTAATATTCTGGTAACTTGGTCTGAAATCCTGTCCCCATTCCGAAATACAGTGTGCTTCATCCACCGCAATAAAAGACATCTGAATTTCTTCGATATTCTGAAGAAATTGTTTATTGGTCAATCGTTCCGGAGAGATATACAACAATTTTGTCAATCCTTCCTTACAACGATTGTAAATGCCTTCAGCATCATATTCATCCAACTCGGAAGACAAATATTCGGCTTCAATACCTCTTGCTTTCAGCTGGCTTACCTGATCTTTCATTAATGCCAAAAGAGGCGAAATTACGAGGCAGGTTCCTTCTTTTAGTAAGGCAGGAAGCTGATAACAAAGCGATTTTCCGGCGCCGGTTGGTAAAAGAACGAGGGTGTCTTTCTCATTAATGACAGAATCAATAATGGCTTCCTGGGAATCCCGGAAGGTACTATACCCCCAAAAATATTGTAAGGTTTTAAATTTTAATTCTTGAAAATCTTGTTGGGAAATCATGGGATAAAAATAGTAAAACTAAGCTAACGAAAAAAGCCACGCTTTGCGTGACTTTAGTATTGTTTATGAAATGAGCAATATTATTTAGCCTCAAAATAAACCCTTCTGTTGGCTCTGTTTTTCCATTCAGGGCATTTTGTTGCAGGGTTACATTCTGGATATTTAAGATTTTTCTCACCTTTTCCTACAGCATTTAATTTATCGGACTGAACACCATTTTCGATTAAATAATTTTTAACACTGTTTGCTCTTCTTTCAGATAATTTTTGGTTATAGGCATCAGATCCTCTGGTGTCGGTAGCGCCTATTACGGTATAAGATCCATTGGAAGAGTTGATATAGTTTACGGCATTGTTTAGGATAGGAGTGTTTGAAGGTAAGATTCTGTCTGAGTTTAAATCAAATTCAATTCCTTCTAATTTTGTTTCACCCTCTATCACTGGTCCGTCTGGTACAGGAGTAGATGTAGGGCATCCATTGTTTTCAACTGGTCCCGGAACGGTTACACATTTATCGTAAAGATCAACTACTCCGTCGAGATCAGTATCAAGAGCAACACCGGCACCGTCTACTCTTGCTCCCGAAGGAGTGTCAAGTTGTCTGTCCCAGTCATCACAAACACCATCATTATCAAGATCGCCTTTTTTACAAACTTCAATATCCTGATTTTTGCTGGCCAGAACATCCAGTTTATAATACATTTCCTGAAGCGGATCATGCCACATCACATGAGATTCATGTTTACCCAGTTTCAAGGAAAGCCCCAGTGTTGCATTAAAGAAGTTGTCGGAAACCTGTTCTTCTCTTTGGTTGATAGCGCTATATTTGTCGCCTCCACCATCGAACTCATCATCACCGGTAATCGCATACATTACTCTTCCTTCAAGATCAATTCTATGGTTTACCTTGAATTTAAGACCTGCTCCGGCTTGTGCAAACATAGAGCCAAGTTTAAAAGGTTTAACTTCAGTTACCATTCTGTCTCCTGTCTCATCTTTCTGGTATGCACGGTATGCCAAAGTTCCTAAGCCGGCATATCCATGCAAGGCCCATCGGTATGGGGAGTGGTTATCCACTCTTCTGAACAGGTTGGAAAGGTTAACGTCTCCGATTAATGAAATGGCATCATACTGTGTTCGTGCACCAACCTGCTGTTTTGCCGATGCATTAGCGGGTGCGTCTTTTTTTGTATTGAACCATCCTTGTCTGGTTTCTCCTCTGTCATATTGCAAATTAATTCCGAAAGCGTGGGTAATTGCTTTATCAATACTTACGTATGCGGAATAACCAAATAGATTTTTACCATTACCGTTTTTTAAGGAAGTTAAATCTGCAGACTGAACCAATGGTACACCGGCACCAAATGAAACTGCCCAATCATTGAACCTTTTTGATTTATTTGTGAACGGGGAAATATTTGCAGAACCTGAAGAGAATGTATTTGGGTATTCTCTGCCTGAAGAGACTGCTGTTGAGTCTTGTGCAAAGCCTGTTGCGGGAACAGCTAATGCTAATGCAACAATCGCTAAACTTAATTTCATATGTATTTTTTTTAGTTATTTAATAATAGTTTTATTTATTTGTAGGGCAACCCTGGTTTTCAACAGGTCCTGGAACAGTTATACATTTGTCATATAAATCTATAGTTCCGTCCATATCAATATCTAGTGCAACGCCGGCACCATCCACTCTTGCTCCTGAAGGGGTATCAGGCTGTCTGTCCCAGTCGTCGCAAACACCATCATTATCTGCATCTCCTTTTTCGCATACAAGAAGTTCAGGGTTCTTGTTTTCGAGGATATAAGCTCTGTAGTATGCCTCTTGGAGAGGATCGTGCCATGCGAGATGTGTCATATGCTTTCCTAATTTGAAAGAAAGGCCGAGATTTATAGTCCATGCATTATCAGATCTTCTTTTGTCAATCATATTATATTTTGAAACTCCGGAGCTTGGATCATAGTCTCCAGGACCTGCATATCCGCCACCATCGAACTCATCATCTCCACTGATGATATACATGGTTCTTGCTTCAATATCAATAAGCCTGGAAACATTATATTTTACCCCAAGCCCAAACTGATAATAAATGGAATTTATATCTAGTTTCTGATTAATGAACAAAGGGATTCTTGCGGGAGCATTACTCCATCTGAATTCATTATTGTCATGCAATGACGTATTGAAGTTCATCACACCAATACCTGCGTATCCATGCGCGGCCCATCTGTACGGAGAATGATTATCAACTCTTCTTAAAAGATTGGAAAAATTAATATCACCCAATAAAGCAATCTGATTAAATTTCGTTTTTGCCTCCCCGATTCCCGCGGCAATACCTGCTGCTCCTTCCAGCTGCGCCTTCTGTGTTGTTTCACCTCTCTGATAAATAAGGCTTATCCCGAAAACATGCGAGATCTGTTTGTCTAAGCTTACATAGGAATTATACCCCCAGTTAACCTTTTGATCGGTAATGGATTTAAGATCCGAATGAACCATAAACGCCGCACCCCCTCCTATTGATACAGACCAGTCGTTAAATCGTCTTGTTGTATTATTAAAAGGTTGGACGTTCGCTGAACCTGAAGAAAATGTATTGGGATACATATCAGTAGAGCTGACAGCAATACTATCCTGTGCATACATTGCAACAGGCATTGCAGCCAATAACAATAAACTTAATTTCATACAATATGTTTTTTATGTTTTTTAGATAAAATCTTTTAATAATATTCTTGAAAATTCTCTTTCAGAAAGGTGTTTCTTATGAGGGATTCTTAACCTTGCTGATACAAATTTTATTTCATTGAACGTAACGATATCAATATCAATAACCCTATCGGTATGGCCGCCGGTTACAGCAGAATCGTCTGTTCGTCCCATTTCCGCTTCAATACTTTTTATAAGGGTAAGGAGCTGAAATGGCGAAAGATGTGTGAATATTATTGTTGCAATATTACAAAAAATATTGGAACTGGCAAATTCCACCGGCTCGGATGTTAAAAAATCACTTACTTTAAATATTTCATTTCCTGCCTGTTTTATTTTGTCCAGAGCGGTCCGCAGGTTTTTTTTTTGATCCCCGAGATTACTTCCAAGTAACAAAACGACTTTATGTTGCGACATATTGAAAAATGATTATTTATGAAAAGCTTTTTTAAAAATGTACTCGCAAATATAGTGGCTATTGTCATATTATGTGTTGTGTTTTTCTTCTTTTTCATCATAATGCTGGTTTTTAGTGCCATGGGAAGTGAAAAGTCTGTAGTTGTAAAAAAGAATTCGGTACTTACGATTAATCTCAAAACCAATATCATTGACAGCCCTACTGAAGAGCAGACAGGATTGTTTGATATCAGCGATCAGAACAAAAGTGTTCTGATTTATGATGCAGTAGAGGCGATTCACAAAGCCAAAACAGATGATAATATTAAAGGAATCAGTATTGAGGCAGATTACCTTAATGCAGGAGTTACCCAGATTGATGATCTTCGAGATGCTATTGCAGATTTTAAAAGAAGCGGTAAGTTTGTGTATGCATATGGAAATGCCGTTTCACAGGCTTCCTATTATTTAGGTTCTGTTGCCGATCAGTATTACCTGAATCCGGCAGGTATGATTGAACTCAAAGGTCTTGCCACAGAAGTAACCTTCTTCAAGGAATTTGCGGATAAATATGGAATTGGAATTGAAGTAATCCGTCACGGAAAATTCAAATCTGCCGTTGAACCATTCCTCAGAAATGATATTTCTCCCGAGAATAGGGAACAGCTGAGCACTCTTCTGAATGATATCTGGAAAAACACATCCTCAAAAATGGCGGCTTCAAGAAAAATTGATACAGCTGCTTTCAGAACCGTAGTTGACAGCCTTTACGGAATGATTCCTGAATTGGGGCTTAAATACAAACTTGCAGATAAGCTGATGCAGAAAACAGAATACGATCGGTTGATTAAATCAAAACTGAACATTAAGGATGATGAAAAATTAAATAAAATTTCTTTAGGGAAATATATTGCTTCGTATTCTGAAGATGAAAAATCCGGAGATAAAATTGCTGTTTTATATGCCTCAGGATCAATCTACGGAGGAGATGAGTATAATGACATTTATTCTGAAAAATATATTAAATATATTAAAGACCTTCAAAATAACGATAAAGTAAAAGCTGTGGTCTTTAGAATTAACTCTCCTGGAGGAAGTGCCAATGCGTCCGATGAAATTCTTTTTGAGCTTCAACAGTTAAAAAAGAAAAAACCACTTATTGTTTCCTTTGGTGATTATGCGGCTTCCGGCGGTTATTACATTGCGATGGCAGCAGATAAGATTTACTCTGAACCTAATACTTTAACTGGATCCATAGGTGTTTTCGGCGTCATTCCTTATTTCAAGGATGTTGCCAATAAAAACGGAATCCGCTCAGACATTGTTTCTACGAATGCCAATTCTCAGTATTATTCCGCATTAAATGGCGTTACCCCTTACGGAGTAAACCTTATTACGAGAAGTGTTGAAGGTACCTATAAAAGATTTGTGTATTTTGTAACGCAGAACAGAAAAAAGACTTTTGAACAGATTGATGCTATTGGCGGAGGAAGAGTATGGAGCGGAACAAGGGCCAAACAAATAGGTCTTGTAGATGAGCTGGGAACATTGAATGATGCGGTAAAATTTGCTGCACAGAAAGCGGGCTTAAAATCTTATGCCGTCGCTTCATACCCGAAAAGCATGACGCCTTTCGAGCAGATATTTAAAGACCTGAATCAGGATGAAATTTCGGCAAGAGTGATTAAAAACAAGATCGGAAAATCAAACTATGAAATTCTTCAGCAGGTTACAGAAAAGAGAAAGCTGCAGTCTGAAATAAAAATGGAAATGCCTTACCAGATTAAAATTAACTAAATTATATTGTACAAAGAAACGGCGGATTTGAAATTTCAAATCCGCCGTTTTAATTTTATCAGCTTTAATTAAGCGTTTGTCTTCCGCGTAAGCATTCCGTATATCCACAGAACCAGTAAAGCTCCTCCGATGGCCAGGATCCAGCTTCTGAAATTCCAGAAAGAATCTACATCCCCCCAATGAAGTACATATACGCCTATTGCTCCCCCAATAAAAGCGCCGATGATCCCCAGAATCATAGTGATCAGCATTCCGCCTCCCTGTTTTCCTGGCATTATTGCTTTAGCAAGTGCTCCGGCCAGCAGTCCGAAAATAATCCATGTTAAAAATCCCATAATTGCATTTTTTTAATGTTAATATTTAATTTAGTTTAGTGCTGATTTTGGGAAAATATGATTTTTACATCATCTCTTCTTGAAAAATGAATCTACAAACTCTGTACCATTAAACAATTGCAGGTCCTGCATCTTTTCGCCGACACCAATATACTTCACCGGAATCTGGAACTGGTCTGAAATGCCTATTACAACACCGCCTTTCGCTGTTCCGTCTAGTTTTGTTACTGCCAGAGCATTCACTTCTGTAGCGGCAGTAAACTGTTTGGCCTGCTCAAAAGCGTTTTGACCCGTAGAGCCGTCAAGAACCAATAAAACCTCATGTGGTGCATCCGGAATAACTTTTTGCATTACTCGTTTAATTTTGGAAAGCTCATTCATCAGATTGATTTTATTGTGAAGCCTTCCCGCCGTATCAATAATTACAACATCAGCATTTTGGGCAACAGCACTTTGTACCGTGTCAAACGCCACGGAAGCGGGATCTGATCCCATTTCCTGTTTCACGATAGGAACACCCACACGCTGGCTCCAGATGACCAGCTGATCTACTGCGGCAGCACGAAACGTATCTGCAGCTCCCAATACAACTTTTTTACCTTCAGAGGTAAATTGATGAGCCAGTTTCCCGATGGTTGTTGTTTTTCCTACACCATTTACTCCTACCACCATAATGACGTAAGGTTTTTTGGAAGTATCTATATTTCCTGTTCCTGCATGAGGATTTTCCAGCAATAATCCTGAAATTTCCTCACGAAGAATTTTGTCTAACTCATTTACGCTTACATATTTATCTTTTGCAACACGCTGTTCAATTCTTTCTATGATTTTGATGGTGGTAGAAGCTCCTACATCGGAGGCAATAAGTACTTCTTCAAGGTCATCCAGAACCTCGTCGTCTACTTTGCTTTTGCCGACTACGGCTTTCGTCATTTTTTCGAAAAACCCCTGGCTGGATTTTTCCAATCCTTTATCTAAGGTTTCCTTTTCTTCTTTTTTAAAAATTTTTTTAAACCAACTCATCTTTATGAATAACGGAATTTTATGTTTATTGATGGAGGCTGGATGATGGAAGTCTGAAGTTTTTGCAAATTGTACCAACTTCTGGCTCCCGGCTTCTGACTTCCAGCTAGATTAAAAACAAAGATAACAAAAAAACTACCCAAAAGCTGAGTAGTTTTTTATATTGTAAATAAAGTGTAGATTATTTTTTCAAATAACCGTCTACTTCGTCTGCATTCATTACTTTTTCTTCGAAAACGTAAGCTCCTGACTTGGAAGACTTAACCATTTTCACCACTTTGGTCATTTTTTTAGACTGACCGCTTTGTAGGGTTGCTACTACTTTCTTTGCCATGGTAAATTATATTTTAATAATTACTTGATTTCTTTGTGAACGGTTACTTTCTTAAGAACAGGGTTGTACTTTTTCAACTCCAGTCTTTCAGTGGTGTTCTTTTTATTCTTTGTAGAAATGTATCTCGACATTCCTGGCATACCGCTTTCTTTATGCTCTGTACATTCAAGGATTACTTGAACTCTGTTTCCTTTTTTTGCCATGATTCAATTACTTTTTAATCAATCCGTTTCTGGTTGCTCTTTCAAGAGCTTCCTCGATTCCAATCTTGTTAATCACTCTCAATCCATGAGCTGATACTTTCAGTGTTACGTGCTTATCTTGCTCCGGAAGGTAAAACTTCTTCTCCAATAAGTTAATTTCAAAACGACGCTTCGTTTTGTTATTAGCGTGAGAAACGTTGTTACCAACCATTGCACGCTTTCCTGTTATTTGGCAAATTCTTGACATATCTCGATGTTCTTATTTGTACTATAATATTTGAGAGTGCAAAATAACGAAGAATTTTTTAGATAGACAAATCTTTTGAAAATTATTTACAAATAACTTAGTGGTAATTGCTTCAAATAATCTCGTTGTTTCTTTACCCAACTTCCTGTTTTTCTATCTTTTCTTCGTTCTTGCCTGAAATCTTTTAATTAAAAAATAAAACAAAAGGAACCCCAAAGCAAAAATCGAAAATCTTGAAAGCAAATCTCCGGCTCTCGTGTAGAAAGTCATAGTGTCGTATAAGTTTATTTTTGCAAATAGGGCGGTTTTATCTCCGTAAAAAGTATCTTCAATAATTTCTCCCTTCGCATCAATATGAGCCGAAATTCCGCTGTTGGCAGCCCTTGCAATCTCTCTTCTGGTCTCTATCGCGCGAAGCCTTGCATAAGACAAAAGCTGTCGGTGGCCTTCTGTAACACCCCACCAGGAATCGTTGGTCATAATTCCTAAAAAATTGGCTCCTTTTTTTACATACTCTCCGGTAAATTCACCATAAATACTCTCGTAACAAATGATTGGAGCTATCTTTCCTTTGTTGAAAGGATTGGCAAAGGCCACTCTTTCTTTATCGGTACCTAAAGAAGCGACAGTTCCTCCAAGATTAAGCATGGCATCGCCTAAAAGAGGCTTTAAATAGCTCATATAAGGAAAGATCTCAACACCCGGAACCAGCTTTCCTTTATGATATACTTCAACCTTTCTATTAGGAATAACCTGAACGGCAGAATTAAAACTTTCAACCCAAAGCCCGGGATTCAGCTGGTAGGCTTCTTTAGGCAGATTTTCTCCGGCAGTGTAAAACTTGTGTGAAGAAATTCCTGTAGCAAATACAGAACCCTGATGTTTAGATAAAAATTCTTTAATATTATTTAGGATAACACTTTTTTCAAAACTACGTTCCGAAATGGAACCTCTGCCCGGAAGTGCGGTTTCAGGAGCAATGTAATAATCTATCTTTCCTTTTGAATTTTTTTCGGCCAGATCCAAAAGATCATTTTCGATAACCAGGCTGTCTTTGGAATATTTTTCCGCATAAGGATCCAGATCCGGCTGAAGCATCAGCACATTGACGCTGCCGATTGGTTTTTCATTAAAGTTATTGTATTGCATGCCTGAAATAATCATTGGAACGATAATCACAGCTGCTACAATTGATGTGTTTTTAATTAAATCTTTTCTTTTTCTTCCGGCCTGCCAGATTCTTACCGTGTAAAAAATGAGAACATTTACTACTAAAATCCAGAAGCTTCCCCCTGTAGCTCCCAGTGTATCATACCATTGGATCAGTTTCGGGTACTCTGAAAATACGTTGCCCAGATTCAGCCACGGCCAGGTAAGTTCCCATCCTAAATGGAATTTTTCAAAACTCATCCAGATAGCCACTAAAAAGGCCAGTCCCCAATACGTTCCCTGTGCATTTTTATACCAGTGATAGCACTGAAAAACAAGTGAATATAAGAATGAATTTACGAGTACCGGAAATAAAACTGCCATCATTGAATGGCTCCCGTCTGGGTTTTTAGATCCGTACAGCCAGCCGGTAGTCACCACATTCCAAATTATAAAGCATAGATACGATAGCCCGAAAACGACCCAGCTTTTTCTTTTATAATCTGAAAATTTAGAAACACCATGCTCCATCATAAGAAGCGGAACCAGCGCAAAAAATATAAAAAAAGGAACTCCGTAAGTAGGCCACGAAATGGATAATAGCATCGCTGAAATGAGCGTAAGTAAAACGTATTTCATTCAATTTATTTATAATACAAATTTAATGTTTTTGAAATGAATAAATTTGCATACGATGTTAAAGAAATTTTATAAAATTGGTATTGTTCCCTATACTGTATTTCTGCTTTACCTGATGTTTTTCGGGATGGGCAGAACGCAGTATGAAGATAATTTGCTAACTATTGAACCTATATTTTCAACAATAAATTTTATAAAAGGGTCTATTTCATGGAAAGATATCATCATCATTGTCGGAGGAAATATCATTATGTTTATTCCTTTCGGTTTTCTGGGTTGGATATCTCTGAAGCTTAATGATTTGAAAACGTTGTTATTTACTTTTATTTCAGCAATTGTTATCGTAGAAGCACTTCAATATTTTTCCAGAATGGGGATTTTTGAGGTAGATGATGTCCTGCTGAATACTTTTGGTGCCTTTTTAGGATTTTTATTAAAAATTTTAATTGAAGAAAAGTGTAAAATCGTTGATTAAGTATTAGATTCACAATTTAATAAAGTTAGCATCCCGTAGGAATTTAAGCTATATTACATTTTAAACTTAACAAATTAATTATACTTAATCGGTTAGCCATTATTCAGATCTTTTGCTCTTTTTTCAGCATTCAGAATGCCGTTTTTCAGGATTTCCTTTAAATTATTTTCATTAAAAGTTTTCAGAGCCGCTTCTGTTGTTCCGCCTTTTGAGGCAACGTCTTTAATAAGTTCTTCTAAATTTTTGTCGGAATTATTAATCAGGTGGTAAGCGCCGAGCATCGTCTGATTTACGAAAAGTTTCGACAGGTTTTCATCAATTCCCATTTCCACTCCTGCTTTAATCATTGCATCTACAATATAGTAAAAATATGCCGGCCCGCTTCCGGAAAGTGCCGTAACGCCATCTAATAATTCTTCATTTTCAAGATAAACGGATCTTCCAGTTGAATTCAGTAATCTTTCGATATTGATGAGCTGGCTGAAGGAAATTCCTGCCGCCGAGGTATAGCCTGTAATTCCCATCCCCAAAAGAGTAGGGGAGTTCGGCATTGCCCTTACAACTAAAGGGTGGTTTAATAATTGTTGAATTTTTTCGATTTTAATTCCGGCCATGATGGATAAAACCATCTGGTTTTCTTTAAGCCGAAACCTGAAATTTTCCGCAACATGCCTGAAATCCTGGGGTTTGACAGCGATAATGATTAAATCGGCATCAAGTTCTTCAACTTCATCAAAAGTTGAAATCTTGGATTTTGGAAATTCTTCTGCTATTTTGGAAAATTTAGATTGATTTCTTGTGATTAAATGAAGGTTTTCCGGTTTTATCAGTTCGTATTTCAGGAATGATTTTGAAAAAGAGAGCCCCATGTTTCCGGCCCCGAGAATAGCTATTTTCATATTGTGTGGTTTTCTTTGAGTTTATTCAGGAAATTATTTTTTAGCAGAGATTCTATCAGCTTACTTTGACTTTCCATGAGTTTTACCATTTGTTCCTGATTGTCTAAGATTTTGCTAATCAATTCTGGAGATAGAGTATTTATTGTTGATTCAAAAATTACACTTTGTGAATCTTCAAACTTTGCATTGGACATGTCTATGTTTGGAATTTGTGCTTGTACCAAATCTAAAAAGTCAACTTCAAAAATTTCTGCTAATTTCTGAAGATTGGGTAAAGTTGGTTTTGCCTGTCCGGCTTCCCATTTATTATAAGCAGACTGAGAAATATCCAGTTGATGGGCTACATCCATTTGTGACCACCCCTTTTGTTCTCTTAGTTTACGAAGTTTTGTTTCTAAACTCATCAAATTATGTTTTAAAGCTAAAGTAATACTTTTTAAAATTACAACCAACGGTTGTTGATTTTATAACTTTTAGTTGTTGATCAGTAAAATTAGTAAATTATATCTTTACTAAGTGAAATAAACATAATACTAATTTAAATTTTTAAACACAATGAAAAAACTATCAGTGAATGGCAGGGTATGAACCGTTCACTTTGTGGGCACAGTAGCTACGAGTATTTTACGTAGAATGTAGGACTGTTATCATAGACATTATTTATCATCCTATTATTTAGTAACTATTTTCGCTTGCTAATTATAGGATGATAAATATTATTCTAATATTTAGATCCAAATATACTATTAATATTTATGAAATATTTTTTAACATTCACTTTTATTATATCTGCAATTTTTATAAAAAGCCAGTCCAAATCAGAGCTTTCTGAATTACAAGTAAGATATAATTTCACATTTATCAAAGATACTTTAGATAAAAATAATTCGGTGACTGAACCTATGATATTGCTAACTAATGGTAAAAAATCTGTTTATTATAGTGAATACTATAAAGCAAGTATTGATGCTCTAAATAAGCAGCTTGAAGCACCTGTCAATAAAGGTGACATACGGACTATTAGCTTAAATGGTTTCCCTCAAGCTAAAGTAAAACATTCTGTATATAAGGATCAGAATGATATACTTATTTCGGTTTTCATGAGAGATCTTTATACCTTCAAAAGTTCTGATATACTTTCCTGGAAGATTTCAAAAAAAGAAAATAAGAGTATTTTAGGTTATAAATGTAGTAAAGCTACGGTAACTGTTGACAATAAAAATTATATAGCTTGGTTTACCTACGATATACCTATTAATGACGGTCCTTACAAATTCAGAGGCTTACCCGGACTTATATTACAAGTATCCGAAGAGCATGGCTATTTTAATTTTGAAGCGATTTCAATTAATAAAGTTAAACTAGCTATGGATTTTAAAAAAGGAATTTTGATTACTAAAGATCAATATATTAAAAAGAGAAATGAATACATTGCTGATCCTTCACAAGGAAAAGAAAATTCTGAAAGCTATAGAAGATATGTTGAGGAAAATAAGAAAAAATCTAATATTTTTCTTGAGTAATAAGATTAATTTGATTAAAAATAAATTTATCTAAAATAAGTAAATTGCTAAAAACTTTGTCAAAGTTCTAAACTTTGACAAAGTTTTACAGTTTATCTTAAATAATATTCACTTCCCTTTCCAGCTCAATCCCGAATTTTTCGTTCACAGAATCAATAATCATCGAAGAAAAATCGAAAATTTCTTTTCCGGTAGCATTTCCTGTAGCGTTGATAATAACCAAAGCCTGAAGTTTGTGCGAGGCAACATTGCCTATTTGCTTTCCTTTCCATCCACATTGCTCAATCAGCCATCCGGCAGGAACTTTCACAAAATCTCCGTTGGCATATCCCGGAATCTGTGGGAATTTTTCCTTTAATTGTTCAAATTGCGGTAAAGGAATTGTGGGGTTTTTAAAGAAACTTCCGGCGTTGCCGATTTCTTTCGGATCAGGGAGTTTGCTTTGCCTGATATTGATTACCGCACGCGAAACATCCTGAATCGTTGGTTTTTCAATTCCCAAATGTTCCAGTTCAGATTGTATGGCGCCATATTCTGTTTTGATATGATGATCTTTTCTTGTTAATTTAAAAGCTACATCTAAAATTACATACTTTCCTTTTCCTTGCTGCTTAAAAACAGAATCTCTGTACCCGAATCGGCATTGTTCAAGGTTGAAGGTTTCCAGCTGCAGGTTTTCAAGGTTAAGAACGGTACAGTTTACAAAAGTATCTTTGATTTCCGTGCCGTAAGCACCAATATTCTGCATGGGTGATGTTCCTACATTTCCGGGAATTAATGAAAGATTTTCCAGTCCGCCATAATTTTTTTCAAGACAGAATCGTACGAATTCGTGCCAGTTTTCACCTGCTTTTGCTGTTACCAAAACTTCGTTGTCGTTGATGAAATCTTCATGAATGCCTTTTAGGCTAAGTTTGATGGCTAATCCTTCAAAATCTTTTGTCAGCAGAATATTGCTTCCTCCGCCTAAAAAGAGCAGCGGTAAAGTATTTGTTTTGGAATGGTTCAGTGCTTCGATTAATTCTTCTGTAGAATGAACTTCTATGAAATATCTCGCCTTTGCATCAACACCAAATGTATTATGCGCCTTAAGTGAAAAATTTTCCTGCATTTGAATCATGTTACAAATTCATTAATATCGTTAAAAAATATCAGCAATAAAAGCTTGGAATCCATTTCTAAGTTTTTATTGCTGATAAGTAATTTTTTTCAGATTAAAGACTGAATTCCAGTTTATATTGATCAAGCGCATCTTTTAAAATAGCGGCACTTCTTATCAGGTCTTCTTGTTTTAAAACGTAAGCAATTCTTACCTGTTTTTTTCCTAATTCCGGATTGCTGTAGAATCCCCCGGCCGGAGCCACCATAATGGTTTCGTTCTGGTTGGAATATTTTTCAAGCAGCCATTGTGCGAATTTCTCGGTATCATCTACAGGAAGCTCGGCAACACAGTAGAAAGCTCCTTTCGGTTTCGGGCAGATCACTCCCGGAATAGCGTTTAAAGCATCTACCAATACATTTCTTCTGTGGGTGTATTCTTCTCTTACAGCTCTGATGTAGGCTCCATCATTTTGGTGTGCTGCAGTGGCCGCAATTTGTCCCAATAAAACCGGGCTTAGCCTTGCCTGCGCAAAAAGCATTGCCGCATCATGGATCTTTTTAGAACGGGTAATCATACATCCGATTCTTACACCGCACATAGAATAACGTTTCGATTCGGAATCGATAATGATGCAGTTTTCTGCCAATTCAGGGAAAGCGAGCATGGAAACCTGCTGTTTTCCGTCATATACATATTCTCTGTACACTTCGTCTGAAATCACAACAATGTCATATTTAAGGGCAATTTCTGCCAATTTTTGAAGCTCTTCACGGGTATATAGGTAACCGGTAGGATTTCCGGGGTTGCAGATAACGATCGCTCTTGTTTTTGCTGTAATTTTTTTCTCAAATTCTTCAATCGGAGGAAGGGCAAATCCTGTATCTATGGTAGAAGGAACGGCAACAACGTTTACATTGAATGTGCTTGTAAAACCGTTGTAATTTGCATAATAAGGTTCCGGGATGATCACTTCATCGCCGTCGTCACACAAAGTGGAGATGGCAAAATTCAAAGCTTCCGAACCGCCGTTGGTAACGATGAAATTATCGGTTGTAAGATCATTGAATCCTAATGAATGATAATAATCTGTTAACGCTTTTCTATATTCTATATTACCTTCGGAAAGAGCATATTCCAAAACTTTAAGATCGATATTCTTTAAAGCATTCAGTGCCGTTTCCGGTGTTTCAATATCGGGCTGCCCGATGTTCAGATGATAGACTTTTATTCCTTTCTGCTTTGCTTTCAGGGCAAATGGAACCAGTTTTCTTACCGGCGAAGGCGGCATGTGCAGTGCTCTGTTTGAAATATTCGGCATTATTGAAAAATTTGTATGGCAAAAATAAGATTTAATTTGTCAATAATACAATAAAGCAGGCAAAGAAAGAATTTATCCAAATGATATTAATGATTTATAAAAAGCTAATTATTAATACTGCGATAAGTATTTTATTTATAAATTATTTTATTTTTGCCCAGAATTAAGTATTTTATATCATGAAAATAAATTTATTTATTACTGTTGTTTTATTTTCGGTTCAGTCTGTTTTAGGGCAGAGAATTGATAAAGAGACCATCAGCTTTCAATTGTTGAAAGAGCCTGTTTTTACAACAGAGGCAGCCAACAGAAATTATACGATTACTGTAAAATCTCCTTATAATATTACAAAAGATGATGTTTTGAGGATGTCAAAAGAAGATTATCAGAATCAGGTAAATCATTATAAGGCCAATGTAGAAACAGCTAAAATAGAACATCAGGAAAGATTGAAAGATTATGAGGCTGAAGTTAAAAAACTTCAGGAAAAATTCAAACTCGAATCTGCAGAATACAGCAAATTGTCTGCTGTTGAAAAAATTGCCACTACAAACGGCGCTCCGGTTTTGACACTGCCTTCAAGGCCTGTACTTAATATCCCGCCAATGCCGGTTTACAGACAGCCCGACCTGAGAGATGCATTAATTGTGGACAACAAAATTCTTGCTTCACAAATAGATGTTGCAGGCTTTTCAAAAGGTGGAAATTATCTTGACCTACAGATTGAAATGGAAAGAACGAATTTTCAGGACAATCAGGGAAAAACATTTGCCAACCAGCCGGTAAGAATTATCGGTAAACAAAACGGAGTGGTAAAACTGGATAAAACCTATTTTTCCGACTTTGCAGAAATTGCAAGTGTACCTACAAATGAGGTCAACCTGAACGCACATGAAAAATCATATCTCCAGAGAACAATGGACCGTACCAGAAATATTATTAATGATCATTTCGGATATCAGGTCATCAATTCTTCGGTAGCTTTAGAAACAGTAAAAAATAAAGGAGATTATGATGATCTGGAAAAAGCATATATCTATGTAACGACTAATCTTAAAAAGCTTCAGGCAAAGTCTGACTACGCTCCGAATAAAGTAGCCATGGAAAACATGCAGAAAGGAATCGATATGTGGAAGGCTGCGCTTGGTAAAGTGAATTACAGTGATAAAAAAGCTTTATACAACCAGAAAATAGGAGAGTATCTTTATTTTAATCTAATAAGGCTGAATCTTGCTTTAGGAAATTCTAAAGAGGCGGAAAAATATTTAAATGCACTTCAGGAGCACCTGGTAGACATCAAATTATCCTATGATGCCAATCTTGAATTAAAAAAATTAGAACAAAAAATTTACAATAACTAAAGAAAATTACATGATTAAACAGATTATTGCCTCAGTGATGATCACAGCTTCTGTATGTGCATTTGCTCAGGTGAAGGTTGTGGAAGGGACAAAATTTACAACGGATGACAATCTTGAAACAGATGCAAAACTGGTTCTGGCAGACGATTACAATTCATATATGTTCAGTGCGATCAATATTGACGGGCTGATGAGAAATGTCTTTCCGCATAAAAAACTGCTGATGAGAAAGCTGGATCAGAACGGAAGTCTTGTGGACACGTATACTCAGGATTACGCAAATAAAACCAACGGCGTGCTCCACAACTATCTCGGGTCGCAACAGATTGATGAAGACAGATTGGTGGCATTTACAGAAGAATATTTCGGTAAAGAAAACAGGAAAGAAGTTTTTCAGCATGTTTTCAGCAAAAAAACGGGAAGTTTTACGACAAAAAGCATCGCAAAATATACGATTGAATCCGCAAACAAATCGGGGACAACTTATATAGTTTTTTCCGAGAACGGGAAATATGCGGCAGTATTCAACGACAGATATTCAACGAAGAAGACAGGTAACGTTAATGATGCTCTGGTAATCGATTTAAGAACATTGACACCGCTTTGGAATAAAGAAATTACGTTAAGCAGTGATTATGTGGAAAAATCTTTAACCCTAACGAATTCCGGGAAGATCGTTTTGCTCCGCAAAGCTGCCGGCTGGAAAGAGTCTTACAAAATGGAAATGGTTTCTAATACAGAAGATAAAGATTTACCTTTTGATGATAAATATATTCCCGAAAAATTATACGCAATCAGCAAAGATGACAATGATTATCTGGTAACTTTCGGAAGAAAAAACCAGGCGGTTAAAATGGGCGGAAGTACTTTCGGGACAGTAATGTTTTATGATATTAAATCAGGGAAAGCGATAATCAGCAATACCAATCTTGCAGGTGCCCAAGACATGAGTGACGTAAAAGTAATTAAGACCATCATAAAAGGCGATGAGGTTTTAATGGCGGTTCAGCAGGAAACGGTTTCGAGACCGTTACCTACAGCAATGAATCGTTTTCCGGATCCTGTTTATACCCTTGATGTAGGAGTTTTAATGAAATTCAATAAAGAAGGAGAGGTAAAACAGTTTGTACCACTGGGAAGCAATCCTTCAGGAAGAAGAGTTCAGGTGATTGAATCCGGAGACAATTTGTATGTTTCCGCATTTTATCCAAAAGGCACATTCGGAAATACAGGTTTTTCAATGAAAACTTTTGATTTCGGCAGCCTGACTCCAAAAGAACTTACGGTAGATTATAAAGGTAGAAATTTCTTCCAGAATTACGGTTTTACAGACGGGAATTTGGTACAGTTTGTTTCAGCCACCAATAAATTACTTTTCCTGGACAAAGACGGTAAAAATGTTCAGGTGTTCAGCGTTTACAATTTTGTGAAATAAATTTTTCATCAAAGAAATATTGATAAATCAGCTTTAAATTTTAAAGCTGATTTTTATTTAACCGCAAAAGGTTATATTGACTCTGTCGAATTTTTTATTTGTAGTTAATTTTAAATTGGTTTGAACAAGCTTATTAATTTAAATCTGGTTCCGTTAAATTTTCGTTATTTTGAAAAAATTATAAAATTTGAAAAAATGCAGATAGAATCCATTTCAATAGATGATTATCTTTCGAAGATCCCTGAAGAAAGACAGGATGTTTTCAGAAAGCTTTTTGATACCATTAACAACAATTTGCCGGAAGGTTTTTCACAAGGCAGCAGCTACGGAATGATCGGTTGGGCGGTTCCTCTGGAAACTTATCCCGCCGGTTATCACTGTACTCCGGGAACGCCGTTGCCTTTTATAAGCATTGCTTCCCAGAAGAATTTTATTGCGTTTTACCATATGGGAATGTATGCCAAACCGGATCTGCTGGATTGGTTTGTGGAAGAATTTCCGAAACATTCTAAAAGGAAACTGGATATGGGAAAATCCTGTGTGCGTTTCAAAAAAATGGATGATATTCCCTTTGAATTACTCGCTGAAGTAAGTAAAAAAATGACAGTTCAGGACTGGATCGATTGTTATGAAGCCAATTTTAAAAAGTAAATTTTTCTTATACCTTTTTTCGGTAATCGTAGTTTTTAACTCTGTTTTAAGCTGCAGCATCTACCGGAATTCCGGGCTTCAGGACGGGGATTTATTGTTTGTCACCGCAAAAAGTACCGGACTTTCCGGTGCCATTAATAATGTTACCCAAAAACACAAAAATGCTTCTTTCGACCACATTGGAATTCTTGAGAAAGCAAATGGAAAGTTGTATGTTCTGCATGCGGCTCCCAAAGGCGGCTCCCAAAAACAGCAATTAAATGATTTTCTGAAAGATCAGGCTGAAGAGGGACAAGCGGTTGTTGTTTATCGTCTGAAACCTCAATATCAGCATGCAATACCTTCAGCTATAGAAAAGGCAAACGCTATGTTGGGAAAACCATATAATTTCAACTATATTCTGGATGAAAATTCTTATTACTGTTCAGATTTTATTGAAAGAGCTTTCAGAGAGAATCAGATTTTTAAACTGGAATCAATGACTTTCGTTGATCCTGCAACAGGGAAAACCAATGCATTCTGGGAAGATTTTTACAGGAAAAAAAACCTTAAAGTCCCGGAAGGCGAACCCGGCTGTAATCCCAACGGGCTGGCTGCTTCAGAAAAGCTTCAACGAATAAAAGAGCTGAAATAAAGTATAAAACATTCAACGGATTCGAAAGAGTCCGTTTTTTTTAGACAAAAGTTTAAAAGGTAAATTTCAGATAAATAAAAAAATAATACTCTACTAATTTGGTAGACTAATATTTTTTTATATTTTTGTCTAAGCTTAAACAAAGGAAAAGAGCATTAGTTTTTAAATTGAAAAGTTTTGTTATGATAACACCTAATCCGAACATGCAGATTTTAAACAGCAAGATAAATCTGCCTAAAAAAGAATTGATCCTGGAAATTGAACTGAATGGCAAAATGAAGTTTGAACAGCTGATGAATACCATATACAATCAGTTCGGGATCTGTCACAGGGTGTTATCGGCTAATGTGGAATATGTAAATGGAAGAAGCTTCGGATCTGTCCAGCTGTATATTAATGTAAGTTCGGAAGACTACAATGCGCTGGAATTGTATCTTAATAAAAATAAACTTCTGAGTACCACTGTAGAATATGTCTGCAGAAAGTATTTATAAGATAGGTTCATATAGTTTTAATTACAGAGAAGCGTCCGGTTTTCACCGGACGCTTTTATGTTGATGTGTAATTTCTGCTTTAAATTCTTTCGATATCTGCTCCTATGGCTTTCAATCGTCCGTCTATATTTTCATATCCTCTGTCGATCTGCTCGATATTATGGATAATTGATTTTCCTTCCGCAGAAAGGGCGGCAATCAAAAGTGCATTTCCGGCTCTGATGTCAGGGGAAACCATGGTAGTTCCTCTTAACGGAGTCTCTTGGTTGAGTCCGATTACCGTTGCGCGGTGCGGATCGCAAAGGATGATCTGAGCACCCATGTCGATTAATTTATCTACGAAAAATAATCTTGATTCAAACATTTTCTGATGAACCAAAAGGCTTCCTTTTGCCTGTGTTGCTACAACAAGAATGATAGAAAGAAGATCTGGTGTAAATCCCGGCCATGGCGCATCCGAAACGGTAAGGATAGAACCGTCGATAAATTTCTGGATTTTATAGTTTTCCTGAGTCGGAATGAAAATGTCATCATTGCTTTGTTCCAGCTGAATACCAAGCTTTCTGAAGGTATTCGGGATCACGCCGAGCTGGTTCCAGTTGACGTTTTTAATGGTGATTTCAGATTTTGTCATGGCTGCAAGGCCAATCCATGAGCCGATTTCAACCATATCCGGAAGCATGGTGTGCTCCGTTCCGTGAAGATACTCAACTCCTTCAATGGTTAATAAATTAGAACCGATTCCTGAGATATTCGCCCCCATTCTGTTCAGCATTTTACAAAGCTGCTGTAAATAAGGTTCGCAAGCTGCATTGTAAATCCTGGTTTTTCCTTTTGCTAAAGCTGCAGCCATCACGATATTGGCAGTACCCGTTACAGAAGCTTCTTCCAGCAGGATGAATTTTCCTCTCAGTTCTTTGGCTTTTAATGAATAAAAGAATTCTTCTTCATCATAATGAAATTCAGCGCCAAGCTCTACAAGTCCCTGGAAATGAGTATCTAATCTTCTTCTTCCGATCTTATCACCTCCCGGAGTCGGCATATACGCTTCGCCGTATCTGGCAAGCATCGGCCCCATCAGCATGATAGAGCCTCTCAGCTTTGCTCCGTCTTTTTTAAACTCATTGGATTTGATGTAATCAAAATTAACTTTATCTGCTTTGAAAGTATAATCTCCGTGTCCGTTTTTGGTCACTTTTACACCGAAGTCGCCCAGAATTTCAATTAATCGATTAACGTCATGGATATCGGGAATATTTTTAATTCTTACTTCCTCATCGGTTAATAAAACGGCACAAAGAATTTGAAGAGCTTCGTTTTTTGCTCCTTGTGGAGTAATTTCACCTTGCAGTCTTTTTCCTCCCCTTATCTGAAATGTCCCACTCATATCTACTTTCTGTTTTTATGATTGTTGTTATTGTTGTGTCGTCTTTTGTTATTAGATTGGTTTCTGTTGTTAGGCTGATTCCTGTTGTTATTATTGCGGTTGTTGCTGTTATTGGTCGTATAATAGATTTTGCTTTTTTCAAGCGTGTCTATTCCCGTAAGATCCAGCCTGTTTTCAGAAAGTTCTTTCAAATGGCGGAAGATCACATCATCGGTAACGTGCTCTTTATTATATACATTGTAAGATTTCTTCATATTATTGGCAATTACCTCTATCAGGGCTTCTTTTTCATCTCCCTGTTCCAGCTCGATCGCTTTTTCTATTAATTGAAGAATGCTTTTCCCATAGAATTTGAAATCACCCTGAAGTTTAGGATATTCCATTCTTTTAGGTGGCTCTGCCAGCTGTTCCCTGGTAGGAAAAGGATAGGGTGAATCTACATCAAGATCGTAATCGGCAAGAATAAAAAGATGATCCCAAAGTTTATGCTTATAATTTTCTTCGTCGCGAAGCTGTGGGTTTCTCTGGCCCATAAAATCAATGATTGCCATTGCCATTTCATTTCTTTCTTCTTTGGAAGGAAGCTCTTTGCAACGTTCAATCAACTGTTGTATGATTCTGCCATATTCCGGCAGGTGAAGCTTGTTTTTTTGGGTGTTGTATTCCATAGTATGCAAATATATGGATTAATAGAAAAATTGTACCGAAAATCTTTAAAGTTTATCAATTTTTAATGATGTTTTAAATAAGAGTTTATAAAGAATATGTGATAAAAATAAAAATTATTTCACATCCACTTGAAATTATTTTAATAAAATTGTAATTTAGGTAAGACATTAATAATCAAAAAATAAGATATGAAAAAAACTCATCTTTTACTTTTAGTACTGGCTTTAGGCTTCGCTTATTCCTGCCGGGAGAATGATGAAATTGCAGATGAAACTTCAGATCAGAAGGAAGTTCACAGCAAAATTGTAAACGTAACCCATCACGACGGAAGACCTTTCAGTACCGGAACATCTTCCTATGCAAAATTTGTAGCCGGACCTGGTGGGAGTGTCCTCATGCAGGGATTTTACTGGGATGTGCCGGATGGAGGAAACTGGTGGAATACCGTAAAAGGAAAGCTCACAGACTGGTCGAATGCCGGAATTGGCGCCGTCTGGCTTCCTCCCGCATCAAAAGCGCAGAACGGGCCGTATTCAATGGGATATGATCCTACCGATTATTATGATTTCGGAAATTACAATCAGAACGGAACCATTGAAACGCGTTTTGGATCACGCGCAGAACTTGAAGCATTGATTACAAAGGCTCACGCAGAAAATATGCAGGTGTACGCCGATATTGTTATCAACCATAACAGTGGCGGACAGTCTGAGTATAATCCTTATGTAGGTTCAAATACGTGGACGAATTTTTCAGCGGTCGCTTCAGGAAAATTTCCGAGAAGCTACAATGATTTTTATAAAAATGCTTACGGAAATAATGATGAAGGCTCTTTCGGGGGCTTTCCGGATTTATGCCACGCTAATCCGTACGTTCAGGACTGGCTTTGGGGAAGGGACGATTCTGTCGGAAAATATTATAAAAATGTCATGAAATTCGATGGCTGGAGATTCGATTATGTGAAAGGTTTCGGGCCATGGGTTGTGAACAGCTGGAATTCTAATGTCGGCGGATTTTCTGTTGGAGAACTTTGGGATTCTAATGTGAATACGCTGGAATGGTGGGCCAATAACGCCAATAGTTCGGTGTTTGATTTTGCTGCCTATTATAAAATGGATGAAGCATTCGACAATGGTAATTTAAATGTATTGAATGACGATATGATGTGGAAACGTAATCCTTTTAAAGCGGTTACATTTGTTGCCAATCACGACACAGATATTATCTATAATAAAATGCTGGCTTATGCTTACATTTTAACGCATGAAGGATATCCTACAATTTTTTATAGGGACTATGAAGAATGGCTGAACAAAGAAAGATTAAATAATCTCATCTGGATTCACAATAATAAAGCGACCGGAACAACTTCCATTCTTTATACCGACAACGACGAATACATTGCACGAAGAAACGGCTACAACGGAAATCCCGGATTGGTAGTCTACATCAACAATTCTTCAAGCTGGCAGGAGCGATGGATTCAGACGAACTGGGCAAGCCAACAGATTAAAGATTTTACGGGCAGCTCAAGCTGGTATCCGACAACACAGTCTGATAAATGGGTGAAAATCCAGTGTGCGCCAAAATCATATTCCGTTTGGTCACTAAATCAGTAGTTATTACATATTAAAGACTGTTTCGCACGAAACAGTCTTTTATTTTAATCTGAATATTCTTATATCGTTTAAACCTGAATAAATTTAGCCCGCTGGTGCGGAGTAGGCAAATAGCATTTCTGGTTGGCAAGTTTCATCCTGTTTTTAGAAACAGTATCATAAATTTTATCGCTCAAAAAAGAAGGAATAATTTTTCCTAAAGCCGATACTTTATAAATACCACCAAGGAGATTGGCAATTTTTAGAACTGCTTTGGATTTTTCAAGGTAATACCGGCCGGGCTTCCAGAGATACATGGTGTTGAAAATTTTTGTATTCAATCCCCGCTCAGCCAGAAATTTTTGGCCAAAATCAGATTGCAGGGAAGCAAACAGGAACTGGTCTTTTTTGTCTCTTTCAAGAATCCATTGTACCCAGAAATTGCAGACGCCGCAATAACCGTCGAAAAATACAATATGTTTGTTTTGCAAATTTTCTTCCATGACGTTAAGATTTAATAAAGCATTTTTCGCTCCGTTTCCGTTTTCTCTTTTTTAAAATAGTCTATCAGAATCTTTCTCTGCTCATCACTTAACTTTGCATTTTGATGCCCTAAAAAATAAGAATCAAGCGGCATTTCTTTACTTTCAACCATTTCTATACATTCCTGCAATTTATGTGCCTGATCCTTTTGTACATACATAGCGAAAGTAGAAAAATTAAGAGCTTTCCGCCCTTCATCAATATGATTTTTCATAATCCATGAAGCCGGTGCAATATTAGAATACCATGGATAAGCCGTTTCGTTAGAATGGCAATCATAGCAGGAAACCTTAATCAGTTTGGCAGTTTCCGGCTGCGTTTTCTTTATTTTTAAAAAATCCATTCCGGGAGTAGGTGCTGGATTGGTCTTATCAATCGGGAAAAACTGGATGATAACAAATGCTACCAGAATAACAATTAAAACTTTTTTCATATTCAACGCTTAATTATAGATAAATGTACTATAAAATTTTTATTCTATGATGGCAGTCAGGATTTGATATTAAAAAAAACAGAAAACATTATTTTGTTTTATGTTGAATTTAAATAAATTATAATTTATGTATCCGAATAATTCTTAAATTTAAGGTAATCCAAATAATGTTAAGATGGTTTTATTATCGCTTTTAACTATCGTAAAAATATTTTTAATAGATTATATTAATTGAAAAACTTGCGTAAGTTTGTTTTACAGATAATTAACAAATCAACATAAAATTAAACGACAATGGAAAAAGATTTGAATGACATCAGTAAATGTCCGTTTCACAACGGATCTATGAAAAAAGACAACGTTGCCGGTGGAGGAACCAAAAATTCCGACTGGTGGCCGGATCAGCTTAAAGTTGATATCCTTCGTCAGCATTCATCATTATCCAACCCGATGGATAAAGATTTTGATTACGCAGCAGAATTTAAAAGCCTTGATCTTGAAGCAGTAAAAAAAGACCTTCATGATTTAATGACCGATTCTCAGGATTGGTGGCCAGCCGATTTCGGACATTACGGCCCTCTATTTATTCGTATGGCATGGCATAGTGCCGGAACGTATCGGGTTGGAGATGGTAGAGGAGGCGCAGGCGCAGGACAGCAGCGTTTTGCTCCATTGAACAGCTGGCCCGATAATGTGAATTTAGATAAAGCAAGAAGGCTGCTTTGGCCGATAAAACAAAAATACGGTAAGAAAATTTCCTGGGCAGACCTTATGATTCTTACCGGTAATGTGGCTCTGGAATCTATGGGCTTTAAAACGTTCGGGTTTGCGGGTGGCCGTGAAGATGTCTGGGAGCCGGATATGGATGTGTACTGGGGTTCGGAGAAAACATGGTTAGGCGGAGACCTTCGTTATGCACATGGTTCAGATGGTGTCGTTGAAAACCGTGGCGTGCTGCCTACCGATGATGATGCAGACGGCGATATCCATACAAGAAACCTCGAAAAGCCTTTGGCAGCTGTACAAATGGGGCTTATTTACGTAAATCCTGAAGGGCCGGACGGAAACCCCGATCCGATAGCCGCTGCAAAAGACATCCGGGATACTTTTGGAAGAATGGCTATGAATGATGAAGAAACGGTAGCGCTCATTGCCGGAGGTCATACTTTCGGAAAAACACACGGTGCTGGACCGGCCGATCATGTGGGAAAAGAACCTGAAGCAGAAAGTGTTGAAGCCCAGGGATTCGGATGGAACAGTACTTATAATTCAGGAAAAGGTAAAGATGCAATTTCCAGCGGGCTGGAAGTGACCTGGACGGAAACTCCTACACAATGGAGCAATAATTTTTTCAAAAACCTTTTCGAAAACGAATGGGAGCTTACTAAAAGCCCAGCCGGGGCTCATCAATGGGTTGCAAAAAACGGCAGCGAAACCATTCCGGATGCTTTTGATCCTCATAAAAAACACAGGCCAACCATGCTTACAACGGATCTTTCCTTACGGTTTGATCCTGAATATGAAAAAATTTCAAGAAGATTTTACGAAAATCCTGATGCTTTTGCAGATGCTTTTGCAAAGGCATGGTTTAAACTTACGCACAGAGATATGGGGCCGAAAGCCAGGTATCTTGGGCCTGAAGTTCCTTCCGAAGAGCTTATCTGGCAGGATCCTGTTCCTGCGGTAGACCATGTGCTGATTCATAACTCTGATATTGAAGCGCTGAAATCTAAAATCCTTGATTCCGGATTAAATGTTTCAGAACTTGTATCTACCGCCTGGGCATCCGCATCAACCTTCAGAGGAAGCGATAAAAGAGGAGGTGCAAACGGGGCGAGAATCCGTCTGGCTCCCCAGAAAGAATGGGAAGTAAATAATCCTGCTCAGCTGCAGAAGGTTTTAAGCGCATTGGAAAATATTCAGAAAGAATTTAATGAAAATCAAACGGGAGGCAAAAAAGTTTCATTGGCTGATCTTATCGTTCTTGCTGGAAGTGCTGCAATTGAAAGAGCAGCAAAAGATGCAGGATATAATGTTATCGTTCCTTTTTCTCCTGGAAGAACGGATGCTTCACAGGAGCAGACAGACGTAGAATCCATGCAGTATCTGGAGCCTCTGGCTGATGGATTCCGAAATTATGTAAAGAAAAAATTCTCCGTTTCTACAGAGTCCTTATTAATCGATAAAGCACAGCTATTAACACTTACCGCACCGGAACTCACTGTTTTGATAGGAGGGATGCGTGCCTTAAATGCCAATTTTAATGGTTCTCAACATGGAGTTTTTACTCAAAAACCAGGAACGCTTACCAATGATTTCTTTGTTAATCTTCTGGATATGAATACAAAATGGGAATCAGTTTCCGATGATAATGAATTGTATGCAGGGACTGACCGTAATACCGGAGAGAGGAAATGGACAGCGACACGGGCAGATCTTGTTTTCGGATCCAATTCCGAATTAAGAGCTATTGCCGAGGTGTATGCAAGTTCAGATGCTCATGAAAAATTTGTGAATGATTTTGTTTCGGCTTGGGTGAAAGTAATGAACCTGGACCGGTTTGATCTTGTTTAGTGTAGTATGATTATAAATTGTAAAAAGACAGTCATTTTTTTGGCTGTCTTTTGTATTTGCTATAATTATTTGAGCTGATATAGAAGTCTGTTAATAATTAGCACTTATGCCAAGCGAAAACCCGGCACTTTCCGGCACGAATCTGCATACCCCGCCAACGCATAAAAGCCCGCCGCGCTGTCTGCCGTAAGAGGCCTGGATTCTTGTGCTGTTTTTTCTGAAAACCAATCCTCCTGTATAATAATGAATTTGTTTTTCTTTTTCAGGATTATCATAGTTGTAAAGGTCATTTATAAATATAGACCAATGTTTTTTAAGATTATACTCTGCTAAACCTGCAAGCCAGTTACCATGATAGCCGTCTGCCCATTGGTGTTGTAATTCTATTTTCAGAGAACTTTTGCTGAATTTATAAATATTGTCCAGCACTACTGTTTGAGCTCTTACCTGGCCTGTTGTTTCTTCAGTACGATAGGTGTTATAATATTGATTAATGAAAACTAAAGCTATTTTCCAGTTTTCTTTCAGACGCGTCCTGATGTCTAAGCTCTGATCTGAATAGTATTTTTCACCTAATTTTAAGAATTCTGCTTCATAATCATTTTGATTGTTGATATAAGACCGGTATTTACCTTTTAATCCATACCAGTTGGAGATATTCAAAGATAAATCTGTCCCGTAACTGCCTCCGAAAAATGTTCCTTTTTTTATTTTATAAAAAATATCAAATTGCGAACCTATTTCTCCTGCTTTTTTTTGTGAAAGAAAGGTTAGCTGTGGTTGTGCCTGGTAAACATATATATTGGCTAGGCTATAGTCAAATTGTTTGGTAAGTGCAGGAAGGTAGTTCAGTATTGCATTATTGTAAATGTTGCCAATCTGGTCTCTTTGGGAGTAGAGATTGAAATTTTCCAGCCTTCTAAAATTTGCAATAATTCCAAAATTATTGGTTGAATAAGAAAGATTCATGTAATAAGCATTCCCTGAGAAGATATTATTTGGGTCTAAGGTGGTTACCTGCTTTATATTATCTTTAGTTTTATAGAGGTATTCAAATTCCAATCCAAAATTTTTGTATTCCAATTTCAGGCGGCTGCCATAGACACTGACATTTTTAGGATATGTAGTATTCATTATATTGTCCTCATTTTTGCTGACATAGGTAAAGCCTACACTTGATCTTAATGTTTTCATTTTCATTTTCATTAGAGAATCTAATTTGATTTCAGCATCTAATCCTCCTATAAGTCCATCCGTTAGATCGAATCCGGATCTTTGTTTTCCTAATAAGGTTTTTAATGTTATAATTTGATCAGGGTCCGTATATTTTATTCTTCCTCCTAAAAGTGAATTTGCAATTCCGAGCTGCTTATCTTCCCAAAGACGCAGCGCCAGCCCGCTTCCAAATTGCTCATAAAAATGGCCGATGGTTGCATCTATGCCGGTTTTTTCATTGGAATAATTAATATAATAGGTGCCCAGATTTGTTTTCTTAAAAGCCGGATTATAATTAAGAAGCGCCTCCGGCTCATAAGCTTCTAGCTGTGCCCCAAAGGTTAAGTCTTTTATTTTATAACTGGCGTTCAGGTAATTATTTGTTCTGAATCGTTGAGCTGCGTCTTTTTCTGCAAGTTTTATTTTACTGTCGTCAACATAGTATTGAGAGTTAGATTCCAGATTAACGGTAAGCTGGGAAAAGTTTTTAATACTGAAAAGTAACAGGATTATAATAATTAATTTATTCTGCATCAGGAAAAATCAATTGTTTTTATTACATTCTTCGATTTTTGCAATCAATTCTTCTTCATCTCCTGAAGAGTATCCAACATGAGAATAGACAATTTTACCTTTGTGAACAAGAACTATATATGGAATGCTGTTGATATTTAATGCTCTTTTTAGTGATTGATTGGGATCGAGCAATATGTCATAAGGCCATCCTTTGCTTTTGGTTACGGTTTTCACTTTTGAGGTTGTGCGCGCATCATCGGTAGATATTGCAAACATTTTAAATTTGGCTTTTTTCTTCCAGTCATCATATTTTTCATTAATAGTATTGAGTTCTTCCATACAAGGTAAACACCAGGTAGCCCAAAAGCTCATAACCACAGGTTCGGAAGAATCAATTTTGGAAATGTTTAATTTTTCTCCGGTCAGGCTAAGTAACGAAATATTAGGAACTTGCTGAGAAGAATAAAAATTAAGGCATAGTAAAAGTGCAGCTGCTAGTATTGTCTTCATTTAAAAATTTTATTTTCAAATATACATAGATTTTATTATTAACTATTGAAAAAAAAATTATATTTGCGTAATTATTGTTAATTATTATTTGAAATCTTTGGTTATTTGGTAAAATTAAAAATGTTGTTTTTTAACCATTTGTTTTATTTTACTTATCAAATTTTAGCGAATAGATATTTCAATAAAAAAAATTATTCTAAATATGAAAAAAAGATTAATATTTATTTCCGGCATAATTCTTATCTGTTCGCTTCTCCTTTGCTGTCGGGGAAGTGAGAGCGACGAGGGCAATACAACGGTAACTTATATTTCTATCGCTTCTGAAGGAGGAAGTGAAAAATTGCTGGGGAAAACCTTCACCTTTAAGGTTAAAGATAATCTGGACAATGATGTAACCTCTGAAAGTAAAATATACATTAATAACCAGCTCATAGAGGGGAACGTTTACACTCCCGAGCAAAAGGGAACATACAGTGTGAGAGCTGATTACAACAATCTGCCTATTAACCCGATTTCAATTCATGTAGTTGTAAATGAGGGAATTGCTTTTAAGCACCGAATTCTATATGAAGACTTTACAGGCACGTGGTGCGGATACTGTACAATAGCACTGGCAAGGCATGACAATCTATCTTTACAAACAAAAGATTATGTATTCATGGGCATTCATGGGCCGGAAGGAACTACAGATCCTTGGGCAAATGCTGCCAGTACAGAATTGGAAGTTTTAAAAAATATTTCAGAATGGCCGGGAATGTTTATTAACAGGAATGTTGTCTGGCCGTATGATTCCAATTATACTGATATGTCCCTCCCTCTAAGCATGCTCAAAGCATACAGCAGGATCGGGATAAAAATGAATTCCATGATATCCGGAAGCATCGTAAATATTGAAACAAAAGTTTTCTTTACTGAAAATCTCAACAATCTTAAAATTGCAGCTTTCATCGTGGAAGACGGGTTGATTCATAATCAGAAAAACTATATAGGAACATTATATGGTGGAACGAGTACCATTTATAATTATATCCATCATAATGTTCTTAGAAATAAATTAACAGGTTCTGTTGCCGGAGATCCCATTCCGGATTCACAAACAAAGGCATTAAACGAATATGCAAAAACTTTCCACTATAATATACCGGCCGGTTTTAATACAAATAATTTGAAAGTGATTATTATGGTATTGGACGCAAATGGAGGCGTGCTGAACGTAAGAGAAGAAAAAATAGGAATCAGCAACAATTATGAATTTTTATAAATATTACTAACAAATTAAAATAAATTGATGAAAAAGATTTTATTCCTTTTAAGTATTTTAATATTTGAAATACATCATTCGCAGACCTACTACAGCCAGAATTTCAACACATCCGGCCTTAATGGCTGGACAAGCACAGATCTTGACGGAGATACACACCAATGGAGCAATAATAATTTCTCCACTTCATATACAAGTCTGGGCTCAGGATCACTGGCTTCCTATTCTTATATTGATGCTACAAATAGTGCAGTAACACCTAATAATTTGATAACATCACCACTAATTAACCTCACATCAGTTACTGCTTCCAACGTAAAACTACAATATGATCTGGCTACACATCCCAGCTACCCGTATGAAAAATATTCTGTATATGTAACTACATCTAATGCTCCTGCGGCAGTAACCGCTTCAGCTCCGGTTTTCACAGAAGTAGTTGCATCAGGAGGGCTGCAGAACAGATTAATTGATCTTACACCTTTCATCGGGCAGCAAGTCTATATTTCTTTTAGACATCATGATTGTTACGATCAGTATATGTTAATTTTAGATAATATTACTATAAAGACATTAGCAGATAAAGATGTGGCATTGCAAAATGTATCCTTAGAACGCTACGGAGTAATCAATACCAATTACACCCTTAAAGCTACGGTAAAAAATAATGGCTCTCAAGCCGTTAACAATATTACAATGAACTGGAACGACGGTTTGGCAGACCATATCTCCATCATTTCTTTAACTACTCCTTTAACTACGGGTCAGATAAGAGCTATAAACCATCCGATTTATGTAAATTATCCATCACTTGTGGAAAACAATATAAATGTTAGCATTACACAGGTTAACGGATCAGCAGATGCAACACCGGCAGATAACAGCCTTGTAACAAAATTCAAAACGGTGAGCCAGAATTCACCTAAAAAGGTACTTATAGAAGAAGGTACGGGAACGTGGTGCGGATGGTGTCCAAGAGGAGCAGTTGCCATGAACTATATGAAAAACAATTATCCCGATAATTTTATAGGGATTGCGGTGCATAACAATGACCCTATGCTGGTGCCGGAGTACAATAGTGGTACAGGTATAAACGCTTTTCCGGGAATGAATGTAGACCGATGGTTTTTTAACCAAGATGTATATACCGACGAAATGGTTGATCATGTTAATGCACGAAAAAATCTTGTAGTCCCTGCTGAGCTGAATGCTTCCGGTACTTTAGCCGGAAACTCGCTTACTTTTAATGCGTCAGTAACATTCAGAACATTCTATAATAATGCTAATTTCAGGCTTGCCGCAGTTTTAGTGGAAGATGGTGTAACAGGTACAACAACCGGTTACAGACAGTCAAACTATTATGCAGGCGGTGGAAGCGGAGTAATGGGTGGCTTTGAAAGCTTACCAAATCCCGTTCCTGCATCACAGATGCAATATGATCATGTAGGAAGAATGCTGTTGGGAGGCTATGCAGGCCAGGCTGGTTCTGTACCGTCCATTATTACAGACGGTCAGGTTGTGAATTATACTTTCAATGCAGTCATCCCCTCAACGTACAATACCAGCAAACTAAAAGCTGTATTGCTTCTGTTGGATGCTACTACAGGTGAGGTGGTAAACGCACGATCTTTCATATTGGGAACATTAGGTACAAGTGATATAAAAACCAATGAAAATTATCTTACAATCTATCCTAATCCGGCTAAAGATTACATTAAAGTACAAGCAAATTATAGTGTAGAACTTACAATTTATGATGCTTCAGGAAGGATTGTCATGGAAAAATCCAGAGTGTCTCCAGATACCCCAGTTTCCGTTCAGGGATTAGCAAAAGGAAATTATATTGTTTCTATTAAAGAAAAAAATTCAAATCCTAAAACTCAAAAATTAATCATAGAATAATAAAATAACTACAATCAGGAAGCTCAAATCTTTTTGAGTTTTCCTGATTTCTTAAATGTTTAACCATATGAAAAAAATTATTTTCTTACTGCTGTTTACTTATATGCATTCTTGGAGTTATGGTCAGATGGCGTTGGCAAAAGATGATGGAACCCCAATTGTTGATGGACAAATTTTTACATATAATTCAACAAATGAAAATATTGCCACGCTGCATTATAAAATAAAAAATACATCTGCTTCATCTATAAAAGTCAGGATAAAAATTATGAGTATCCAGAACGCTACAGGAAGCGGCTTTCAATTCTGTTACCTTAATACATGCTTACCGTCTGTGGCGGTAAATGCTATATATCCTTCAAATGCAAGCTCACCGATTACTATTGCTGCAAACTCAGAAACGCCGTCTACCGGATATAATATGTGGAATTCCAATATAGGAAGCGGAACATTTCCTATAGACTATGTTGTAAAATATTATCTTGTAAATAACAGCAATATAGAATATGGAACTCCTGTTACCATTACGTACAGGTATGATCCCAATGCAATTTTATCCGTAAAAGATACACAAAATAGTAAAGAGGGTTTTGCAAGCATTCCTGTCACTCTTGTCAACAGCAGCTTACCCATAGTATCAGAAGAAACTGTATCATACACTTTACATAATATGGAAGGACGTTGCTTATCAACTGGAAATCTAAAAAAAGGAAGTGAAGAAATAAATATTTCTAATTTAAACGCCGGAAACTATTTTGTTACACTTAAAAGCCCTCAGGGAAAAGTTATTGTAAAGAAAATTACTAAACAATAATCTTTAAATAAACTGATAAGTTAAAAATTAAATCTCCTTTAAGCCTGAAGAAAATTTTCTGATGAGGTTCAATAACTTAATGAAATTTACGAAGGACTGCAAACCAGCGAGATAAGATGACCTTTTTTTCGGTCAGATTCTGATTTTACTGCTGCTATTGAGGTCTGTGCGAGTTTTGAGATTATAAAAAGCTTATTAATAACTTTATTTTCGCATGGATAAAAATGACGAATTTTGATCGAATTGATTTGTTTAATTTAACACAAGTGTAACTTGTAAAAATAAAGCCAATTTTTACTGCCTTTTGTTTTTTACTATTTTTATTTAAAAAATTATACATTATGATAAGAAAATTCTTTCCTGTTTTCATTTTATTTAGCTTTTTTACGTACGCACAAGTTGGTATTAATACAAACATGCCTAATGCTACGCTTGAAGTAGTGGGTAAGCCTGCAGTTTCCACTTCTATGGATGGGATTATTCCTCCCAATATTACTGGTGACCAACTGAGATTAAAGACATATTCTGCTCTTCAGACAGGAGCAGTAGTATATGTGACGGCAGCGGATTCGGCACCAGCCGGACAGACCACAGCTGTAACAACTCCGGGCTATTATTTTTTTAGTGGAAGCCGTTGGGTAAAGCTTATTTCTTCAGACGACCGAAAAATAAGAACGTTAAGCAGTGGTACGGTTGCAGCAGATGATTTTACCATACTCGTAACGGGAAACATTTCACTTCCTGCTCCAAATGCATCCAACACAAGCCGAATTTATAATCTCATCAATGAAACAGCGGGTAGTGTTACTGTAAGCGGAACTTTCAGAATTAATGGAGGGAATTTTACCAATTACGTGCTTAATAACAGTGATCTTGGAAGAGGTATTGTAGTGCAGAGTAATGGCTCGGCATGGGTGTTGATTTCGAGGTATTAAAGATTAAGCTAATGTTATAAGTAGCAATGTCTCGATATGTAAACAGAATGGTATGCTGCTTACAGCGGATTAAATAAGTCTCAGTTTCAATACTGGGACTTTTTAATATAATCCAACCTCAGTAGAATAAAATCAGCAAAAAATAAAAAATCGTTAATTATTACAATTAACGATTAATGAATGTAGACCCACAGGGTATGTCATCTTGTACTTATTTATACTTTATTGGATTTATTTATTTTCTTAAAGTGTTTATTAATAGACCTTTTTTATTTTATTGAATGCAAATAAATTCAAATGCATTCAAAAAATAGGGTGACCAAAAAAATGACCATTTTGTGAATTTTTCGTATATTTGTTATACGAAATTTTTTATTCATGGCAAGAGCAAAGAAATATAACAACGAAACAGGAAGCGTTAATTTTAGATTGAAAGAACCTACAAAAGAAATCTCCCGAATAATGGGGCGGTATTCGTTCAAAGATTTGAAAGTAGATTTTTCAACAGGTCTAAAGGTCGCTCCGAGCAGTTGGGATTCAGATTCTAAAACGGTTACTTCTGGCAGCGATAAAAGAGAAATCAATCAGAAACTTGCTAAATTCAAAACATCCATTGTAGACACTCATAAAAGTTTTAATGAGCATTACAACCGTATGCCGACTAAGGACGAATTAAAAACCATTGTAAATAATGCAATGGCAGGAAAACAACTTGTTACTGTACAGAGAAATAAAAAATCTTTTGATGATGTGTTCCAAGAATTTTTGAGATTGATTGAACTTAGAAATAATCGTGCTGAATCATCAGAACAGAAAGCCCTACATAAAACTTATGTTTCGTCTTTCAATGTGATGTATAGGGATTTAAAAGATTTTGCCAATGATAACAATATTTTTCTTGATATTGACAAATTTGATGAGGTACAATGTCTGGAATTTCAAAATTGGTTATTTTATACAGAAAGAGTTAAATCATTAAACACGCTCAAAACCCGAATCAAAAGATTGTCACAAGTGCAAAAACGTGCATTTGAGAAAGGTTACACAGATAACAGAAGTTATTTGCAGGATGAATACAGCGTTAAAGTTCCTCCGAGCTTCCATACGGTTCTGACTGAACCTGAAATCAAAATACTGTATGAACATGATTTTTCCGATGCTCCGAGATTGGAGAGGGTTCGGGATTTGTTTGTTCTTGCCTGTCATACCTCACTCAGATTCGGAGATATTACACGAATTGAGAGCGGTCACATTGACCATAACAGTAAAAAGATGAATATCTTATTGAAGAAAAGTTCAGGAGTAGAAAAGTATAAAATAGTAAATTTTCCATTTTTTGGATTTACAGAAGAAATTTTGAATAAATATAGTAATGATATTCAGAGTATTACCATATCTAACCAAAACACTAATGAGTATCTGAAAGAACTGTTTAGGGCTGTACCTTATTTCAATGAAAAGATAATCACTCGTGAACTTCCTACTAATAAAGGAGTAGTGTTTGATAAAATCAATTTTGCGGATAAAATAGCGTTTCATGATTCACGTAGAAGTTTTTGTACCAACCGTTATATAGAAGGTTGGGACTTGTTGGAGATATGGCAGTACACGGGACATACAGACGAATCTGTTTTCAAAACATACTTTAAACCGACCTTTGAACACGAACAAGTGAGACAAGAGAGCATCAAAGCAAGAAATGAAAAACTGCAAAAGGTTGATTTACAAGCTAAACAGATTGACGACCTACAAAACCAAATGCAGAAAATGAAAGAACTTATTGAGAGTGGAAACATGGAACAGTTGGCAGAAATTATTAGTATTAATAAAAATGTTTCTTAATGCTGAATCTACCTTCTGAAAGCGAGTGCGCTGACCGTCTTAAAGAGCTTGTTTTAGAGCGTGGATTGAGATGTGAATGTAATGACACAAGAGGTTTTTATTGGTTGCAAAAAAAAGCCTGTTTTGAATGTAAAAACAGAGGTTGTAAAGCAACTTTATATCTGAAAGGATTAACCAGAATAAGAGGGAGTAAGCTCCCTTTTCGTATTTGGTTAGGTGCTATATACCTGTATGTGATTGACCAAAACGTAACTGCTACTGAAATGCAGAAAAAATTGGGTCATGGTACATACAGCTCAATGTGGGAGTTGTTAGAAAAAATCAAGAAACTAGACGCTGAAATGCCTGAACTTCAAGAAAGGTACAAGCGTGAAAAAGATACCAATTTGATTCCGAATCACTTATTGGAATTGTCGTGGCTCGGCTTCATGGAGTTATTTATTACTTATGAACCTGCGGAAGTACAGGACGGTATTTGGGATTGGTTAATTGGTTTTTAGGTGTTGTTCCGATATTTTTCAATTTTAACAAATTTTAACTTTTCCTTGAAACTCCCTGATAGATTCGGATTTGATTTTTTGTGAGAGTTATAGTTACGAAAGGATTAAAACGATTTTAATGCTTTTGTTATTCTTTTATGTAGTTTCTAGTTTTGCAGTATTAAATGAGATATAAATACAAGTAAAATGGACTATTTTAAAGAATTTTTCAAAAAAATTGAGGATTTAATTGATGATAAATTAAATCAATTTGAGTGTAAACTGGCAGAAATGTATAAGCCAGAGGGTAAAGATTTAATGACGAGAAAAGAAACAGCGGAATATTTCGGAGTTTCGCTCGGAACATTAAACAATTGGGCAAAAAGCGGGGTATTAGTTCCCATCGAGTTCGGTGGTAGAGTGTATTATACCCGTGATGAAATTCAAGCAAAATTAGGATTGGCTTCTTAACAATCTTTTCTGTTGTGCAGGTGCGGTTTGATTGCGCATAAAAACCCACTGTACACAAATCTCCAAAAATTTAACGATTGAGGTATTAGCCGTAGTAAAGGAACTATGGAGAGCTATTGCTATGCCTTTTTTTAACAAAAAACAAACAAATATGCAACAATATAAAAGCAAAAAATTAAACGGTAAAATTAACGCATCAGCCTTTTATCACGAGGGCTATCAATGGAAAGTTGTACTTCCTACAATCATCGTTAACTATCTTCAGGAAAAAGTGCATGAGCAACCACCATTCAAAGAGTTCAAATGGGATAATGCTCTGTACTTCCTGAGTTTAGTTATCAGTATTCCTGCGTATCAGAAAGACAAAACCTATCTGTGGGGATTTATACCTATGGATTCTCAACGACTAAAGAAAAAAGATTCTAATTACAGTAAATATTTTGAATATTTTGTACAAATTGGTATTTTGCAAGACAAAGGATATTCAAAAGGTCGTACCTGTAAACGCTATCGATACAACTATGAAAACATCAATCTGGAAGGTATAGAATGTCTGGATTTTTCAATTTTTCAAATGACGGATAGGTTTCTGGTCAAAAATCTACTGAAAGAAGTAGTTGATAATGATGACTGTCCGCATCTTTCCAAATGGTTTGACGATGGATTATTTCTTGATTTTGACCGCCTTAGTGAAGATTTATCGTCTGAGTTCTGCTACAATAAGTACAGTTTGAGTTACACCAAATTAAATCAGACAATCGCAAAGGCACATAGTTATTGGTTTACCGCACTGGTGCTGAAAGAACAATGTTATCGTGTATCTCGTAATCCTGATTCAGACAATAGATTACATACGAACTTAACCAATATGCCGTCTAAATTCCGCCCATACCTGACGTATTATGGCGAAAACATTCAAAGTTTGGATATTAAGAACTCACAACCCTATTTTATGGTTTTAGTATTAGAAAGTTGGAGTAATAGTAAGATTATTAAGATTATGAGTAGGGTATTTGGAAGTAGTAATATAGGTACTATCCAGCAGAAATTACAACAAATCACCTCTAGTAAGGCGTTTCAAGAGGAATTTGCACCTTTGAAACAGGCTGTATTGGCAGGCAAATTTTATGAATTTTTGATACCACTTTTCACAGATATTCATCCTGATTATGATGGAGTTTTTAGAAAATCTTTTTATGATTCTGATATAGGTAAAGTAAAAGTATATGAGTTTGAAACCAAACGAGATTTGATGAAAAAACTCACATTGCAGATTTTATACACTCCGCTCAAAAGACCGTCAAATGAATATCTGGTATTCAAACAGCATTTCCCTTTACTATGTGAATGCATTGAAGTTTTTAAGACTACTTCCAGTAAAAAAGATTCATTTAAACTGTTCCCTAAACTTTTGCAACAGGTTGAATCTGATTATGTGATTGACACTATTACGAAACAAATTGCAGAAGTAAATCCTGATATGCCACTTTGGACGATACACGATTCTTTTTGTACTACACAGAGTTGGTTTCCTGTTCTAGAATCTATGGTGCATGAACTGTTTTTAAGCCATTCTCAGGGTATTTCACCAAGTTTAAAACCTGATTTATGGTGCAATAGTGATGAATGCCTAAAAGTGGCTTAAACTTATAAAATTAACCTTGACCAAAAACAGTCAAGGTTAGTTTTTTTGAATATAATATTCGTTTACCCAATTAATGACTTCATTTTTGTCTTTGTACTCTAACAGCAAAGGTGTTTCCTTTTGTTTTTTTATCGCATCTCTTGAAAAATATGAGGTAGTAACAATTAATCCCTTATTAGCTTGTTCAGTGGATAATACTTCCTTAAAACTTCTTACTATTTCAACCCCAATTTTGCGATTTTCAGCATACTTTTTACATTCAACTAAATATTTTATTGGGCTAAAACCGTTTATATATTTCATTGCAAGTATATCATAGCCATTGTCACGTGTTTGTTTTGTTAATTCAATTTCAAAACCTTTATTATATAAAAGTTCTGCAATTAACTGTTCAAATTCTCTAGGATGAAGTTTGTACAATTGTTCATTATTAAGATATATTTCAAAAATGATTTGCTTTATTCTAGTTGTTTCATCTAAAATAATTTGTTTCGTACTTAATTCCTCAATTACATTATTATCAGCAACTTCTGTTTCTTCGTAATCTTTAATTAAGTCCGCAAAATCATACTTGTGATATATAAATGAGTTAGATATTTTTTGGAAATGGTCAAGATTTGAGATTTTGTCGATTTGTTTAATAAAATCTAAATAACTATTATCGTATTTAACTTCAAAGATTTTTGTAAAATTGATAAATTTATTGTCATAGTTAAAACCTTTATTAACTCGTTCTAGATGTTCAGTCCATTGTTTATGTAATGCAACCTGATGCATAGCAGGTTTATTTATATCATTAAGCCAATTCTGCATTTTAAAAATAGTGTCAAGATGCGCTGGTCTAGACATTTTTTCTAAAGAATCAATAAATTTTTGTATTTCATTAAATTTCATATTGTAATTATTCTAGTAATATAAATTCATTTTTTTAGCAATAATTTATTCGTTATTATATTCATCATAACCTCCAAATTCATGAAATTTCTCTGAAATTGCATCATAGTCATCGGGACTAATCAAATTAAAATATTCTTCTGGGCTGTATGTAGTACGTCGTGTATAATGATTAGATAAATTTGCAGCAGTCAAAGCGTTATATCCACTTATTTTTAATTCACATGCAATGCAATGAAACTTTGTAGGAAGAATTGATTGTCTGACAATAATTTCATCAATCTTCGTTTCAATATTTTCTTTACCATAAGGTTCCCCAATTATAGTAGCCAAGCTACCACAAGCTGGACAATTTACTCGATGATAACCTCTATACGCTAATTTATCACTATTGCTTTCAGATTCCTCAGCAAGTTTATCTCTATCCTTTTGATTCTTACTTTCAAAGACTTTTCTGTGAGCAGCTATTGAAGTATGCGTTTTTCCAACAACTTCTTCTTCTACTTCAGACAAAATCAGATTTGCTTCTTTTTCAATATCGTCACCGAATAAAGAATTTAAAGATTCTCCTTGAAATTCGCACAATATTTTACAACATTTATAAAAACCAGCAATCCACAAGGATGTGGGATAATCTTCAAAGGCAGCACTTCCTGTATGTAGTTCTTCATTACGCTGATTAATAATTGCTGAAGAAATTTTTGAATGGTCTTTTGTAAAAGAAGGTATTAAGTTTTGACATAAAAATAATACCTGTGCAGTTATTAAAGATTTCTTTTTACCTGTAGCTGAACCCAAATTAAGGGCATGTAAGAGATTTTGATGTGATGGGTCAGGCTCTGCTAACAATGTCGGGCTTACATGCGCCACTGCTGAACGAGCAAGTAGCTCTAATCCCATAGCGCACCATAATCCAAAAAATGGACTTTCTTTATCTTCGTCAAACCCTTTTTCAAAAAAAAGTTTAGCTTTTGTAAATAATGGTTCTCTTTCCCAACTCATATCTATTTATGTTTAATGTAAATTCTCTTTAAAGTTCTCATTTCATCGTTTTTCAATGATTCTCTACCGTGTAAAACCCTCCAATTATCAAATATGAAAATTTTAGCCTTATCCCATTCAACTTTATTAACGCACAGTAGACTTAATTTTTCATCAAGTATATTCAAAGCTATTTTAGCGCTTTTGTTAATAGGCTTCATACAATTTTTATCAAACCGAAGACAAACATCATTATCTAAGTTATTTATTAAGGATGTATAAAAATTTTCACTTGGAGTTTTCACTATAAAAATAGATTTCTTTAACTCATTTAATTCGGCAACCGTTAGTGTTTTATGAATTTCATCATAGGTAATAAATGTTGTTGCGGTCTCACTTGTTTCTTCACAGCTCATTACAACATACCTTGCGGGTAAATTCCAAAAGGCTGTGTCAGTATGTAACGGAAATTCTTGATGTTCAAAATTATGGCTAAAAGTATTTTTTATTGTATTTATCTTTCTTTTAGGGTTTAAATAATCTATCAATTGACCATTTGGATGATTGACAATATTACCTATTTCCTTTGAAATATTCAGTAAATACTCATCATTGTTTACTGAATAAAATTCTATCCAGCCTTTTAGATTTAATTCATTTAATTGTTGTCTACTAATCATTGTAATTATAACGTTTACAAACAGAATATAAATAACTATTACAAAATTGTATAGTTAACTACTACTTAGATTAATAATCTATTATGACAATTGTGGTATATTAGCAATAAGTTGCAGAAATTTTGAATGTACTTGAACCTCAAATTCACCATTTACCAAGTTCATTACTATTTCTTCCGTAACATAAACAGAATCTTTAAATTCATATATGTTATCAGGTGAAATTCCTCCGTATGATTTAAAAACTTTTAGTATTTCGTCATCATTTCTTAATGTTCCAATTTCTTCTAAAGAGTTTTGGTCGATTATCTTAATTAAACTGATATTCATAGTATTGTCTTTTTATATTATATGTAATCAAATCGGGAATCTTCGTCAAATAGCAAGTATTCGACAGAACTATTATTTTGTCCAACCTTCATAACAATAAATTGATTCGCTGTAAAATGTGCATCTGCTTCTTTTATTATTCTAACAATTTCGTCTTCTTCAACAAAGAAACTTGCTAAATCTCCAATTTCCTTTTTTTCTAATTCTTTGCTTTCTAATAAGTAGTAATGGTTGCTATCCTCAATTCCTTTAATTTTAATTTTTTTCATGGTGAGAGTTTATTTTACTTTAAAACGATTTTCTGTACTATTTTTATGGTCTTATATTTCCTCTGATAGAATCTGAAAATACTAATTTTTTACCTTTGATTTTAAAGATGTATTCTGGATATATAGCATCATTTATTACAAAGTTTTTCATAATATATTTATCTAAATCTTTCTGAATATAATTTTTTATTAAATTTTTTCCAAGTTTGTTATCATCTATGACATAGGTAGCTTTTAAATTTTTATCCTTATAAATTCCATAAGGTTTTTTCTCTTCAAGATTTACTCCGATTGGACTAAGTGAGATAGATACTGTACTATCCTGATAAAAATAAACTTCATAAACATATTTAGAATGCTCTGGAATTTCTTTAAGGGGGAATTTTTTTTGATAATCTATCAAAACATTATATAAATTATCATTTAAATCTGTTTTGCTTTTCTCTTCACATGAAATTATCAAGAAAAGAAAAGAAGCTAATGTTATAATTTTTGTCATTATTTTAAATCTTTACTACTATTAACTTTTCGAAGAAGTTTAATTCCTTGCGGGGTAACATTATAAAGGTTTCCTGACTTTGGGAAATATGTTTGATATTTATAATTTAAAGATTTACCCATTCCGTTTCCATTTCTTACATTGTAATAATCACCAGAAATTTTAGTTCGCCCATTTTGTGATTTGTAACCCATAGAGTTTATTTCTGTGAAACTGCTATCATAAGTGTCTTCACTTGGATGATTATGTATTAATCTCCTTTCACTTCCTTCTGCAACACCAATTTGGTACATACCTGGAGAATTTAATTCTGAATTATATGTTTGAAGTGAAATAAATCTCTTATCATTTATATCAAAATCAGTTAATGAAAATTCAACCTTAGAATTTTTAGCTGAAAAATTAAACAAATTAGTCATATCATTTTGGGTAGAAGTAGTAAACTCCTTTATAGCTTGGTGATAAGAACCTTCTGTGTCAGATTTATTTCCATCCCTAAGATATTGCAACTGTCCTATAATACCTTTTTGTACGGTAACACTTTTGCTTTTATCAACATTCCCTTTTTTATCAGATGCAAATAAAGTATCGGTTGCATCGTTTGTTTTTTCTATAAGTTTTACCTCTCCATTTTTAAGTAATTGAAAGTTATCAAATACTTGTCTTCCATCAGGGTCGATGTATTTTATCGGATTGTTCATAACCATTGTATACGGAGACCAATCTGAATATTCCTCACTCAAAGGGTCAGGTGAAAACCATCTTCCTGCTGTATCTAAGTAAGGTTGTGCATCTGGGTCGCTCAAATCTATTTCTCTAAACTCAATAATCTCTTTGGTCTTTCTGTTAAATCTTACCGAGCCAATACTCACAATAGAATCTTTATCGTGAAACTCTAAATACTTCCCTTTGCTGAGTGTAGCCACTTTTGGATAATAGCCTTGTTTCTTAAAAGGGTTTCCTGCTTCAATATTTTTTCTTCTTCTTTCGGCTTCTTCAGGAGTTAAAATATCTTTTGATTTTAAAACCTCGTCCATATAAGGTCTGTTCCTTTCCTCTTTAGTTAGTTTAACAGGATTTACATAAGGTTTATCTGTTTTGAGTTTAGTTTCGGATTTACTTTTTACTTGTGCATGTGCGAATCCTGTGACAAGTATAAAAGCAGTTAATACAATTCTTTTCATAGTCATTTGTTATTTCGTAAAGTTATTCAATAAATTTTTATTCTCGTATTTTTCTCTTTCTGTTTTTAAAGAAACAAGCCAATCCAGATACATTTCTTCTGGCATTTGACGATAGCCAATATCATAAATATGGCTGTATTCCTTTGTCATTAATTCAAACAGTTCTTTAGCTTTCAGGTCTTTCTGTGCAATTTTGATGTTTTCAGGATTATCAGTTTTTAGATTTTGGTTGTTCATTAATTTTTCAAACTGAGCTTTGTGAGTTTCAGCTTTCAAAATCAATGCTTTGGCAAAATTAGGATAAACTTCTAAGGCTCTGTTGGTAGCTTTTAAAACAAATTCTCCATCATTATTGGGGAAATTCCTGTTGTAAGCTTGTGCTAAATCAAAAAGGCATAAAGCAAGACTTTCTTTATTGTTCAAGGCTTTCATAAACACACCATTTTTTATGGCATCTAAATGAATGTAGCCAGAAGCCATTAACCAAGAATCCTGTGGAAATATCCCACTTGTCAATTCCGTATTATACCATCCGTCAGATTTTATTTGATGCTTGATATAAACATGATTGGGTGCTAATGCTAAATTTGCTTCAACTCCTAATTCTTCTGCCAAGATTTTATACAGATATGGCATAGAATTACAATTTCCTTTTTTAGTCGTTAAGAGTTTTGATACAAATAAATTAGTAATATCATTGTGTCCGAAAACATCATTAAACTCATAGTAAAAAGGTTTATAATCAATTACAGTATCTCTTACGGCAATAGGCAGAGTTTGACACATAATTGAGTAAACTGCTGCATATTTGCTTACCTTTTCTTTGTCAGACTGCTTGTATGTTAAATCCCTGTTTTGAATAATGGCATTAGCAAAATTCTTTAAAAAATTTACTTCCCGATTTAATTTATCTGTATCTAATTTCCCCTGATAATAGGAGTTTTCCACGCTGAAAACAGCCTCTTTGAAGCTGTACTGCTGCTTATCATTCAGCATATTATCAATAGTCTGATAAGCATCATTGTAAAATTGATTGCTTTGTGCCTTAATAATACTATTCGCGCAAAACAACATTACTGAAAATAGGAGAAGTAATCTATTTTTAAATATTTGGTTCATTATTTTTATAATCTATGTAAGTAGTTCTCTTCTTTGTTTCTTTCTTTGTTCTTCTTTTCTTTTTTCTTCGGCTTTTTTCTTTTCCTCCTGAGCTTTCCTCTTCGCTTCTTCCTGCTTCTGTTTTTGCTTTAAAGCATTTATTTGCCTTATCTTTTCCGCCAGCTCTTCGCTTTTCTGTCGGCTAGATTCCTCTTTCATATTTCCGAGCCACTGCTGATAAGCGCCATCAGGCATCATAACAAAACCTAAATTATCAATATTGTCAAATTGCGCTTTAGTTTCCAGTAATAAAGCAACGGCTCTTGGATAAAACCTAATCTTTTTCAGTTCTTCGGGATTTTCCAAATCTTTAACACCTAATTGCCCTGCAACATGAGCCAATCTTGCCTGTTGATACATCGATTTTAGCTGGTTGGCGTAAATATTATTCGGTGAATGTTCCAGAGCTTTATTTAAGATTTTTCCCACAAATTCATCCATCCCATATTTATGAATATAGCCATTGGCTAAATCTGCATAAACCTGAGCCAACAATTCTTTCTTACTAAGACTTTTCATGTAAATATCATTCTGTAAAGCCTCAGATTTAATATAACCCGATTCAAGAATTAACGAGTTAGCCGTAAAAATCCCATTTGTCAGCTCTATATTCTGCCATTCTCCATCCTCATCCTTAAATTTAATGTACGAGTGATTGGGAGCGTAGGCTAAATGAGCCTCTGTGTTCATTTCTTCTGCTAAAGTCAAATATAATAAGGGCATTGAATGACATTGACCAGAACCAGTTTTTAAAAGCTTTGATACAAACATTTTAGAGTGGTCTTTTTGCCCCATGTAGTCCTCAAAATCATATTTGAAAGCTTTGTGTTGAACTCCTCCTAATTTCATGTCTTTAGAAAAGTAATCAAATATCATGAGATTTTTATCTGTGTTGCTTTCAGTATCTTGTTTTCTTTCCTTCATTTTCTGCAAAAGCTGTTTTGCAGTTTTTTGGATTCCAGATTTGAATTGATTGTAATTAAGCTTATTACTATAATAAGCGTTTTCCACGATAAAATTAGCTTCACCTATTGAGTAATTGTCAGCGTTCAGTGAAGCTAATTGATTGTAAGCATCGTAGTAATATTGTGTTCCTGTTGCTTTTGAAAATGAAGGTAGATTATAAAAAGAATCTTCAATTGCTTGTAATCTGTTTTGTTCTGCTTGTCTGGCTTTAATTTCTTGTTCCTGAGCGACTCTTTTAAAATCCTCCTGAACCATTTTCATATTTTGCTGGTTTACTTTTGAACCACCGTAAAAACTTTGTGGTACAGAGGGTGTATTTGTTTTTACTGGATTACTATAATTTTGATTAGAATACTCCTGAATACTATTAGCATTGGGCTGTACAGAAGTTGGGAAATTAGGAATTTGACTAAATCCACTTATGCTCAAGCATAAACAGCTTAAAATCTGTAAATTTTTCTTCATGTTAATAATCTTTTTTCATGTGTTTTGGTATTTTACAATTTTACAACAATTTTTATAAAGTGAAAAACGGTTTCCCATTTTTAGAATAATATTTATCTATTTGCAAATCTATATTTGAGATACGACAAAACCTGACGTTTCTTTCTCCAAATTTTCCATATTAGAATGTTTAGATTGGTTTAAATGTGAGAAAAAAAAAAAAAAATAAGTAAGATAATAATTGTAGTATGTATTGGTACTATCTAGCAGATTCTTGATAAATCCTCTGTTCATAGGCATTTACAGGGGTAAAAAGTAAGCCCGAACCCATAAGGTCAAGGCTTTGTTTTTTTTATTACATTTTCACCAAGTCAAACCAAGTTCCGTTACTGTTATCTTTCCACTGAATCTGAGTTGCTGATACTTTTCTAAATTCAAAACTCTGTGTTGTGGTTGTGATGTTGTATTTAACAGTAAAGTTATACTGTGTACCACTGTTAACAGTTTCGTCAACGCTTCCTCCATTCGGACTTGATTTTATTGTTCCTGTCATACTCTGTTCGCTTACACCTGTTACGAGTAAGATAAAATCATCTGCTGTAAACTTATAAAGTTTGTTTGAGGTAGTCCCATTGGTAACGCCCCAAGTTCCCTGAATCCACGTTGGAGGGTGAAAGTATTGAGTTGTTGCAGGTTGTTGATTGGTTGGGGTGCTATCATCATCATTGTTGCTCGAGCAACTTGTAGTTAATAATGTAGCTGTTAGCGATAATGCTACTAATGTAGCTTTGAAAGAAAATTTTTTCATACTAATGTTATGGTTTTATATTAATATATCTTGTTCCGTCTCCTGCAATATCCATAATCTCTAATCTGTTTTTGTTATAGGAAAGAATGTAAAGTTTATCTTCTCTACTTCTTAAAAAACAGCTTATAACAGGAAGTGAGGTGTCGCAACGACTTTGTTTGTCAATTTTGAAAACATAGGGAGTTGGGAATTCAGAATCTATTACACTTACTGTGTTTTTAGAATTGTTAATTACAATCTTTGTTTTTCGTGTAGCAAGTTCTGTTACATTCATATTTTTGACAATCTGAGCCATATTGTAGCTGAATGTTTTTGTTTGTGCAGATAGTTGTAATGTTAGACCTACTGCTAGACCTAGAAAAATCTTTTTCATAATTATTCGGTAATTAAAAAACTGTTTCTTTTTTCGCTTGCTTCTGCGTAACTGCCAAATACAAAGATTTCTTTCTTTTTAACTCTGCCATTACGAATTTTCGCATCGGGTGAACTTAGATAGTTTGAGATTATAAGGTCTTCCAATTGTGCTTTTTCATCCTCGTTCAAATCTTGGGTTATATCTTGGATTCCTGAGACAAAATTGGCTAATCTTGTGTCCATTCCATAATCTTCTTCAACAAGTAAGTGTACAAATACATATTGTTTTTGAGCTTTAGCATGTGCTTCCAACTTACGGTCAATCTCTTCAAATTGAATTTTGGCATTAGCTTTTGTTTTAGCCATTAGAGAGTCAATGTGTGGGTCGGGTTCTCTAGTAGGTTTGGATTTTTCGCAGGAGTAGAAAAATAGCACTGTGGATAGTAGCAGTGAGTAGGGTAGCAGAATCTTTTTCATAAGTGAGTGCTGTTGTATCACTCAGTCCCTAAAGTGAAAGGTTAATAAATGCAAACAGCGTGGAGACTAAAGCTCTTAGTTTGCTAAAAGGTGGCTCTGGTAAACCAATACATTACAAACAAGAAACAGATAGCCTACCACGCCATAGGTGGAGGCATCAACCGTTTACTCTGTAATGTATTTGAAATGTACCAGATTTCCTTTTAACAGAATAAAAGCTAACGCTTATATTTTTTCGATAAATTTGAATGGCTAAGATATGAATTTATATATGATATTTATTTAGAAAATATTCTGTCAATTAAAAAATATATAATACGTCAAGTTTTGTCGTATTAGCGCTATAGCTTTGTTTTCAATAAATAAAGATTATGACACCAAAAGAACTTTACGAAATAGTTGTTAGCGATTTTCCAATAAATATTCACCCTCTACATAAGGCAATTATGGAGGAATGTTGTGAAAATGCAATAAACAATCCTCAAAAAATAGAAGATAAAGATACATTGCTTTATGCAGTTAGAGTTGCTTTTTTAACAAGTGATTCAGCTTTAAAGGGTACTTTGTTAGGCGTTTTACAATCAAGTGATACAGAAGTAATAATACTTAATTATCGGGAACAAAGTTTTGAGATTAAAAAAGATTCAGGTATATTAAAATAATTTATGGAAAAAGGACTTTTCCTGTATTATTAAATACTTAATTTCATACTTTTGACTATCTGTAATATTGATATTTATGGCACTAACAGTAATCGAACAAAAAATCAACTATAAAGGTTTAATAAATACATTGGATATTAAGCCTGATGAATATTTGTTACCCCTTTATGAGGTAATTGTTAATTCAATTCAAAGTTTAGAGGATAATGTTGGTGAAAAGAACAAAAATATTACAATAAAAATTCATAAAGAAAAGATTGGACATCTTAAATTTGAAGAGGATTATGATAATTATTCAGGAATTTTAGGATTTACAGTTACAGATAATGGTGTTGGTTTTACCGATAAAAGACAGGATGCCTTTAGTACACCTTTTACAAATTTTAATGCTAAAAAAGGAGGTAAAGGAATGGGGAGATATACTGTATTAGCCTGCTTTGAAAGTCTTGAGATAGAAAGTGGTTTTTTACAGCAAGAAAATTTCTATACTAGAAATTACAAATTTGATAATGTTACGGGTCTTCAAAAAGAGGATGATATTATTAATATCTCTAAAAAACCAAACAAAACAGTCGTTCATTTAAATAATTATAGAATAGAGTTTTTTAAGTATATAAAGGACAATCGAATTGATATTACAGATATATCAGAGGGAATAATTCAACATTGCTTATTATATTTTCTAAATGATGACTGTCCAACAGTTAGACTTATGTATGATGACCAAAATATTAGTGAAGCTTTAGTTCTAAATGATATATATAAATCTGTCATAAAGTTTGAAAGTGAGCCTAAGAGAATAAAATTAGACAATGCTAATATTGATGAAGAATTTATTATAAACTATATAAAAAATTTTAATGGAGTTCATTCTCATTCTCTGCATTTGTGTGCTAATAAAAGACAGGTAGGTGAGAAACATAGTTTAACACCTTATATTCCTTCTTTTAAAGAATTATATGATGGTGATGATAAATATCATTTATCAATTTATGTAGAGAGTAAATTTTTAGATAGGAAAAATAATCCACAAAGAAATAAATTTTCATTCCCTGAGAAAGAAGAGAAAAAGAATTCTTATGATGAGATTTCTATGGACGAATTGTTTAAATCCTTATCTGAAAATGTCCGTAATGATTACAAGGATTATATTGAAGAAGCTGAAAAAGAGAAAAATGATAGAATTGAGCGCTATATACTTAATCCTAAAAAGCCAAGATTAAGATATAGACATCTTCTAGGTGTTGAAAATATTTTTGACGACATACCAATCAATGCTTCAGATGAAACATTAGAAGCTAGATTACATGAAAAAGAGTTTAAACTTGAACAGAAAAGAGAGCGTGTATTTGATAGGGTATTTAAAAAGAAAAAATACGATAAAGAAGAATTTGGTTCAATTGTAAATGAGATTTTAAAGGAGGAGGCTGCATTTTCAAAAGATAAATTAGCGGATTTAATGATTAAAAGGAAATCTGTAATAAAACTTTTTCAAAAATATTTAGAATGGAGAAATGATGAAAATTTTATGCTTGAACAAGACCTGCATAATATCATTTTTACAATGGGAGCCGAAACAGACAATATGCCAATAGAGTATCATAATCTTTGGCTTTTGGATGAAAGATTTACTTTCCATTCTTATGCTACTTCGGATATTAAAACTAAAAGTCAAAAACAATTAGACAGTAAAGGTAATAAAGAGCCAGATTTATTTATATATGATGTTCCATGGGCATATGCGGATGATATTGATAGGATAAATTCTTTGGTGGTTTTTGAATTTAAGAAGCCTGGAAAAGAACTCAGCAATTCTACAAACTTAGATGATTTGATAATTAAGTATTTCGAGGATTTAATGCAAAGTAAGGCTCGTAGTAATAAAGGTAAGCTTTTAAATATTGAAGATAATACACCTAAATTCGGATATATCATTTGTGAATTAAATAAAGACTTAATTGATAGAAATGTTAAATGGAACGGTTTTAAAAAAAGCGCATTTGGACATCTGTATAAAATAAATCCAGACCTAAATATGCATATTGAAGTAATGAGTTATGAGCAAATGTTGGATTTTGCGGATAAGAGGCATAATACTTTTTTCAAGGCATTAGGAATTGATAATTTATAAATTGAATTTAAGTAATAAAAATTTTGTCTTATAAATAGGATTCATTTTACAGTTTATATTTAATTTCTCCATTTATCAGAAAAGGATTCAAAGAACATAATTGCCTCTAAATCTTGGGTTTGTTGAAGAAATGATATTATACTAATTCTAAATTAAGAACCTTAACAATTTAAGTTAAGGTTTTTTATTTTTAAAAGGTGGTGTAAGTAATCTCTATGGTTTTGTTGAGTGTTGAAAAATTAGATTTGAGTAAATTAGATTTTGCAAATATATATCTACCCATTTGCCCCAAAACGAAAAAAAGTCCCTCAGTAAATTGAGCGACTTAAAAAACACAAATGATGAAAAAAAATTATTTTTCTGAGACTAATCTATTACTTTTTTGTTAGCTCATGCAAATCTGATGATAAATCTCTGTCAACTACGATAAACAGATACACTTACAGAGTTTCTGCTACATAGTACCTATATATACTAAATTTTTATTTCTTACTTAATTTTATTCTAACACACTTCTACATTATTAAACTAATATTTCGGGAAACTATGGTAAACGGCTTGTGCGGTTCTGGATAAGGTAATAGTTTTTCCTGCGGACTTTCGAGAAAATGTATAATACTTAGTTTACTAATTACACCAACCACCAAATTTTTGCTGTAAAAAACACCCCCTATGCCGAATCTCAAAATTTTCATATATGTATCGGGTGTGTACCTACTATAACGGTTTGGGTGTGGGTTATGATGGTTTTTTCGTAGTGTCCCCTATGCTTGGATTTTGTTTTTCTCAGACTGTTTTTAGTTTCCTGCGCTCGGAGTGGTTAAAAAGTTTTTAACTAACCTTGATATTTTGGTTAAAAACTGCTGTAAATACTTGTTTTCATAGGCTTTTTGTTGTATATTTATATGTCTTTACAAGCTACTTTTAGCCTTGTTTCTTTGTGTACAAGGTTCAATATATAAATAAAAATGCCTAGAAGTATTGGCGTACTTGCTAGGCGTATCAATAAATTTTAACTATTCTAAAATTACTGACATGACAAATTTACGAAATTGTCTTGATACTGCTAGTATCTATGTAGGAACGTACGCTAAGTACAACAATTCAAGCCTTTATGGCGAGTGGTTTAACCTTAGCGAATACGGAAGCTATGACGACCTACTGGAAGCAGTGCACGAACTACACAAAGACGAACAAGACCCTGAATTTATGTATCAGGATTACGAAAACTGTGAACTATTTGAGAAACTCGGATTGATACACGAAAGTTTTTTATCTCCCGAAATTTACGAGATAGCCGAGCAAATAAATGAATCAGGTTATGATACAGAAGTATTTGAAGCAGTTTTAGATAATCTTGGAAGGATGGACTTTCAAAGTGTTTATGAGTATGCGAATAATTTTTATTGCGGGAGTTATCCCGATGATGAAACTTTTGTACAGGAGTTGTACGAAAATGATATTCCTTTCAATCTCCCAAACTTCGTTGTAATAGATTGGGAATCCACTTCGAGAAACATTATGTATGATTATTTTGAATCAAACGGACATTATTTCCGTAGCTAAAATGCAATCAGATTCAAATAGATTCAATTGGGTTCACTCCAAGTGTGTTTTATCAAAAGTATGACTGAAAAGGTGACCAAGTGACCAAAAGTGACCAAAATAAAAATGCAACTTGCTATTATTTAGCGAGTTGCATTTATTAGGTAGTAGACCCACAGGGATTCGAACCCCAGATGACTGAACCAAAATCAGTAGTGTTACCGCTACACCATGGGTCTTTATTTCTATGTCGCGAAATTATATAAATTATTTTAAAAATAAAAATGAAATAATGAATATTTGGAGGAAGCAAACGTTTTTTTATTGATATTCAAAGTATTATTTTTCAGAAAAAAGCATACAGATAAAATGCTATAAAACCCAATTTAAATTAAAACTGTATCTTTGCAAAAAAATTGGGCTCCAAAAGTTGGAGAAACCCATTAATAACCCGTCCTGAGCTTAGTCTGAGGATTATTAAACATTTTTTTATGTCGAATATAGTCGCAATCGTTGGGCGTCCCAACGTAGGAAAATCCACGTTATTTAACCGTTTATTAGAAAGAAGGGAAGCCATTGTAGATTCTACTGCAGGAGTTACCAGGGACCGTCATTACGGAAAGTCTGACTGGATTGGGGTGGAATTTACCGTTATAGATACCGGAGGTTATGATGTAAATAACGATGATGTATTTCAGGGAGAAATCTCAAAGCAGGTTCAGCTTGCCATCGATGAGGCAACTTCAATCATATTCATGCTCAATGTGGAAGAAGGGCTTACCGACACCGACTACGAAATCCATGAGATGCTGAGAAGATCCAATAAACCGGTCTATATTGTTATCAATAAAGTAGATTCTGCTAAGGAAGAGCTGGCTGCTACAGAATTTTATCAGCTTGGAATAGAAAAATATTATACGCTTTCTTCTGCCACAGGAAGCGGAACCGGAGAATTGCTTGATGATGTGGTTAAAGATTTTCCGACAACCGAATATAAAGATCCGTTTGAAGGATTACCAAAAATCACCATTGCAGGCCGTCCCAATGTTGGAAAATCAACCCTTACCAATGCTTTGCTTGATAAAGAACGTAATATTGTAACCGATGTTGCAGGAACTACAAGAGACAGCATTCAGACTTTGTATAATAAATTCGGACATGAATTCGTACTGGTAGATACCGCCGGAATGAGAAGAAAATCAAAGGTTTCGGAAGATCTGGAATTTTATTCCGTGATGCGATCCATCCGTTCTATTGAATATTCTGATGTCGTGATTATTATGGTAGATGCTACTTTGGGTTGGGAATCTCAGGATATGAACATTTTTGGGCTGGCTCAAAAGAATAGAAAAGGTATCGTGATTGTAGTTAATAAATGGGATTTGATTGAAGATAAAACGACCAACACAGTAAGAGATTTTGAAAAATCTATCAAAGATAAAATTGGTCAGTTCAACGATATTCCGATTCTTTTTGTTTCTGCTTTAACCAAACAGAGAATTCTGAAAGTTGTAGAAACGGCAATGACTGTTTACGAAGACCGTAAGAAAAAAATTAAAACTTCAAAATTAAACGAAGTGATGCTTCCGATTTTTGAAGGAACACCTCCGCCGGCAAACAAAGGAAAATATATCAAGATCAAATATTGTGTGCAGCTTCCTACGCCTTCGCCACAGTTTGTTTTCTTCTGCAACCTGCCGCAGTACGTAAAAGAACCATACAAAAGATTTACTGAAAACCAGCTCAGAAAAGAATTCGGATTTACCGGAGTTCCTATTGAAGTGTATTTCAGACAAAAATAAAATGATTATCCCTTTCAGATTTTTTGAAAGGGATTTTGTTCTTAATAATTCATATTTTAGATAAAAGTTTTCACAGCAATGAGTACAGTTGTATTATCAGAACAGTTTTCTTTGGTTAATTCTTGGATTAATGAGCTCAGGAATGTAGATATTCAGCACGACAGGATGAGGTTTCGCAGGAATATGGAAAGAATCGGCGAAATAGCAGCCTTCGAAATCAGCAAAAACCTGCATCAGAAGGAAATTGAAATACAGACTCCGCTGGATAAAATCAGGGTGAAGGAAATTGCTGTTCAGCCGGTTATTACAACCATCTTGAGAGCCGGAGTTCCTCTTTTTGAAGGACTTCTGAATTATTTTGATAAAGCCGACTGCGGTTTTGTGGCGGCCTACAGAAAACACGATGCCAATGATTATTTCTCTATCAAGCAGGATTATTTAACGTGTCCGGATATTGGAGGCAGACCACTAATTGTCGGTGATCCGATGCTGGCTACCGGAGCGTCTTTAATTGAAGCTATCAAAGATTTATTAACCCACGGAAAACCCAGTCAGCTTCATATCGTGGCAGCAATTGCTTCAAAACAGGGTGTTGAAACCATACAAAAAGCTTATCCCGAAGCGGAAATCTGGGTGGGAGCCATCGACGAGCAACTTACTTCCAAAGGGTATATCACGCCTGGTCTCGGTGATGCCGGAGATTTGAGCTACGGGGAAAAATTACAAAGATAAATTCAGGAAATCTTTCATTAAATCCAGCAAAAGACCGGTTCTTACCTTATCCATCGGATGTTTTGTATTCGGAAGTACGGCAAGTCTTGCATTCGGAAGGCTTTTGTAAACATCTATGCTTTCTTCAAGTGTAACCATATTATCCTGGTCTCCCACCATAATCTGCACAGGAATATGTATCGTCGACAGATTGTCCTTTAAAGGAGGATTCGTTCCTAAAGAAACCATTAGCCCGGCAACGGAATGTAACAGCTGTCTCCATTTTTTTCCATGCTGTGCTTCCAGAAGGGATGCGTATTTCGGAACTTTTTCGGCAATGGTTTCGGGGTTTAGCATCTTACTTTCCTTTAAAGCCTGTTCTTCCGTCCAGTTGAATTTTGTTCCCAGCGTCATTACGGAATTTAATCTTTCAGGATGCTCCGCAGCGTAGCAAAGCGCAACATACCCGCCCATGCTGTGCCCGAAAATATAAACATCATGGAGATTATTTTTTTCGATGAATTCTTTAAGTTCCTGAGTGTATTTTTGAATGCTGATTCCGTTTTCCGGAAGATCAGAACTTCCATGCCCCGAGAATAAAGGTGTATGGATTGTAAAATAAGATGCAAGCTTATCTGCTAAAGATTCAAAGTTTTGGCTGTGGCCTAATGCGCCGTGAAGTAAAATAAGATCCCGCATGGTAATAATGAGTTTGCTGGAAAATTACTGAAATTTATTGAGACACGCTATGTTGAATGCAGTTATTCTATGTTCAATGAATTCCATATGCTTTTCGGAATTTCGCTTTTAAATGCGGCAAGCTGCTCCATTGCATTATTTTCCTGTTCCGATAATCCATTTTCTTTATAAAACATAAATCTTAGATATGCCGCCCAAAACTGTATGGTTACATCGTGGTCTTTCTCTAAAATTTCAATTTTTTTCACATCAATATTTTTAAATGAATTGTCGATAATGCTCTTTGAAATCAGTTCGTACATGGTTGTTTCCACTTCCTGGGTAATACCCTTTGTGTTCAGCCTCTGAAATCTTTTTCTGTCGGTAAACATAATGCCGGACTTTTCAGGAATTGTTGTTGCAAGAAACAATCCAAATGATGTTAATGAAGATAAAGCAAAAAAAGAATTCAAATAGCTGTCAGATTTAAGGAATGCAACCATGGAAATAATAAAATAAATAAAAGAAAAAACAGGCCCTGCAATAAGGATTTTTGAAAATGATTTAGGATTTATATCCTTTTCAGTTTCAGGCGCTGTTGCGGCTACACCGCCAAAATATGATAAACTTTTATTAAAAAACACCTTTATTTTTCCTTCATCATCTCTGATTCCAAAAAATGCCACAACGAAAAGTTTGAGCTTTTGCCCCAGAGCAAGCCCCGTTAATAAATGTCCCAGCTCATGAATAAATATTGCAAATAAGGGAGCAATTATCACCACAAGGAAAAAAATGATGGTTTCGGTATTATTCCTCGGGAAAAACTTGTCGATATGTGATTGGTCTAAAATTAAATATGCAAGTGTAAAAACAACCACACTAATTAATCCTCCTGATAATATTGAAATTAAATTTTTTTTCATTTTACGCTTTTTAATTGCTAAATTAATCAATATCAACAATTTATTTTTTAAAAAAAAGCATTTTTTTGCCATAACAGAAATATTAAATTCAATCTAAAAGATTCAGGAGATTTTCAGTGCTCATCCAGTTACTATTTGGTAAGCTTTAGGTGTCAAGTCGGTCTGGCAAAATTTTGTTTAATACCCGTTCAAACAAAGGTATAGTCCAAATAAAAATAAATACGGCAAATATATTGAACAACATATGTGCGTTTGCCAGTGTCCTTTCAACAGAAGCCCCATTACTGATTACTTTTACTGATTCAATAAATGGATTAAAAAGAATTAATCCTAAAATGATGGAGAATAAGTTGAAGGTAATGTGAAAAAGGCCGGTTTTAAAAGCTTGTTTACTTCCTTTTATAGTTGCGAGTAATGTGTCGCTGCAGGTTCCCAGCTCCGCCCCAAGCATCACCGCAACACCTCCGGTTAAGCTAAGAATCCCTTTTTTGCATAATATTATAGCCATCCCAACTGTGGCAGACGAAGATTGAATGGCAAGCGTTACAACAGCTCCAATTAAAGCACCTGTTAAAGGAGTCTCTGTCTTTTTCATCCACTCATCAAAAAACGGCTCATCTTTTAGCGGCTCAACAGCATTCTCCATTGTGAATAATCCAAAAAACAGGATGCCAAAATAGAAAATAACTTTGCCGGTATTATTTACACGTTTAGATTTCGAGATAAACAACAGCAGGAATCCCAGTAATAATAATACAGGCGAATATTTGCCAATATCCATTGCGATTATCTGGCTACTGATTGTTGTGCCGATATTAGCCCCCAACACAATTCCCATGGCCTGTCTTAAAGTTAATATCTGAGAATTAACTAATACAATAGTAATAATGATAACAGCCGAGGAAGAATCTAAAAGAGTCGTTACGACAAGGCCCACTAATACGCTGCTTATGGTATTCGATGTGAACTTTTGAATCCACTCATTTGCTCTTTCCCCAATAATAAACCGTATAGATTCAGATAATTTGGTTACTGCAAATAAGAAAAGAATCAATCCTGCAATTACTGATAAAACAATTTCCGTCATCTTTTGTGATTAAATCACTAAAATACTGTGCAAATGAAAAATGAAGATTAATTGTGTAATAATTTTGCATTAAATTTTGAAATCTTTAGATCTTTTTTTGAGGCTGAAAATCTGCCATAACTCCAGCTGCTATTTACGCATCCATCGCCATTACCAGTACGCTTACTTTATTGTTTCCGGCATTAAGAATTTCCCAGGCAATGGAAGCAATCGTATTTCCGGTAGTGAAAACGTCATCAATGATAAGGATATTTTTTTCAGTGATGCTTTTGGTAATGGAAAAGACATTTTCTGACTTTAGCCGGTTCTGTTTATCTTTTAAGGCCTGTGCTTTTGAATACTGATTTCTTTTAATTATATCATGGTCAAATGGAATTCTGTAAAATTCAGAAAGCTTTTCAGTAAATAGATGCAGTTGATTGTACCCTCGTTCTTTCAGCTTTTTGGGATGAAGGGGAACGGAAACCAGCAGATCCGGCTTCTGATCTTTAAAATCGAGCCGCTCTATAGTCCATTCAGCAAGAATTTCTCCGGCCTTCTCCCTGCTTTTGTATTTTAATTCATGAATAATTTTCCTGCTGAGATTTTCTTTGTCAAACTGCATCAAAGCAAAGGTATTTTCAACGGGAAAAAGAAGCCTGCATCTTTCTTTTATGAAATTGTCATCAAAGTAACCGGAAGGTGTGAAATAAATATTGCTAAAACACAATTCACACACCAGAAGGTCAGCCGGGATAATACGATTGCATCCCAGGCAACGGTTAGGAAATAAAATATCTAAAATCATTTGTGCATAATTTTCTGCTAATATACTAACTTCGGAAATTGTACACAGATTCCATAATTTTATATCTTATATTTGAATAAATATTGAGGGAGATGAGCTTAATCTATGAAAAACAGATACAAGTGACAGATGAGCATATCGACAGGAATAACCACGTCAACAATGTTCAGTATGTCAAATGGGTAGAGGAGATAGCCGGTGAGCACTGGGATTTCGTAAAGCACAAAACCAATAATCCGGATGATATCTGGATGCTTCTGGATCATCATATCCAATATAAAAAGCAGGTGTATCTCGGAGAGATTATTAGCATAAAAACTTATCCGAAAACTCCTGAAGGAATCAGGCAGCCCCGGAAAGTGGAATTCTACTGCAACGATCAGCTGGTGGTGGATTCATTGACGCTCTGGGTTTTCATTGATAAAGAAACACAACGAATTATAAGGCTGGAAAATGACTGGCTGAATATTTTGTAGTGGTTTTTAATACATCATTTACCCAGACGAAACTCAGAGCAAATTCCTTATCTTTGTACCATGATACGAATTACAAAAATTTTTACATTCGAAACAGCTCATGTGCTGTACAATTATGACGGAAAATGTAAAAATATGCATGGACATTCCTATAAGCTGTTTGTAACAGTGAAAGGAAAACCAATCAATGATTTGGAGCACCCTAAAAACGGGATGGTGGTAGATTTTGGAGACATCAAAAGTATCGTTAAATCTGAAATTGTAGACGTCTGGGATCACGCGGTGCTGATTAACGGATTGTCCCCGCATAAAGAATTGGGAGAAGATCTTGAAGGAAAAGGGCATAAAGTAATTTACTGCACCTTCCAGCCAACCTGCGAAAACATGCTGTACGCCATTGCAGCAAAAATAAAATCTAAGCTTCCGGAAGGGATTTCTCTGGCTTATCTTAAACTTCATGAAACCGAAAATTCCTACGGAGAGTGGTTTGCTGAAGATAATCAGTAATGTAGATTAATAAATATTCAGAAGTGTTAAAGACAACCATTAACTTAGAGCCTGGAAAAAAAGTATATTTTGCTTCCGATCAGCATTTCGGTGCGCCGGATCCGAAAACGAGCAAAGTGCGTGAACAACACTTTATCCGTTGGATGGATGAAATCAAGCATGATGCACAGGTGCTGTTTTTAATGGGAGACCTTTTTGATTTCTGGCATGAATGGAAACACGTAATCCCGAAAGGATATGTAAGGGTATTGGGTAAAATTGCAGAGCTGAAAGACCGTGGGATTCATATTTATTTCTTTGTTGGCAACCATGACCTCTGGATGAAAGATTATCTTGAAGAAGAAATAGGATGTACCGTTTTTTATACAAAACAATATTTTGAAATGGGCGGAAAGCAATTTCTGCTTGCCCATGGAGACGGCCTCGGACCGGGCGATAAAGGATATAAAAGAATGAAAAAAGTCTTTACCAATCCCGTTGCGCAATGGTTTTTCAGGTGGCTGCACCCGGATATAGCCATGAAGATTGCTTTGTATATGTCCCAGAAAAATAAAATGATTTCCGGGGATGAAGACAAAGAATTTTTAGGAGAGGATAAAGAATTTCTCATTATCTATTCTAAAGAAAAGCTTAAAACACAGAAAATTGATTATTTTATTTACGGGCACCGCCATCTTCCTATGATTATGGAACTCGAAGGAAAAGCAAAATATATCAATCTGGGAGACTGGATTTCCTACTTTACCTACGGAGTATTCGAACAAGATTTTCAGCTCAAAACATTTGAAAAAAACAAAAAAGAATTACCCCGTAAAGAGATAATTCTTTGAGCAAAACAATGTTTACTCTTGTTTTTAATCCATATTCCGGTTTTGTAGTTGCAATAACCCGACCAAAATTTAAATTTTATATAAAAAAAATAGTAAAAAGCTAAATTGTTTTATTAATTGACTTAAAATGAGACAATAAAGTGAAATTCTTTTTGCAGTGGATACAATATTTAATATAAAAAGTGGGCAGGAATTTCTTTCTGCAACCCTAAGAACTTTTCGTTACCAATATCAGAATGTTGAAATTTACAGACGCTTTGTAGATTATCTCAATATTAATCCTGATGAGGTGGATGAACTGGCTAAAATTCCATTTCTTCCCATTGAAATGTTTAAAAATCATCAGATTATCGATAAAAATGTAAAGGCAGATCTTTTCTTTCAGAGTTCCGGAACCACACAGATGAACCTTTCAAAACATTTTATAGCAGATGAAAACCTTTATCAAGAGAGTATTTACAAAAGCTTTGAAGAATTTATAGGAAAACCGGAAGATTTTATTTTCCTCGGATTGCTGCCAAGCTATCTGGAACGTAAGAATTCTTCCCTGATTTATATGGTTGATTATCTAATGAAGAAATCCGGAAAACCCGAAAACGGATATTTTCTTTACAATCATGAAGATTTATTTAAACTTTTAAATGAATTAGAAAATAAAAAAGTCATTCTTTTTGGAGTATCTTTTGCCTTATTGGATTTTCTTGATTATTGCGGCTCAAACGCTCAAACGCTCAAATTCTCCGACTTTCTAACCGTAATTGAAACCGGAGGGATGAAAGGAAGAAAAGAGGAAATGACCAAAGATGAGCTTCTGAAAATTTTACAGAAAGGCTTTAAAACCAAGAAAATTTATTCAGAATATTCCATGACCGAGCTTCTCTCCCAAGCCTATTCTTTAGGAAATAATGAATACCTGTGCCCTGGCTGGATGAAGATCATGATTCGTAATGCAGAAGATCCATTTAGCTATGAAAAAGAAGGAAGAACGGGCGCCATCAACATTATTGATCTGGCCAATATCCATTCCTGTGCGTTCATTGCAACGCAGGATTTGGGAAAAATTGCCGGGGAAAAATTTCAGGTTTTGGGCAGGATTGACCACTCTGATATTCGCGGCTGCAGCCTTCTGGTTAGCTAGGTTTGATTTAGGCTAAAAGAGTAAGGGAGTATTAGTGGTTGATACATAGCTGCTTTCTTACTTTTAGCAGATGATCCCAAAAAATAAAAATTAGAGTCCCGAAGGGACGGCCTATAAAAGAATAGAATGCAATCCTATCAATGTATATTTAATCAAAACAGGAGCTGTGATTTGTATAAGAATAGAACTCACCTTAATAGATTCTGAAGGGACGGACCACACAAGGATGGTATGCAAATCCTAAACGTAAATAAAACATATCAAAGCATATATAGTACGGATATAATTCTGTCAAATTAAAAAAAATGTTAAAAATAGAAGAATTGGTGCATGCATTTATTTATTCTCAATGTGATTTTGAGAAGGAAATTGTATTGACCAATCATTTTCAGGCAGATTGGGAAGCAGATATTCTTATTGTTGATTCGGAAGGGTTCAGCCACGAAATCGAAATCAAGCTTTCTAAAAATGATTTTAAAAATGATTTTAAAAAATCGTATACCAATTCCAACACCGGCGAAAAATTCCTGAAGCACGATAAAATTTCCTGTGGCGATTATATCTGTAATGCATTCAGTTTCCTGCTACCGATGGGAATGGTAGATCACACCCTAATTCCTGAACATTGTGGAATTATAGAGTTTTATCATAATGTAGATTCTTGGGATACAGAATTTTATACCATCAGAAAACCTAAAAAGGTTCATGAAGATTCTTACTGGAAATTGAATGATAAAGATTTGTTCATCCGGAAAATGGCGCTCAATTTACTGCACCGCAAAATGGAAATCAAAGGAAAGCATGAAGAGCTGATCTTTAAAAATCCTTTTGATATTAAAAAATTAAAGTGAATAACATTCGATAAAAAATAAATCCTGTTGCATAGACAGGATTTTTAGTTGATTGAATTTTCCGCAGATTAAACCTTCTTCTGAAGCAGGAACTTATAAATCAGCCCGCCGGAAACTCCTCCCAGGATCGGGGCAGCCCAGAAGAGCCAAAGTTGTGAAACCGCTTTTCCTCCTACGAAAATTGCCTGAGATAATGATCTTGCCGGATTTACCGAAGTGTTGGTGATGGGTATAGAAATCAGATGTATCAGGGTAAGAGCAAGCCCAATGGCAATTCCTGCAAACTTTCCATCCGCATCTTTGTCGGTTGCACCCATGATGATAATCAGGAAAAAGGCAGTTAACAGAAACTCCGTAATAAACGCAGCGCTCATAGAGTAGCTTTTTTCAAAATAAACAGGTGCGTCGTAAAAGTTCGTGGCAAAAGCACCCGGTGCGGAAAAATCGGGAGTTCCGGAACCATTTACAATAACATACAAAGCGCCGGCAGCAGCTATTGCACCAAAACATTGGGCTACAATATACGGAGCCAGGTCGCGGGCAGAAAATCTTCCGCCAGCCAATAACCCGAAACTTACGGCAGGATTAAAATGACCGCCGGAAATATGGCCTACTGCATACGCCATGGTAAGAACGGTGAGCCCGAATGCGAGAGCTACACCAATCAGTAAAATTCCCATTTGTCCGTTGGCGGAAGGTGCAATCTGGGAGGAAAACAATGCGCTGCCGCAGCCTCCGAAAACAAGCCAGAAAGTACCGAAAAATTCGGCGAAAAGTTTTTTCATCATATTTATATTTTTTTAAATGTATTCAAAAATATAATTTCTATGTCAGAATAAAAAATAAATTTATGTGTATTTAATTTACTAATTTGTTTTATTTATTGATTATTTCATAATTATAAATCATATTGTTTAATTTTTTTATAATGTAATTTTATTATTAAATTAAAATCTTATGATATAATTCATTATTTTTAGTTTGCAATTAAGAAAATATTGAATGAAAAAGTTTCTATGCATATCTTTTGCTTTCTTTATTCAGGGGACTTATTATTCCCAGGCAGCCAAAAAAATACTATGCTACGATCTTAAGGAAATTTTAAAAGTTGAGCCCACCTTACTCTACAAGCCTCATCTGGATGCTTCCAAAAGTTTCGGAATTAAGATTCTGAAAGATTCTAAGACCGTTCAGAAATACATCAACAACGGAAAATTTCACAAAATCAGCAAATCAGGAAAAGGATATCGCGTACAAAAGCTCGATTACAGCAGAGCATGGATGGTCTCCAAAGGAAAACTGATGCTGGAAAGAATCGGTACGCGATTCAGTAAAGAAACAAAAGGAAGCACATTCACGGTTTCGTCTGTTACCAGAACCCTCGAAGATCAGTGCAGATTAAGAAAAGTTAATACAAATGCTTCACTTGGCATCAGCTCTCATAACTATGGCAACTCTTTCGATATCTCATATGTCCGTTTTAACGGGGTTTTAGGGAGTAATCCCAGGTTGGAGGCTGCTTTGGAAAAGGTTCTGAAATATTATTATAATGCCGGAAGAATTTACTATATCAAAGAAAGACAGCAAAGTTGCTTTCATATTACCGTTAAGAATTACTAATTAGTTTTCTATTGTATGTGATATACTTGCACAGATAATTTAGTTTCTATAATTTTATGGCACTTAAAAAAACCGTGAAATATGAATATTTTCAACAGAGATCAATTTGATGTAGCCGTAGCAGAATGGACAAACTGTTGCGGGGATTATAAAAGAATCCAAAGCATTATCCCGACGAATTATGTGTTTACTTTTAATTCTGAGCAGGTTGAATGGCTTAAGAACCACAACGATTACAAAGAATTTTGTGCAGAAATAGGAGTTTTCGAAGGCCAGCTGGTAGTTATTTTATGCCCGCTTGATGCTAATGGAGGAAAGCTTATCGTAGACGGATTTCCTTACAGTGTGCTTAGTATGCTGGACGGAGATTTGAGACTGGTAGAAACGGAACAGTATAAAGTGATTAAAAATGCCGTTCTTTCTAAAGATTTGCAGAGAATTGATTATGATTCTGATACCTATTTCCCGATTTCCAACAAGCCAATGCTGGAGCAGGATGTAGCGCTTGATGCAATAGAATTATGGAGAAATGACGGAATGACGTGGTTTTACAGAGAATGTACAGAGTTTGGAGGAATCAGGATTTTTAGAAAATTTTATGTGCCTTCAGAAGATCTTATCTCTGCCAAACCAGGGCTTTACAAAATTGTATGCTCATTCGGGCTGAAATTTTCAGACGTATATCAAAGAGTTTTGCCGACCCTTATTTTTATCTCATTTTATCAGGATCTTCAAAATTCAGGAAGTATAGATACTATTTCCAACACATACGATTGGTCTCAGCCATGTCCGCCAATGTGCCCGATTAATTCTAATCTCTAGTTTATTGTGGATACCTACAAAGTAATACTTTATCTTAATAATAGTTTACTTTTTATTTGTGCTGTTATAGGAATTATCAAGTACAAATTTTTTAAAAATACAGAAAAATGGTATGTTTATTATATCATTTTTCTTTTTTTGATTGAAGCTGTTGTTAAACTCTGTTTTTATATTTTCGGAATAAAGGATGTCAATTTTGTCTTTCCTTTTTATGTAGCCGGGGAGTTTCTTCTATTGTCTGTGTTATTTATCAGGAAACTGAACATGCCTGCATACTGGTATATCCCTGTAGGAATATTTGCTGTTTTATTCCTGATTGATACTCATCTGGTCACGAATGATGTTAAAAAAGTAATTTCCAATATAATAGTGATATGCTTTGCCGGATATGCATTGCTTACGGAGATTAAAAGCAGCAAGATTAATGGCCGTTTTATGCTGGCAGACAGCTTTATTTTTCTGTATTATGCGCTCTCCGTATTTTTGTTTTTCCTTCTGAGGCAGCTTTCAGACTTAGGTAAAGATGAAGCAACAATGCTGTGGAGTATTAATAATATCTTAAGCAGTCTTTTATATCTAACATTTATTTATACCTTTTTAAAATTAAAGAAATAACGCTCAATATTACCTTTTTTATTACGTTAATTGTCGTTCTGGTAATTATCATGTCTTTTATTTTGCTTGCCTACAGAAGCTTTATTAAAAGAATAATTGAAGAAAAAAATGTACAGCATGAAGCTGAAGTGCTCCATCAGAAAAACCTTGTCTTGGAAAACATAAAAGCACAGGAATCCGAAAGAAAAAGAATTGCCGTAATGATTCATGATGATATCGGAAACAGGCTCAATATTCTTTCATTATGGCTGAATAATATTGATACAAAAGGTGATGAAATTATCAGGAAAAACATTACCACCCAGATGTCTTCGCTTATAGACTCGGCGCGAAGCATTTCACATTCATTATATCCGGTAAATCTGGAGACTGTAGGGCTGGTTCTCTATATCGAAGAGCTGATTGCCAATTTATCGGGAAGAATAAATATCTCCCTCAACGTTAGCCCAAAATTTCAGAAAAAAGACATTTTCATAGAAGTTCAGCTTTACAGGATCATTCAGGAATTTACCACCAATGTTCTCAAACATTCGGAAGCAACAAAAGTCTGGATCTATATCAAAGACAATCACAACAATCTCGCAGTAGTCATCTCGGATAACGGAGAAAGTTTTGATTATGAAGAGGTGAAAAAAGGAATGGGTATTAAAAATATAGAATCCCGAATAAAATCCATGAATGCAGCGCACAAATGGAAAAATATTTTAGGTAAAGGAAGCCGGCTAATCATTAAAATTCCGTACACCAATGAACTCTCAAATTAAAATTGCATTAATTGATGACGAACAGCTTATTCTTGAAGGAATAAAAATGCTGCTCGCTTCAGAACAGAATATTTCAGTGGGATTTACCTCCGACAACGGGCCGGATTTCCTCAAAGTGCTCGAAAATACTGCAGAAGAAGATTTCCCGGATATCGCTTTGGTAGATGTTCAGATGCAGCCGATGAATGGCTTTGAGCTCGTGGAGATTCTTAAAGAAAAATACCCCCATCTTAAGATTATTATTCTCTCATCCCATTACAAAACAACCATTCTCGGTTACATGGTGAAGTTGGGAGTTTCCGCATTTTTACCTAAAAACTCCAACCGCCAGGCTTTCATCGAAGCCATTACCATGGTCTATAAAATCGGAATTTTCTTCACCCCTGAAGATCATCAGATGATCTTTTCCTACATGAACAGCCCTACCAAAAAGAGAACCCTTTTTGAAATGGACGATGAATTGTCCGACCGTGAAAAAGATGTCGTAAGGCTCATTTGCCAGGAATGCACCAACAATGAAATTGCCGAAAAGCTGTTCATCAGCCCAAGAACAGTAGAAAGCCACAGACAGAGAATTGTAGAAAAAATAGGCGCCAAAAACACAGTCGGAATTGTTATTTATGCCATCATTAACAACATCCATCCTTTAGAAAGAATCTGATTCCGTAGAAATACGGATTTTTTTATTTAGTATTTTATACTCTAAAATCCCGGTTCTTTTCATCGTTACTTTGGAGGATTCGCTTTGTCAAAGTTGAAAATCTTTGACAAAGTTTAAATCAAACTACAAGGCACCATGAAAAGCAATATAATCTCCGTCGGGATTTTTTTTGACGGAACAGGAAACAACGGGATCAATGCTACCTCCCCCGAAAAACCTCCGAAAAACAACGAAAGCTATTACGGAAATACTACCAATATTTATAAATTATTTCAACGGTTTAATGGTGAGGAGAAAATTTACATAGAAGGCATCGGAACGGTTACCCAAAAGCAAGACAGTGATTTTGCTATGGCAACCTGTAAAAACCCATCAGGACATCAGGGATATTCCTCAGACGACAAATTGCAGAAAGCATTCTCTTTTATTGAAAAAATAATGTCTCATCGTAACAGTCACTATGAATTTTACATTTACGGATTCAGCAGGGGAGCTATGCTTGCCCGAAGTTTTTGCTATGAGCTGCTGAAAGAAAATACCCAGTTTCAGGGAAATATCAGTGTGAAATTTCTTGGTGTTTTCGACACGGTAGAATCTGCACCTTTTAATGACTACAATGTCATGGTACATCCCGCCACAGAACGTGCTTTTCATATTTGCGCCTCCAATGAATGCCGTTTTTTCTTTCCGTTAACCGGCCTTTTTGAAGATTCGGGTTTAATAGAAGATAGAATATCCGAAACAGCAAATTCGGTCTGGAAAAAAATTTTCGTTCCCGGTGCTCATGCAGACGTTGGAGGAGGGTATCTTGAAGGGCCGCAGTCAGTCTATATTTCCCCTAATTTTGTACTTGAAGAAGAACTGAGCAGGTATATTCAAAATATCAGAACATCGGCAGCCGATGCAGAAGGAAATAAAATCTGGGAGCATATTCTCGGAAATTATAAAGTAGATCAGGGAGAAGTTTTTTGTCAGGCTTACCTTTCAAGGAATCTTGTTTTTAATGAGCTTTCTAAAGTATACGGTAAACTTATGCTGAAAGAATCAAATGCTGAAAAACAGGTTTTTAATACTGAATTTTATAACTCTGATTTTTTAATTGATGCTGAAAAACATCCTTATCTTCTTGCGCTTTCCGGTGAATTGGAGCAATATGCCGAAAACCTTTCACCGCAGCTAAAACCTGTTTACAATTACAAAAAACTGGCAGATTATATCCATATTTCGGCGAATTTCGGATTATATCATCCCGCAATTCCGAAAAATTCACCAAAAGAAGACCTTACGGAATTCATCAACAACGGACTCAATGTGCCCGGAAGTTCAGACGATCAGTTCACTGCAAACTCTTCAAAACTCCAGGTAGAAATTCATCATATCGAAGATTCTGTTGTAGATTACGCATACGGAACCAATATCCCGAATAACGACAATTGGAACCGAACCCTATTGATTAAGGAAGATTTATACAATAAATGTTAGTACTTTTTCAGTTTTAAATTTAGGTGTGGAGCTGTCCTGGTAAGGCAGCTCTTTTTTTAGTCCGGCGATCGAAGTTTTTTTAAGATCCACATTAATAAGAACTTATTTTCTTACAGCCAGTTCTTTTATTTTCCGTATTTTTGCACCCGAAAATTCATTATTCACTATTAATCATTATTTAACATGCTTTCGGTTCAAGGTTTAGGATTACATCATTCGGGAACATATTTGTTTCAAAACGTGAATTTCACGATTAAAAAGGATGATAAAATTGGGTTGGTCGGTAAAAACGGAGCGGGAAAATCCACTTTATTGAAAATGCTTTCCGGAGAAATCAATTTCTACGAAGGAAATGTTGTGCCGGAAGGAAATATTACCATTGGTTTCCTGAAGCAGGATCTTGATTTCGTGAAAGGAAGAACTGTTTGGGCAGAAACAATGCAGGCTTTCGAACAGATCAATACCTGGAAAAATGAACTTGAAGAAGTGAATCATCAGATGGCAATAAGAACCGATTATGAAAGTGATTCTTATGCCGATTTGATTAATAAAATGACCGAGCTGAACGATCTTTTAATGAACCACGACGCTTACAACCTGGAAGGCGATATGGAGAAAGTATTGTTTGGTCTCGGATTTAAAGCGGATGATTTCCAGAAAATTACCGATGAATTTTCCGGAGGATGGAGAATGAGAATCGAGCTGGCAAAACTGCTTCTTCAGAAAAATGACATCATGCTTCTCGATGAGCCTACCAACCACCTTGATATGGAATCCATCATGTGGCTGGAAAATTTCTTAAAAGATTATCCGGGAGCAATCGTTCTGGTAAGTCACGATAAGCAGTTCATGACCGCAGTCTGCAACCGTACTTTCGATATCAACAACAAAAAAGTTGACGATTATAAAGCCAACTATTCCAAATATCTCATCATGCGCGAAGACCGCCGCGAAAAACTGATTCAGGCTAAAAAGAATCAGGATGCGGAGATCAAGCAGATGGAAGACAATATTAATAAGTTCCGTGCCAGTGCTACTAAAGCATCTTTTGCACAGTCGCTGATTAAAAAATTAGATAAAATCGAAAGAATTGAGGTGGATAATGAAGATGTTTCAAAATTCAACATCCGTTTCGTACAGTCTGTAGTTCCCGGAAAAGTAATCTTTGAAGCTCAGAAATTGGGAAAAGCATACGGCAATAAACAAATTTTTGATGATGTGGATTTCATTGTTCAGCGAGGCGATAGAATTGCGCTTCTCGGACAGAACGGACAGGGAAAAACAACACTGGCAAAAATTCTTGCAGGAGATATTAAAGATTATTCTGGAACCTGGAATCTCGGCCATAACGTAAATATCGGATACTTCGCCCAAAATCAGGAGGAAGTTTTAACCCCGAATAAAACCGTTCAGGAAGAAGCCGAAGATGCAGCAACAGAAGAAACAAGGCCAAGAGTACGTGATTTATTAGGATCTTTCCTTTTCCAGGGGGAAGCGGTGAACAAAAAGACCAAAGTGCTTTCCGGAGGGGAGAGAAACCGTCTTGCACTTTGTAAATTATTGCTTCGTCCGTTCAATACCTTGATCATGGACGAACCTACCAACCACCTTGATATTCAGTCTAAAGAAATTATCAAGCTGGCGCTTCAGAAGTTTGAAGGTACACTGATTGTAATCTCGCACGACAGAGAATTCCTGCAGGGACTTTGTGATAAAATTTACGAATTCCGTGATGGTAAAATGAAAGAATTCTTAGGAGATATTAACGAATATCTTGAATTCCGACAAAAAGAATCCATTAGAGAAATTTCTGCCGAAAAGGCAAAACTTCACAATGAAGTTCCAAAAGTTGAGGAAAAAAAGGTTGAAGAAATACCAGTTTCCAATAACCAATCAAATGTAATTGTAAGCAAAGAGCAGAAAAATATTCAGAATAAACTCAAAAAAGTAGAAGAGAAAATTACCGAGCTTGAAATTAAAGTTGAGGAATTTGAAATTTTATTTACCAAAGAAAACCCTTCTGAAGACACGCTGGAGCAATACAATAAAACAAAGGAAGACCTTGATCTTGCCCTCCAGGAATGGGAATATCTGGGCTCGCAGTTGAATTGATTTCTAAGTTATTTTAGATAAACCTAACAGGTTTCTAAAACCTGTTAGGTTTGAATACAGTTTGTAACAAATTTTCAATTCACGCTACTTATCAATTAAAATATTTTAAGAAAACTTTAATCCGTATTTTTAATTTATTTTTATAATTTTGACGAATGGTTTTTAAAGAAAGCAGAAATCTCAGGAATTTTATCTCCAGGCTATTGTTTGGGATTTATTTTCTTGCGCTGCTTTCTCAGAATTTTCACAGCCACAGCTCTGAAGATGTTTTTAAAAATTTCAGTTTTCATAAATCGGAGAATGCACTTAAAAAAAATGTAGCGAAGGAACATGCTGCAGATTGTTTAGCCTGCCATTTCTTAGTTGCAGGAAATACATTAGTTCCTGAAGAATTCGGTTTTTCTTTTGAAAATTACTCCCATGAAGTTAAGCAGATTATTTTAATTCAGGAGAAAATCTGGTCTTACACCAAATTTACCTTTCAGCTTCGCGGCCCGCCCGCAATTTCATAATTCAGATAATTCTTTTCGGATTTTTTTAGTTTAGATTTTTAAATTTACATATTTCTTGATATAGCATTGAGTTGTTCGGTGGACATTTAAGTTTTAAAATACAACGATAAATGCTTTATTCATAATACTTTAAAAAGATCCAATCAACAATTTTTTCGCAGAAGTACATTAAAGTACAATCAATCTATATAGCAATGAAATTGATCTATAGTTTTATGCTAATCCTTTGCGGATTTGCATTATCAAGCGCACAGCAGGCACATGCTGTTGAGGGAACTGTTAAAGATTTCCATGATAAAACCATGCTCGAAAATGCAGTGGTGAAAATCGGTGAGTTTTCTACCACGACGGATAAAAACGGTAAGTTTTCATTCAGTAAAATTCCCGCAGGGAAATATATACTGACTGCTAAACACCCTGATTGTAACGATTATACCGAAAATGTGGCCGTTACACAGGATTTACATCTGACGATTACCCTTGAGCATCATATTCAGGATATTGAAACAGTAACCGTTCATGGAAGCCATAAAAACAATGGGTCTTTGGTTGTCAGAACACTCGACAAATCTGAAATTGAGAGAAATTCTACAGAAAATCTGGGAAATCTGCTTACCAATATTTCAGGAGTTAATGCATTGAAAACAGGAAATAATATATCGAAACCTATTATTCATGGTCTTTACGGGAGTAGAGTTTCAATCTTAAATAATGGTGTAAGATTATCCGAGCAGGAATGGGGAGTTGAGCATGCGCCGAATGTGGATGTCAATAATTTTGAACATATAGATGTTGTAAAAGGAGCATCTGCACTAAAGTATGGAAGCGGAGCAATCGGCGGTGTGATACTTCTCGAGCCACAAGTTCTTCCCAAGAAAGATACCTTAATGGGGGCTGTTTCTCTTTCCGGCATTTCAAACGGCCGAGGTGGAGTGCTGAATGTAAAGGCTGCCAAAACATGGAAAAACGGATGGGCAATTAAAACGAATGGCAGTTTCAAAAAGCTGGGAGACCTGGATGCGCCGGATTATGGCTTGATGAACACGGGTATGCAAAATTCGGGATTTAATTTCGGGGTTCAGAAAAATATGTTTAACAACGGTTTTAGTTTTGATTATTACCTCACCCAAAATACTATCGGTATCCTGAGAAGCTCTCATATCGGTTCTCCTGAAGATCTGTATCAGGCTTTGAGCACCCAGCAGCCTATTTTCAGAAGAGATTTTAGCTATAGTATCGATAATCCTAAGCAGGAAATAGATCATCATATTGCTAAGCTTTCTGCTTATCACAGATTTGAAAATTTTGGTAAGCTTACGGCAACGTATAGTTTTCAGTTGAATCACAGAAAAGAATATGACATAAGGCGTGGTGAAGAACTCAGTTCAAAACCGGCACTTGATCTTGAGCTGATGACCAATGATCTTGTTGTAAATCATTTCATAGAAAGAGGAAAATGGAATCTTGAGACAGGCATCAATGCAGGATACCAGAACAATTACTCTAATCCCAATACAGAGGCCAGACGTCTTGTGCCAAATTATGACAGATATTATGCAGGAATTTTTTCAGTTTTAAAATATAAGATCAATTCCGATTTTGAACTCGAAGCGGGCGGAAGATTTGATTTTGACCGCTACGAGGTAACCAAATGGTACGACCTTCTCGACTGGAATAAATTATATGCAGATGATTTTCAGGATTTTGTGGTAAGAATTAACCAAAACAGAATTTTAACGAAACCTATTCTCAATTATAAAAATATTTCTGCCAACGCAGGTTTGGTATATAAGCCTTCGCAGAATTTCGATATAAAATTTAATTATGCAAGAGTTTCGCGGGCACCTAATGTTGCAGAGCTTTTTTCAGATGGTTTGCATCATTCTGCCGGAATTATTGAAAAAGGAAATATGCGAATTGAAAATGAAACGGGAAATCAGTTTAATCTTGTCATTGATGCAAAAGCTAATCTGCTAAAGGGGCTTAATGTATCAGTTAATCCGTATGCTTTTTTTACCAAAAACTTCATCAATCAAATACCTACAGGTTATCAAAACACAAGAGCAGGGAATTTCGTAGTGTATCAATACCAGCAGATTGATGCAAAAATGTTCGGGGCAGATCTGGATGTTCATTTAAAGATTAATGATCATCTTACTTACAAAGGAAGTGCATCATATGTTTACGGGCAGGATGTAACAAATGATGTCCCTCTGATTTTAATGATGCCTCCTAATATTAACAATTCACTGGAATTCAGTAAAAAAGAGTGGAAAAATTTTTATTTCACTATCAGCAATAATACCGCTCTTAAACAAACAAGATTCCCTGTATATAACGTAGAAATTACAAGATACAATTCTGACGGAAATGCGTATCAGCAGGAAGTCGACATTTCTACACCCCCGAACGGATATTCTCTCTGGAATTTTCAGGCAGGCGTTTACCTCACAAAAAATATCAATGTAGATTTTTCTGTAAGAAACGCATTCAACGCATCGTACAGAAATTATCTGAACAGACTTCGTTTTTTCTCGGATGAGATTGGAAGAAACTTTATTTTAACTTTTAAATATCAATTTTAAACAAATATTAATTTTTTAAATTTAACATTATGAAGCATTTATTTAAAAATTCAGCAAGAATTTTAGGTCTTTTAGCGGTTGCGGGTACATTGACCCTTACTTCTTGCCGTAGCGATGATGAGGAAACTGTAGATGATCTTCCTCAGGAAGAATTATCCAATATTTTACTTAAAGTGACAGATCAGGCTACTTCAGCATCTGTTACATACGATTATGTAATCAACGGTTCAACAAACCCTACCATAACCTTAGTAGATGGTCATACTTATGATGTAGAGGCTATATTTAAAAATGGCAGCGAAGATGTAACACAAGAGATAAGAGATGCTAAAGATGAGCATTTCCTTGTTTTTAACTTTCCCAACTCAGATGTTACGCTTACCCGTACAGATGATGCAACTTCTACCAGAGCAGACGGTAAACATGTAGGATTGAAGACCAAATGGGTAGTTACGGATGCTGTGAAAAATGCTACGGCAACTGCACAATTGGTAATGACGCTTTATCACGAGCCGGCTACAGTATCTGAAGCTTCTGCAGCCAGCGGAAACGGTATTGTTTACGGAACTCAGACTGGTGGCGAAACAGATGCTCAGGCTACTTATAAAATCACTAACTAAGTTTTAATCATTATTTTTATAAAAACCCGAAGAGCAATCTCCGGGTTTTTTAATTTAACAATTTTTTAGCTATTTACTTCCGTTGATTGAATGATTTCTAATAAAAAATTCCTATTTTTGCAACCTAAAATTTTAATCAATAATGAAGGTTACCGCACAAAACCATGATGATGTAAGTGCATTGCTTACAGTGACATTGGAAAAATCTGACTATAAAGAAAGAGTTGAAAAGCAATTGATTAATTATGCTAAAAATGCGCAAGTTCCTGGTTTCAGAAAAGGAAAAGTGCCTTTAAGTATGGTTAGAAGACAATACGAAGCTGGTATTGCTTTTGAAGAAATCAACAAACAGGTTTCTGATGCTCTAAATAACTACATCAACGAAAACAAATTAAGATTAGTAGGTCAGCCTGTTCCTCAGCCTGTAAACGAATTCGATTACAATGCTGATCAGTTGGAAGTGGCTTTTGAAGTAGGATTCGAGCCTGAATTTACCATAGACCTTTCTAAATACGAAGCACCTCACTATAAAGTGGAAGCTTCTGAAAAAGAAATCAACAAGAGCATTGAAAACATGCAGAAGCGTTTCGCAGAGCAGGTTCCTCAGGATAAAATCACTAAAGATTCTTACATCGCTTTGGAAATTTCTCAGGTTGTGGAAGAAGACGCGGAAGGTGAGCACCACCACCATCCAAAGAACGTTACCATTACCGCTGAAAACAAAGAAGCTTTCAAATTGGTAAAAGGTTTGAAAATGGACGGATCTGTGAAAGTTTCTAAAGAAACGCTTGCTGAAAATGAAGAATTGGCGAAAGAATTAGGATTCTCCAAAGAAGAAGCTGAGCATTTACACCACAATGAAGTGGAAGTAAAAGTAAAAGATTTCTATTCTTTGAATCTTGCTGAGCTTAACCAGGATCTTTTCGATAAAGTATATGGTGAAGGAAACATCAAGTCTGAAGAAGAATTAAAAGAAAAAGTAAAATCTGAGCTGGATGAGTACTTCCAGCAAAATGCAGATGTACACTTTGTGAACAAAGTATTGGAGCAGGTTTCTGAAAAAGAAGAAGTAAAGCTTCCTGAAGAATTTCTGATAAAATGGTTAATTTTCTCAAATCAGAACATCCAGTCTGAAGAGCAGGCTAAACAAATCCTGGAGTCTGAGAAAAACCAGTTGAAATACCAGATCATTGAAGGTAAGCTAATGTCGGATAACGAAATCCAGTTAGATTACGCTGATGTATTGGCTCAGGCAGAGCAGTTGGTAAGAAACCAGCTGGCAATTTACGGGATCCACCATTTAGGAGACGAGGAAATCCAGAACTATGCTGTAGAAATGCTGAAAGATCAGGAGCAGGTAAGACAGATCTCTTCTGAAGTTGCGATGACTAAATTGAAAGATGTTATTCTTGAAAAAGCAACTAAAAAAGAAACAGCCATCTCTCACGATGAATTTTTAGAAGAGCTTAAAAAATAATGTATTTTGATATAAATATTTTAAAACCACCAATTTGGTGGTTTTTTTTATGAAAATATCCTTAAAAACTATCATTCAATATTCATATATTTACAGCCTAAACTTTATATATGAAAAAGATCATCATTCCGTTTTTCTGTGCCGTGCTTTACGCTGCCCCGGTAGCTGCACAGACAAAAGCCGCTCCCGCCAAAACGGAAGCCGTACAATCGAAACTAACACCCAAAGAAGTTATCGACAATTATCTGAAAGCTCTGGGTGGAAAAGATAAACTTGAAGGCGTTAAAACAACACTTATCGATAATACCCTTACTGTTCAGGGAATGGATATTATGATGACCACCAGAAAAATGGGCAATAAATTCAAGTCCGAACAATCGGTAATGGGCCAGAAAATGGTTCAGTTCTTTGATGGTGAAAAAGGATATTTTGAACAGGGAGGCCAGAAAATGGAGATACCGGCTGATAAAATTGCAGACTTGAAAAAGAGTAAGGTTATTGATGCGTTGTCTTATGATCCTGCCACCTTCTCAACCGTTACCCTTGAAAAAATTGATGGGAAAGAATATAATGTATTAAGCTCAGATAAAGGTACATTTTACTTTGATGCTTCAACAGGACTGTTGCACAAATCTTCTGCAGAAGAAGGAACAGCAGTTGTTAAAAGCTATATGACAGTTGACGGTATTAAATTTCCACAGGAAATTGAAGCGGAAGGAAACGGTCAAAAAGTAATTATAAAAACTACAAAAGTTACACTCAATTCCGGAGTTTCGGAGGCAGATTTTAAATAAATAATTGTTATTTAACATAATTAAACCGGGGTTTGCCCCGGTTTTTTTATTGAATTAATATTTAACGGAAGTTCAACTAAAAACAATTTACTGGCTTTGCTGTAAATGATATTTTTCTGATAAGATTGTTTAAGTAAAAATAATTTATCTTATTTTGAAGCATGTTCTGTGTAGAAATAAAAATCAGATGAGCGGAAGTGACAAATACGAAATCCTGAACTATGAAGAAAAAGTAAAAGCTTTAACGTCAAAAGACCTTCAGGATGTAGGTAAAAAAATCTTACAAAAGGAAGAGTTGTGGCAACCTTAATGCCGGAAGACGGCTGGGAAAATGCCAAAAAAGACGAAGCAAAACCTGAAACGGCAGTCATCAAAGCCGGAGCAGCACAATAATATTTGATATAGTATTTCAAGCAAAACCCGTTCAGAAATCTTTGCGAACGGGTTTTTAACTTTATAATTAATCAATTGAATTGTAGTCGGGTGTACTTTAATTTGCCAATCAAACACTCTTATATCCTGAAAAACCCTCAAACTTCCAATCACGACCCATATTCCTTCTTCCATTCCTCAGCCGCCCCGCTCAATACTTCATAAAAATCTTCACCATATTTTCTGATTAAAGGTGTTTTTAAGAATTTATAGACGGGAACCTGAAGTTCTCTTCCCAATGTGCAGGCATCACTGCAAACGCTCCATTCATGGTAATTTAAAGCCGTAAAAGAAGAATACTCCGTAATACGAATCGGGTAGAGGTGGCATGAAATCGGTTTTTGCCAGTCTACGGCGCCGTCTTCATATGCTTTTTCGATACCGCATTTGGTAATACCTTTTTCATCAAAAGTTACATAGGCGCATTCTCGTCCTTCTACCATCGGTGTTACGTACATTCCGTCCATAGGATCAGTGGTCCATTTTCCCTGTTCTTCCAGAGCTTTAATGCCTTCCGCAGTAAGATAAGGCTTAATTTTATCAAAAATGCCATCTAAAATTTCCAGCTCATCCTTATCCAGGGGAGCGCCGACGTCTCCTTCCACACAACAGGCACCCTTACATTTCGTAAGGTTGCAGACAAACTCTTCGGAAAAAATTTCCTCGGAGATCAATTTATCGTCAATCTGAATCATAATCTTTAAAATAAATCAAAATAAGTTCCGGCTTTAAAACCGATTAAACTAAAAATAATCAGCCAAAGGCTCACTTCCTGTATCCAGTATTTTGGGAGAAATCTTAGCATCCTGCTGATAATAATGGTTGATGGAAAGGCAAGCAGCAACAGATATTCGTAGGTTTTATTCATGTATAATATAATGGTAATCAGTTGGGCAAACGAAAAAACCAGTAAAAAAGTATATTTGTATCTGCTGACAGGGCTTTTCTTATTGTAATTCCTGAAATGATCGTATACTGCGTAAACCAGCATCAGCGCAATGGGAACTAACGGCAGCAATCCTTCATAATCCGTAACCAGCTTCATCTTTCCGAAAGGAAAATAATCTGTATTCCAGGAATTATAGTTGATGAAAAACATCACAGAAAAATAGCTCAGGACAATCAGGATGATTCCCAGCAGAAACCTGAAAATATTCAAGCCGATTCTTTCGGAAGTGGCAATAACGTGAATGATTACAAAAACCGCCATCGGCCATGTGGTAGGCAGAAAAATAAAATTCAGCGCTACAATAGATCCTACAAGAACATACGATTTTTTTCTTATATCTTCATTGGTGCTGGTAAGCAGCAGCAGCAGAAAAGAATTGGTTAAGATTGCAACGGCCAGTCCGATATCGAGCTTCCCGGGATATAAGCCAAAAATAAAAAATGTATATAAAAATAAAGGCAGGTGTGTCTGGTAATTCAGTGCAATACTGTGAAAACAAAAATATCCCAATGCAATTCCCAAAAAAGTAATTCCGGCAATTATAGCTTCATAGGTATTGAAATTCAGGAAATTAAAAGTTATTACTATTAAAAGAAGGAAGCCAATATAAACCGGGATTGAAAAAATATTGCTTTCTTTTGAAAGTAATCTAAACATTTTTTATAAATTTGTACAAAGTTAATTTAAAAAAGGAAAATAATGACGTCTTTCTTTCTATTCTTAAGCAAAGTTTTCAAATGGTCGTTTGGTTTTTTTGATGCATTCGGGAACGTATTAAACTGGGTTTTATTTATTGTTTGCTGCGCATTGTTTACCTACTGGTGCTATGTTTTGGTGGTTACCCTTGGTGGCGATAAAGATAAAGACTACTATTCTCCAACGGAAGGTAAATTTCCTTACTATGATCCAAACATCTATAAAAAAGAAGGTTAATTAATTGGTTATATAGTAAAAAGCCGATCAAATTCTCTTTGGTCGGCTTTTTTATTACTAACGATTAAAATTATTCTTTATTCATGAATAGGCAGCACGAGTACGGGAATCTTTGAATCTTTGGTGATCCCTTTGGTTAAGCTCCCTACAAAAACATCGTAAATGCCGCTTCTTCCGTGAGAACCCATTACGATGAAATCTGCCTTTTTATCCTGGGCATGTTCAAGGATAATATCTTTGGCAATACCCTGTTTCAGAAGATGTTCGCATTCTACATCGTGAGCCAGAATCCGTTGCTGGATTTTATTAAGCTGTACCAGCTCTTCCCGGATCTCGTTTTCTTCCACCTCCGGGAAATACTGAAACCCCATATCGCCGATGGCAAAACCAATATCCGACGGTGTTACGTGAATCAGAAAAATTCTTCCATTCACCTGCTTTGCAAATTTCACCGCGCCTTCTACAAGCTGCTCTGTTTTGTCCCCAAAATCTACGGGCAATACAATATTTACCATAACCTTTAATTTTGTCTACTAAAGTTAAGAAAAATATGCCAGAAGTAATGTTAAATTATTTACAATATTCGGATGTCAAGAACTTTTTCATCTTCCAAATAGGCTTCGAGAATGTCGTTTTCATCAACCTTCCCAACACCTTTAGGAGTACCCGTAAAAATAAGATCGCCCACTCTCAGGGTAAAATATTGTGAAACAAACGCAATAATATCATCCACGGTAAACATCATATCTTTCGTGTTTCCGTCCTGAACCTTTTCCTTGTTTTTCAGCAATGAAAAATTAAGTGAATCCAGATTGAAATCCTCCTTTTTAAAGAAACTTCCAACTACGGCAGAACCATCAAAACCTTTGGCAAGTTCCCACGGTAAACCCTTGGATTTCAAATCGCTCTGAAGATCTCTTGCCGTAAAATCTATTCCCAGGCCGATTTCTTCATAATGCTTGTGAGCCGTCTCTTTCCGGATGTATTTCCCGCCTTTTGAAATTTTTACCACGACTTCCAGTTCATAATGAACATCATTCGAAAATTCAGGAATATAAAAATCGTTTCCTTTTAGAACTGCAGTATCGGGCTTCATAAAGATGACCGGTCTTTCAGGGATTTCATTTCCCAATTCCTTAGCATGTTCGCTGTAGTTTCTTCCTATGCAGATTATTTTCATAGCTTTTTTTATTTTGTCATTGCGAGAAGCGAATGCGATGAAGCAATTCCAGTCTCACATTATTTAATAATTTTTTTTTCCAATAACAGTAAACTTCCATCCTCCATCTTCCAGCTTTCTTTTTTTTTGGAGCTTTTTCCCGCTTTCCACTGTATCTTTTTGGTTACGGTCTCCGCTTTGCTCCGCCCGCAACCAAAAAGGATGTCGTTGCAATCGGGGCTAATCAAGTGAATCGTCAATTTTAGCAAGTTAATTGTGAATTTCCATTCACAGTATTCACTTGAGAAGCAAAATTTATCATCACTATTTTTATGCGCATTTTAGAAACCACCCCGTCAAAAATTCTTGCGAATTTTCGCCACCCCTCCAAAGGAGGGGAATGGTAATGCGTTGGTTTGATATAATCTTTTACAGTAACATAAACCAAAGCCCACCGCTCAATTGCTGAGTGTTATAGTTTATGCTGAGCCTGCCGAAGTGCTTTTGCGAACAAAGATATCCATAACAAATTTCAAAAAATCTTTGCAGCTTTGCGTTAAAATATTAAAGCTGTATTACATTTCTTTATGATATCCTAATGCGTAAACTATTTCCACAAAAATAACACACAAACTTATGGCTCGTTAAAATCGAAATTCCAAAGAAGCTTGTGGTACTATCGTCCCGGTAAATATGGTTAGAACCGCATTTCGGACAAACAAAATCAAATTCAGGATCTGAAATCGTATGTTCCACTTCCAGGGAAAACTGCTCATTTTCCTTATAATTTTCCAATGCTTGCTTTGCCCTCTCAAGATCTTCTTCAAAAACCTGCAGCTGAATTCCGCCAACCGCCTGCGACAAAAGCCAGTCCGACTGGATCAGCTGCTCGTTCGCAATAAAGCTGTTGATGCCACTTTCCGCCAGAATCTGCTTGTCCCGGTTCGCTTGAAGGGCCGTTTCGTAGAATTTAAATTGTACCAGTTCGCTCATTTTAAAATCTGCTTGATAACTGAATTTTTGTAAATACTTTTTTTGTGTACAATGGGAACTCAGCATTCTGAAGCCACCCGTAATATCCAAGGTCTTTCTGGAAAACAGATTTCACCGTTTGTCCTTTGTATTTTCCGAAAGCAAAAATTTCCTCTCCTTTTTCGTTGAAATGTATCATTCCTGCTAGATCTGCATACTTATTTTGTGACGAAAAATTACTCAGATCTCCAATTTCGTTTGGTACATCATCGTATTTTCCAACCTGTGCATCCAATACTTCAAAAGTAGCCATCACATCGGCTTCGGCAGAGTGAGCGTTTTCCAGTGTTTTTCCACAATAAAACTGATAAGCAGCGGCCAAGTTCCTGGGTTCTTTTTTAAAGAAGATGGTCTGTGCATCAACAAGCTTGAATTTATTTAAATCAAAATCAAAATCTGCACGAAGCAGCTCTTCAGCTAACAAAGGAACATCGAACCTGTTGGAGTTAAAGCCTCCCAAATCCGCTCCTGTAATCATTTCCATTACTTTAGGAGCTATTTCCCTGAATGTAGGAGCATCCTTTATATCTTCATCGTAAATTCCGTGAATCTCGCTGCATTCTTTGGGAATAGGCATTTCAGGATTTACCCTCCATGTTTTGCTTTCTCTTGAAGCATCAGGATTGACCTTTAAAATACAGATTTCAACAATCCGGTCTTTTCCGATGTTGGTTCCTGTTGTTTCTAAATCAAAAATGCAGAGCGGTTTATGTAATTTTAAGTTCATTTGTTATAATTTGAAAATTTTGAGAATGTGTTAATTTGAAATGGAATCGCTATAGTATCAATACTATTTCAATTGTTTTTGAAAGATAAGGGAAATTAAGATATAATAAATGATGACTAAAGGAATTCCGACCAATTTAAAAATAAGTAAAAGAAGTACAGCACCAATCAGCAAAGCTATTTTCGGATAATTATCCTGCAGCTTTATGGATTTGAATTTCATCGCAATCATTTTAATCGGTGAAATCAGAAGCCATGATGAAAGTAGGGTTAAAATAATCATTAAGATACTGTTATTTAGTAAATTAACAAATATTTCTTCATGCCTGAAAGCGTAATACAGCCCGAAAATTAAAACCGTATTGCTGGGAGTATTTAACCCTTTAAAATAATATTTCTGCTCCTCATCAAGATTGAAAATAGCCAGTCTCAGGCAGGAAAAAAGCGTGATCAGAAAACCTAAATAAGAGATTTCAAATGGCAAATGCAACCCTGAGATTTCAGTTCCGAAGGGTTCCAGTATTTTAAACATCGTTAAGCCCGGAATCAATCCGAAGCTTACCATATCTGCGAGGGAATCCAGCTGTACTCCGAGGTTGGAATTCGACTTCAGTGCTCTTGCTACAAAGCCATCGAAAAAATCAAGAATCAATGAAAGAATAATACATACCGCCGTTGTCTGATAATCTCCGGTTACAAGATGTACCGCACCTACGCATCCCGAAAACAGGTTTCCCAGCGTAATGGCATTGGCCAGATTGTTTTTAATGAAATTCATAAATGCAAAATTAAAACAATAAATCAGTTAAACAATGTAGCAGGGCAACAGTATAACAATTTAAACAATAATTATTAAATTATTACAATTCTGCTATATGCTGGCAGACTGTTCTATTGCTACATTCCTGCACTGTTATTGATATATTGCTACATTTTTTCACTGTTGCATTATTTTGGTAAATTTGCGCCATGATTTTTTTTAAGGAATTTAGAAAACAGGATGTTCTGGTGCTTTTGTACAGGATCTTTTTAGCCTATTTTTTCTATCAGATTGCGCGGTTTTTATTCTGGTATTTTAACCGGGATTTAATAAAAATTGATTCTGTATCAGATTATTTCAGTCTGTCCTTTCACGGGATTGCATTTGATACCACGGCGATTTTATATGTAAATGCTCTTTTTATCCTTTTGAGCATTATTCCCGTTATCATCAATACAAAAAAAGCTTACCAGAAGTTTCTTTTTTGGCTGTACTTCATCACCAACGGAATTGCTTACGCCATGAATTTCGGAGATATGGTGTATTTCAGGTTTTCACAGATGAGGCTTACCTCTGCTGCGCTGCAGGTGGCACAGCATGAGAATAATATTTTGAAAGTTTTCATATCCTCAATCGTTCAGAATCCTTTTGTAATTATTGGATTTGTATTTTTAATGGCGTTGTGGATTTTCCTTTATAAAAAAGTGAAAATAACAGAGCGTAAACCCGTAAAGCTGGTTCCGTATTTTATCTGGTCTGTCGTTGTGCTTTGCATAACCGCAGTCCTTGCCGTTGGCGGAATACGCGGCGATTTCAAACACAGTACAAGACCAATTAATCTTGTGGATGCCAATCGTTTTGCCAAACTGCCTGCCCAGGGAAATATGGTGCTGAACAGTACATTCTCATTTTTCAGAACGTTGAATACCAATAATTTTAAAGAAGTCCATTTTGTGGATGAAAAATTTATAGCAGAAAATATTCAACCTTACAAATTGTATGAAAGAAAAGTTACCGAAAAACCCAACATTGTTATTTTTATTGTAGAATCTTTCGGTAGGGAATATTCAGGAGCTTTTAACAGGGATAAAAAAATCAAAGATTATGTTTCCTATACTCCGTTTATCGATAGTCTTGCAGATCAGAGTCTTATTTTCCCGAATACTTTCGCCAACGGACGGCAATCCATCCACGGCATGAGCTCCGTACTGGCAGGAATTCCGAGTCTTACAGATGCTTTTACCAGTTCGCCATACTCAAACCAGAAAATACAGTCCATTGTTTCGGTCTGTAATGAAATAGGCTACGATACATCCTTCTATCACGGAGCTCCGAACGGTTCCATGGGTTTTTTAGGCTTTGGAAATATTCTGGGTTTCAAACACTACTTCGGTAAAAAAGAATATAACAATGATCATGATTTTGACGGAATGTGGGCGGTCTGGGATGAGCCGTTTTTACAATATTTTGCTAAAAATACAGGAAAGAAACAACCGTTCATGGCAACGGTTTTCACAGCTTCTTCACATCATCCGTTTAAAATTCCTGAAAAATATAACGGGAAATTCAAAAAAGGGAAAAACCAAATGCATGAACCGATTCAATATACGGATTATGCCATTAAAAAGTATTTTGAAACGGCTAAAAGACAACCCTGGTTTAAGAATACCATTTTTGTGTTCACGGGAGATCATACCAATGAAGTGTATTATCCTGAATACGAAAAAATCATGAACCGTTTTGCCGTTCCTTTAATTTTCTATTCTCCGAATCCTGAATATAAGCTGAAAGGCGTAAACCCTGAATTTGCCCAGCAGATTGATATTTATCCCACATTAGCCGATCTTATAGGATACAACAAAAAAATCAGAAGCTGGGGAAGAAGTCTGGTGAGCGAAAAACAGGAAGCTCCGGTTATTGCCAATTCAGATGGTTCTGTGGAACAGTTTATTATCGGAAATTATATTTATCGGTTTGATGGTCAGGAAGTAGTTGGTGTTTTTGATAAATCAGATCTCGGGCTTGAAAAAAACCTCTTGGATCGGTTAAAAAATAAGCCTGAAGTTCAAAAAGGAATCTTTATTGCCAAAGCATGGTATCAGGATTATATGGACAGGGTGATTAACAGAAAATTATATTAATAGATAAAATAGCCTTTAACTATTTGATTTAAAATGAATCTATAATAATGTATGTCCAGGATAACAAAAATTTTTGTTATATCGAAATTAATTTCTATTTTTAGCAATATATAGACAATAAAATAATGTATTTAAAATTAAAACTATAAAAATATGAGAAAATTGTTATTAACCTTCGCACTTTCTTTTGTTAGCATTTTGTCGTTCGCTCAGATTGAAGGAAAATGGAAGACAATAGATGATGAAACAAAACAGGCGAAATCTATTGTGGAAATCTATAAAAAAGGTGACCAGTATTACGGGAAGGTTTCCCAGCTTTTAATAAAGCCCGCAAACCCCAACTGTGTAGAATGTAAAGACGACAGAAAAAACAAGCCTATTCTGGGAATGGAAATTATCAGAGGCCTTAAAAAAGAAGGTGATGAATTTACAGGAGGAACCATTACCGATCCAAAAACAGGTAAAACATATAAGTGTACCATTAAAAGAGAAGGCGATAAGCTGAATGTAAGAGGTTATCTTGGCTTTTCTCTTCTCGGAAGAACACAGACATGGCATAAGGTTAATTAATTTAGCAGTAAATAAAAAATAATACGGCATTTCAGAAATGAAATGCCGTTTTTGTTATGTAATAATAAAAAAACACTATTTTTGTACTCTAAATTTTTCAAATAAATATGGCAGAATATACTTTTCGTGAGGTAATTGCACAGGCAATGAGCGAGGAAATGCGTAAAGACGAATCCATCTTTTTAATGGGGGAGGAAGTAGCAGAATACAACGGTGCATATAAAGCTTCAAAAGGAATGCTTGATGAATTTGGTCCAAAGAGAGTAATCGATACACCTATTGCAGAACTTGGTTTTACAGGGATTGCTGTGGGAGCTGCGATGAATGGTAACAGACCAATTGTAGAGTATATGACATTCAATTTCTCATTGGTTGGTATTGATCAGATTATCAATAATGCGGCAAAAATCCGTCAGATGAGTGGTGGGCAATGGAATTGCCCTATCGTTTTCCGTGGTCCTACTGCTTCTGCAGGCCAGCTCGGTGCAACGCACTCCCAGGCTTTCGAAAACTGGTTTGCCAATATTCCGGGGCTAAAAGTAGTGGTTCCGTCAAACCCATATGATGCAAAAGGATTGTTGAAAACAGCAATTCAGGATAATGATCCTGTAATTTTCATGGAATCTGAGCAAATGTATGGTGACAAAATGGAAATTCCTGAAGAAGAATATTATCTGCCGATCGGAAAGGCTGATATTAAAAAAGAAGGAAGTGATGTAACGTTGGTATCCTTCGGGAAAATCATGAAGCTTGCCATTCAGGCAGCTGAAGATTTGGCTAAAGAAGGAATCTCCGTAGAAGTAATTGATCTTAGAACAGTTCGTCCTTTGGATTATGATACCGTTTTATCTTCCGTTAAGAAAACAAACAGACTGGTTGTATTGGAAGAAGCATGGCCGTTTGGTTCCGTAGCTTCAGAAATTACGTATATGGTGCAGCAGAAGGCATTTGATTATCTGGATGCGCCTATCAAGAGAATTACCACTCCTGATGCTCCGGCTCCCTACTCTTCGGCTTTATTTGCAGAATGGTTCCCGAAACTTGAAAAAGTAAAAGAAGAAATCAAAAAAGCGATGTACGTAAAATAATTAACATAATTATAGAGAAAAACTTCCGAAAGGAAGTTTTTTCATTTATTATATTCATGAAAAAAAACTCATTAGGTTGTAAATTTGATTTAAATTTGCGCTTTTAAATAAATTAAGCTGATATGGCAGAAGTTGTAGAAAGCGGTCATCACTTTGACATTAAAAAGCTTTCTTTCATTGGAGTTTTGGTTTCTCTGGGAATCGTTTTTGGAGATATTGGTACTTCACCGCTTTACGTAATGAAAGCGATTGTCAATGCAAGAGAAGAAGGAAATACCTTGCCTTTTAACGAATATATTGAAGGAGCACTTTCATGTATTATTTGGACGCTTACCCTTCAAACCACCATCAAATACGTTATCATTGCACTTCGGGCAGATAATAAAGGCGAAGGCGGAATTCTTGCCTTATTTTCATTAGTAAAAAACCTTAAAAAAGGCTGGCTTTATCTTATTGCGATTGTAGGGGCGGCCGCCCTTATCGCCGATGGAGTTATTACGCCTTCTCTTACTGTGATGTCGGCTATTGAAGGTCTTGAGATTTATAATCCGCACACCCCGGTAGTTCCTATAACTATTGGTATCCTTATCATAATTTTCTTTGTTCAGCAGTTTGGAACAAGCTTTATCGGCAAATTTTTCGGGCCCGTGATGGTGATCTGGTTTCTGGTGTTAGGCGGACTGGGCTTGTCTCATCTAAGCGAAAATATGGAAATCCTGAGATCATTCAATCCGTATTACGCCTATAAATTGATTGTCAATTCTCCGAGTGCTATTATTATTTTAGGGGCCGTTTTTCTTTGTACAACAGGAGCTGAAGCACTGTATTCCGACTTAGGGCACTGTGGGGCGAAAAATATCAGGGTAAGCTGGGGTTTTGTAAAAATCATGCTGATCTTAAACTATCTTGGTCAGGGAGCCTGGCTTTTAACAAACAATAACAAACCAGGTTTCTCAGTAGTAAATCCATTCTTTGGAATTATGGAAGAGTGGATGGTAATTCCGGGGGTTATTCTGGCAACAGCAGCAGCAATTATTGCAAGCCAGGCTTTAATTACAGGTTCATTTACTATTTTCTCTGAAGCCATGTCTCTTAACTTATGGCCAAACCAGAAAATTGATTATCCTTCCGGGGTAAAGGGGCAGATGTACATTCCCAGAATCAACTGGGGGCTTTTGCTGTTCTGCATTATCGTTGTACTGCACTTTAAAGAATCCGGGAAAATGGAAGCAGCCTATGGTTTATCCATCACCGTAACGATGTTGATGACAACCGTGCTGTTGGTCTTCTGGCTGTTGAAAAAAAGAGTCAACAAACTATTGATCCTGGTTTTTGCACTGGTTTATATGGCGATAGAATTAGGCTTCTTCAGTGCCAATGTGATTAAGTTTATGGAAGGAGGCTGGATTACCGTAGTACTGGCAGGCTCAATAGGAATTTGTATGTATGCCTGGTACAACGGAAGATCCATCAAGACTAAGTTTATCAAATTTATTAAGCTGGAAACCTATATTCCGATCATCAAAGACATGAAGCTTGATGAAACAATACCGAAATATGCTACGAATCTTGCTTATCTCAGCAGGGCTAAAAAGAATGATGAAATTGAATCAAAAATTATTTATTCCATAATTAAAAAGCAGCCGAAAAGGGCAGATCATTATTTTATTTTGAGCATCACCAACCAGGAAGACCCGTACACATTCAAGTACACTGTTGATGAGGTTCTTCCGGGAACCATTTATAAGATCAATTTTATGCTTGGGTTCAAGATAGACAGAAGAATCAACGATTATTTTGATATGGTATTGAGGGATATGATGGCAGACGGAACGATTCCATCAAGAAGCAGCCATCCTTCATTAAGGGCTCATAATATTCCGCCGGATCTTAAATATGTGATCATAGATAATACCTATATTAATGATATCTTACTTACTGTAAAAGAAAAGATTATCCTTAATATTTATAATTTCGTTAAATATATCGGAAGCGACGATTTCAAAGCGTGGGGAATCACTTCGCATAACGTTGAGGTGGAATCTGCGCCAATGACGGAAGACTGTGTAAGTAAGTCAAGGATAGAGCAATGCGGTTTCATCCGTCACAATAGTTAAATTCTTTAACACTCCGGTACAATATGTATTTAAATAAAAATCAATAAATTTGTATATAATTTTTTTGATGGATACAATACAAAAAGAAAAAAATATTGCACTGATTAAAGATGTTTTAAGAAACTATTTGCTTGAAAAAGGTTTCCGAAATACTCCTGAACGATATACAATATTAGAAGAAATATACAGTATGGATCATCACTTTAATGTTGATGATCTGTACCTTTTGATGCTGCAGAAAAAATATCATGTTTCCAAAGCAACCATTTATAATACCATTGAGATTTTTCTGGATGCAGGGCTTATCCGTAAGCATCAGTTTGGAGAGAAAACATTAACTTCCTCTTCTTACGAAAAATCGTATTTCGACAAGCAGCACGATCATCTTGTGATTTATAAAAAAGATTCCGATAAGGAAATTGAGGAAATTATAGAATTTTGCGATCCGAGAATCCAGGGAATTAAAGAAGCTATTGAAGAAGCATTCGGGGTGAAGATTGATTCTCATTCGCTGTATTTTTATGGTACAAAGAATGACTAACCGATCATTAAGGCTCTTTGCAAGCCTTTTCATTTGTATTTCTTCGTTTATTTTTGCACAGGACAATACTCAAAAACCTTTGCAGAAGGATCCTTATTTTACCCCTAAGACGGTTCCGCAGAAAAATACGCCCCCTCCCGAAAAAGTAAAACATATCCATTCCGACGAATTGCGTAAAGATCCTGCCAAATACGATGGCAATAATTACTTCACGGGTAATGTTCAGTTTGAGCATCAGGGATCATTACTGAATGCAGACCTTGTAATTGTATATGAAGGACAGAATTTTGTAAAAGCTGTCGGTAATGTAAAACTCCAGAATGCAGATGGTTCTGTAATTACCGCAGATGAGATGGAGTACGATGGTAATACCCAACGCGGAATTGCAAGAAAAAATGTAATACTTACAGACCCGAAAGGAACGGTGATTAAAACGGAAACTATGTATTATGACCGGGTTTCGAATCAGGCATATTATAATACAGGGGGCACAATCAATGACGGTAAAAGTACTACCTATTCCAAAACTGCAACTTATTTCTTAGCCACAAGAACCATCGATCTTTCCGGGAGAGTGAAAATTGAAGATGCACAATATGTTCTGGAAGGCGACAATGTAGTTCAGAATCAGAATACCAATATTGTAGATATCAACGGGCCTACTACGATCATCAATAAAAAAAATCCTAAAAACCGTATTGTTACCGATAAAGGAAATTACAATACCAATACAAAGGAGGCTTTTCTGTACAGGAATTCCAGAGTATATTATAATGATAAAATTCTCACCGGAGACGAAATGTATTATAATCAGCTCACAGGATTCGGCAAAGCCACAGGCAATGTAACAATTGATGACCCGAATGAAAAAAGATGGATAAAAGGCGGATATGGAGAGATTTTCGAAAAGAAAGATTCTGCCATGATGACCAAAAATCCTTACGCCGTGAAAGCTCTGGAAAAAGATTCCATGTATTTTGCAGCTGAAAAAATTATATCCTTTCAGAAACCCGATTCTTCTAATATTAATGCTAAAAAAAGCTTTCTCCGGGCATTCAGAAAAGGACGGTTTTACAAATCCAACGCACAGGGAAGAGCCGATTCTATTGCTTTCAATGAAACAGACGGTGTTTTGCACATGTACACAGAACCTATTTTATGGAGCAACGGAAAACAGGTAACCGGTGATAAAGTGGAAGCGTACTTTAATACTGAAAAAGAAAATATCGATTCTTTAAAAGTAATTGGAAACGCATTTGCCATCAGCAAAGTAGACTCACTGAATATGAAAGACGAGTTTAACCAGGTAAAAGGAAAGCTGATGACCGTTTACTATGGGGACGATAACAATATCAAAGAAGCGAAAGTTATCGGAAATGCGCAGGCAATTACTTATTCAGATGATGTAAATGCGCAAACCAAGCAGAAGGAAAGAATTGGGATATCGCTCAGCACATGCGGAATTATTGATGCTATTTTTGAAGAAAAAGCATTATACCTTGTCGAATGTAATATCGGCGCCAATTCCGATACCTATCCCATGAGCATGATTGAACCTGCAAAACGGAAATTCCCGGATTTCAACTGGAATACCAAAGACCGGATTTTAAAATGGCAGGACATCCTTGTGGATACTCCGAACTATCCTGAAATAAAATACGAAACAGATACTGCTCTTTACGATTCTGCACAAAAAGTTATAGAAGATGAAAAGGCTAAAGAAGAAGCTAAAAAACCGAAAAGAATCAAGAGATAAATTCAAAAAAAAGCAACAGTTGGCATATAAACTCACCGTTTTTAAAGAAAAATGGTGAGTTATTTTTTATAAAAACCTTTAAATATGGTTCCTGAAAGACTTTTTTCTATTAAAAATTCAATTTTTTTAACTCTGTTTTTTCATTTTTTGGTGAATGCGAAATCCTTATATTAATTGAGTTTTAATGATCTAATCATTTCATTAAGTGTTGAATTGAATTTGTATTTAGGAAAAAAAATACTTTTTTTTTGAAAAATATGTATTTTGATTATTTTTTTGCATATATTTACCTCATAAATATTGTTAATCTATATTAATATTTTGTGATTTGGTGGTTTCGCTTACAGCTTTTTAGCTGTAAGCGTTTTTTTTGTTACGCTTTAATTTCGATATTTAATGGATGTTCTTTAGCTTTGCTGAAATTTTTCAATACAATGGAAATGCAAAAAGATTTTTTTATATATCAGGCACAAACCACAAAATTTGCAGCAGGATTTGAGGTGGAAAAAGCAGAAGGAAGTTATATCTACGGAACCGATGGCAAAAAGTACCTCGATTTTGTAGCCGGCGTTTCTGCAAATACGTTGGGGCACTCTCATCCTAAAATAGTACATGCAATAAAAGAACAGGCTGAAAAATACCTTCATGTAATGGTTTATGGTGAATATGCACAGGAAAAGCCGATAGCTTTATGTAAACTGCTCGCAGAATCAACTCCGGATCCGCTGGAAATTACTTATCTCGTAAACAGCGGTGCGGAAGCCATAGATGGCAGCCTTAAGCTGGCTAAAAGATATACCGGGAGAGAAGAAATCGTTTCCTTTAAAAATTCATACCACGGCAATACCCACGGAGCACTGAGTGTTTCCGGAAACGAAATACATAAAAGAGAATTCCGTCCCCTGTTACCCATGGTGACCTTTATTGAGTTCAATAATGAAAATGATATAGATAAAATAACAGAAAAAACAGCCTGTGTTATTATGGAAACAATTCAGGGGGCAGCCGGATTTTTAGTTCCGAACCCTGATTATCTAATCAAACTAAAAAAAAGATGCGAAGAAGTAGGCGCATTGCTAATTCTCGATGAAATACAGCCCGGATTCGGAAGGACCGGAAAGTTATTCTCATTTGAGCATTTCGGAATTGTGCCGGACATTCTTGTGATGGGAAAAGGGATGGGTGGCGGCGTGCCGGTTGGCGCTTTTATGAGCTCAGGAAAAATAATGGAAACATTGGCGCATTCTCCAAAGCTCGGCCATATCACGACTTTCGGGGGAAATCCGCTTATTGCAGCATCAAGCTATGCAACCCTGAAAGAAGTTCTGGAAAGCGGACTGATGAATGAAATTAATGAAAAAGAAAAATTATACAGGCAACTTCTCATTCATCCGAAAATTAAAAATATCAATGGAAAAGGCTTAATGCTTGCGGTAAATCTGGGTACTCCCGATTATACTTTAGAAGTAGCTAAAAAATGTATGGAAAAAGGCCTTATTGTTTTCTGGCAGCTGTACAGAAACGAATATCTCAGAATATCGCCACCGCTCACTATTTCAAAAGAAGAAATTATAGAAGGATGTAATATTATCCTGGAAGTTTTGAATGAAAATTAAAATAAATACAAAACCAAAGCATCGAATTTTTTCGATGCTTTTTTAATTGGATTCGATGAAAAATTTTTTCAGAATTACATCCATAAAAAGGCTTTTAAAAAGTCTTGGCGGGCAGTGTTTTTCATTAGGAAATAAGATGGTGGATTTATTTAAAATTTCTGATAAATATCATGAAGATTATGTAAAAAAGTAAATACATTTTTGTGTAATAAAAAAATTAATTTATATATTGCGAGACGATTAAAACAAAGATTATATGGCGAAACATAAAGTCCATTACGAATTTCCAATGCATTGTTTATCAGAGATTTTATACGAATATCTGGCAACTGCGGAGGGGTTGTCTGAATGGTTTGCGGATGATGTGACAGAGAAAGGGGATGACTTCTATTTTAGCTGGGGAGGCGGTCCTGCCGAAAAGGCGACTTTAATACGATATAAGCCCGAAGGTTTCGTGCGTTTCAGATGGGAAGAGGATGAAGGAACAAAGCATTTCTTTGAAATGACCATTACAATCGACGATATTACTGAAGATCTGGCTCTGAATATTACAGACTTCTGCGAAGAAGGAGACGAAGAAGAAAATGCAATGTACTGGGAAAACCTTATCGAAAACCTTAGAATAAAATTGGGTGCCGCGTAAACGTAAGCACTGTTGCAGATAAAACTGATGAACGATTTATCGTTCATTATTTTTTTATAATAAATCAAAATAAAAATTGGAAAATCAATATTTTACATCAGCTGAATTAAATGTGAAGAACAGAGCATTTCTATCGGGAGATGCGGTGAAGGTTTCGTTCTTTGTAAGAGATGCAAAATTAATCATGGACGAAGAGTGCTACTTCTTTCTGATGGCCTCCATGAGAAAAATGAGAATGAATATTCCGCTTTCCTATACCCTTGAATTTTTCCAGTCCATCTTCAATAAAGTAGTTATTGAAGAAAAAGGAATGAAAAACGGGATCATCAATTTTCAGGTGTTCAGGGATACGGATGGAATTACCTTATCCAAATCTTCCGTATCGTATTATTACGAAATCACAGAAATGGAAGACGTGCTGTCTGTTCACGAAAGATCCCTTGAGCTTGATCTTATTAAGGAAATTAATGTGAATAATAATCTGTTAAGCAATATCCGTGTTCACAGTCCTGAAAATATTTATGGCGAAATTTATGCGCAGGAAAATGATCTGGACGATGTAATCTTCTTAAATCCATCGAAAAGAATTGCAAGAGCCGGAACCGGAAACCTCCTATTTCTGGAAGGTGATGTTATTAAAATTCCGAAACAGGCTGAAGGGGCATATATCTCGCCCTTAATGGAAAACTTTGTTACCTTCCTGCATAAAAATAAACTTGCGGATATTCAGGAGCATGAAATTATCGCTTTCGAATCGCAGAAAGCAGAAGAAATTTTATTGATTTCGGATGAAAAAGGACTTTTTTCCGTTGGGAAAATACGAAATAAAACTTTCGTCAAAAATCGGTTTAATGAATTAACTGAGGCCTGGAGAAAAAGTTTTTAAAAATTGACAAACCCGGTAAACAACAAAAGTTCCAAAAAGTCCTTTACCGGGTTTTTGTTCTGAATTACCAGAAAATATGCTTATTGATATTGATTGGAAATATCATAGATTTTTGAGAAACAAATGCTGTGGGAAAAACTGATATAGCAAATAATTTGATTGCTTCCATATCGTTAAGTTTTTAGTAGAACAAATAACGGAAAATATTTGATTAAAATAGGTTAAAGATATCCTAAAAATTTGTTAAAATTTAATAGATTGAATCTTGATAAATTCCTCTAATTGAGTGAGATATCTTCAGGCGAATTAGCCCAAAGCAAATATTCTCCGCCAAGGTTCTGCATGATGGATTTCCAGAGTGTCTGGTCATTTGGTAAAGTGTAATCAAGGTTATAAACATCCACAACAGTCCACATTTTACGCTGTATTTCCTCATCAAGCTGCAGCGAGGTCCATCCCGAATATCCTGAAAATATTTTAACGTCATTAATACTCAATTCAGCATTCAAAACAGCGCTGATGATATTTTCAATATCTTCTGTTAAATAAAAGTCTTGGGTAATTTCTACAAAATTTTCTGTTACCTTAACTCCTTTAACGATAAAGAAAACCTTGTCGTTTTCTACAGGACCACCGTCATAAACTTCAATCTTAAATTCGAACATATCTCTAAACTTATCGCTCATCTGGCTGTTTTTCTTGTTCAGGATCAGCCCAAATGCGCCCTGTTCATTATGTTCAATAACCAATACTACCGATCGGGAAAAAATATCACCGGAAATATCAGGTGTGGAAATTAATATTTTACCTTTGTAGGAGTAATTCATACTCAAATTTAATAAAAAATATTTATGGAAAACCTGCACGATAAAAGAAAAGTGTACGAGAGATCCCAACTTATTGAAAGTGAGATAAAACAAAATCCCATTGAGCAGTTTAGGGATTGGTTTACGGAAGCTTCCGACAATCCGGCCATCTCGGAAGCCAATGCCATGGCGGTTTCTACCATGGAAGAAGACGGCTGTCCGCGTACAAGAATGGTTTTGCTTAAAGCGTACACCTATGAAGGTTTTATTTTCTATACCAACTATGAAAGCAGGAAAGGAAAAGCCATAGAAAAAACACGTACAGCGTGTCTTCACTTTTTCTGGCCTGCGCTGGAAAGGCAGATTATCATTAAAGCCAACCTGCAACGCATCGCTGAAAACCTGAGTGACGGCTATTTTCATTCACGCCCGAAAGGCAGTCAGCTTGGAGCAGCAGTTTCGCCACAAAGTCAGGTGATCCCGAACAGGGAGTTTCTGGAGCAGAAGCTAAAAGACCTGGAAAAACAATATGAGAACAGCGAAGTTCCACGGCCTGAAAACTGGGGAGGTTACATCGCAAAACCGTATGAGATAGAATTCTGGCAGGGAAGACCAAACCGGCTTCACGACAGAATTATTTACGAACTAATTGATGGTTTGGACTGGAAAATTTCGCGTTTAGCGCCTTAGTCTTCCTGAATAATTTTGATTACTTTTTTAATCTTCAGTACCAATAATTTGTAAGTAGTGACTGAGGCTCTTGAAGCCACGTCTACAATATAAAAAACCTCATCATTTGATGAGGTTGACTTTTGATTAATCTGAATGATTATTTTTTCTTAGCTCCTGAAACTGCGTTGGAAAGGTCAGCTCCCGCCTTGAATTTAGCAACTTTTTTAGCAGCAATTTTGATTGGCTTTTTAGTAGCAGGGTTGATACCTTGTCTTGCAGCTCTCTCAGCAACTGAGAAAGTACCGAATCCTACTAAAGAAACTTTTCCGTCTTTTTTCTTTAAAGTAGTCATTACATTGTTGATGAATGATTCTAAAGCAGCTTTAGCTGCAACTTTAGTAATACCTGCATCTTTTGCGATTGCGTCGATTAATTCAGACTTGTTCATAATTTTTTTAATATTAAAGTTAGTTCGTTATAATAGCAAATATAATACTATTTTCTATATGCGCAATTTTTTTATAAAAAAATAAATAAATTTTTCATTTTTAACATAATTTGATTAAAATATGATAATTTAATATTTTACGTAAAATGTACGATACACGTTACTAAAATCATGCCAAAGGCTTATGTATATTGACTTTATGAAAATGCAAGTATTATTTCTTGTATTTATTAAATCCTAAATTTTGAATAAACTAGTAATACTTTTCTGATATATTTATTGATTCTGTAATTAAAAACACTAAAGATTACATTTTAAGGAAATTAAGGCGCTGTGTCTCTGCTAGTTTTAAAATCAACCTAAAAAGTCGTTTTATGGATTTTTATTAATAAATTTGCACTATGTTAATAGAAGTTTTTAAGTCTAAGATTCACAGGGTGAGAGTTACGGCTTCTGACCTTAATTATATCGGCAGTATTACCATAGATGAAGACCTTATTGAAGCGGCAGGTCTTGTTGTCGGAGAAAGAGTATATATCGTAAATGTAAACAATGGTGAGCGTTTTGATACCTATGTGATTAAAGGTAAAAGAAAATCAGGGGAAGTTTGTCTTAACGGCCCGGCTGCCAGAAAAGTGCAGAGAGACGATATCATTATCATCATTGCTTATGCTCAGATGACACCTGAAGAAGCCAGAGATTTTCAGCCAAAAATAGTTTTCCCGGACGAAAAAACAAATCTTTTGACGTAATCTATGGAGAAAAAAACGAAGAACCCTTTAAAATCAATTCTTACAATAGTAATCTCGCTTGCTTTTGCAGGCTTTTTTTTATGGTTTGCCTTAAAAGGCTTAGACTTTAAAGTCATTCAAAAATCTTTATCGAAAGCCAATTACTGGTGGGTAGCCTTTGCAGCGTGCTTCGGAATTGCGGCATACTGGTTCAGGGCAATTCGCTGGAACCTCATGCTGGAACCAATGGGACACCGTATCTCCAACTCCAATTCACTCTGGTCGATTTCTTTCGGATATTTAATGAATCTTACCATCCCCAGAAGTGGTGAAGTAGCCAGGGCAACTGCTTTGTATGGCGTAGAAAAAGTTCCTGTAGACCAGTCTTTCGGAACGATTATCCTGGAAAGAGTGGTGGATTTGGTTTGCATGCTTTGTTTTTTAGGATTAACGCTGATCTTTAAAGGAGATGTAATTTCGTCGGTTTATAAAAGTTCGGGAGCCGATTTTAACCCTAATAAAATTGTCCTGATTATAGGAATTTTGTTGTTGGGTGCAATTTTATTTTTCATTTTAAAAAAAAGACTGGCCAATGTTCCGGTTTTAGATAAAATCATCAAATTTATCGACGGAATACTTGATGGCTTGACTTCCATATTCAAGTTAAAACAAAAAGGTAAATTCATTCTTTATACGATAGGAATTTGGGTTTCCTATTACTTTGCAGCCTATCTGGTTTGTTTTGCATTACCCGAAACTTCAGATTTTACTTTTGATGACGGCTTCCTTATTCTCGTCGTAGGTACTTTCGGGATGATCATCCCTGCAAGCGGTGGAATCGGAGCGTTTAACCTTGCGATGAAATATGGTTTTATGGCCTTATTTATATCCATTGGAAAAAGCGGTGAAGTTGGAGGCGAAGTTGGTTTAACCTATTCATTCATTTCATTGCCGCTACAGATTTTCATTATGCTCGTAATGGGGCTTATTTCCATTCCGATGCTTGCGAAAGAAAGAAATAAAATTGTTGCCGAAAAAGAATTTGCAGAATAATTAGTTTTAAGTAAAATATATTATCCGGTCGCAGAATTGGATCTTTCTATATCTGAATTAAGATAAGGTTTTATTCTTATAACCTGCAATATAGTTGTTTTTTTGTCATAAAATATTTTGGAAAATTCCTAAAACAGCCATACATTAGATACAAAATACAATAAATACAACATACTGTTATGGCAATTAATCTACAAAAAGGGCAAAGAATTGACTTAGGATTCACAAAAATGACCATCGGTCTCGGATGGGATCCGAATGAAGGAATGGGATATGACTTTGACCTTGATGCTTCTGCAATTATGATTGATGCGGAACGAAAGCTGGTAAGTGAAGAATATTTTGTTTTTTACAATAATTTACATTCTCCGGATGGCGCACTCACGCACACAGGAGACGACCCGAGTGGTAAAAACAGCGATGGCGATGATGACGAATCCATTGTTATTGATCTCGAAAAAGTAGATGAACGTGTACAGGAAATTCTTTTTGTGGTAACCATAGAAGATTATGAGCGAAGAAAACAGAATTTCGGGCAGGTCAGAAATTCATACATCAGGATTATTGATAACCTTACTAATCTGGAAATTGCCAAATATGAGCTTGATGAAGATTTTTCCATAGAAACGGGAATTGAATTCGGCAGATTGTACAAACGCAACGGAAACTGGAAATTTGAAGCTTCCGGAATCGGCTACAGGGCAGATTTAGGCTTTTTCCTCGAAAAATATTATAAAGGGCAAATCATTAAATAAAAGGTAAATGAGACTTGTTTAAAGTCTCATTCTATTTATTAAATGCTTTTCCGAATGTGATTAAAGCTCAAAAAATTAGCTTATTAAAGCATAATCAAAGAACCTTTATAAAATTTGGTGCTGTCATAAAGATCTGAAAAGTGCTGATACATTTCCGGCTGCAATTCGAGGCCGAATCTTTTTTCATCGTAACCTTTTTCTGCCAGAGCATATAAAACTTTGTGATCCTGCTTTAAAAAATCAAAAAGATATTTTTCTTCACCGTTTGCCATGCCTGTAAAAAAGATTCCGTAGATCAGGAAATGATTAAAACTTTCGGAATGCATAAGGAAGGAAAACCGAGTGTCTAAATAGCCTTCATAATCTGAAAGAATTTTAGAAAAATTTTCAATGCCAAGCGGATTTGAAATTTCATAAAAGATATCAATCCCGTGGATGAAAAGCTGGGCTTTCAGCTCTTCATAATCGGAACCGTACCGGTCGTTAAACCAGTTGAAAATACAGGTGAATTCCTCTTTTGAAAGGCTTTCTACGTTATCTGTCGCTTTTCTTTTGATAATTTCAAGACTCGTAGCTTTATCGTCTTCCATAAACGGAAGTATGCTTGTTTCTTCACAGCAAAGCTTATTGTAAAGATTAATCTTGGCGCTGACAGGATTGGTCTTAATGAAATAAAGTTTGTCTTTCATAATGCTATGTAATCCCTTGTTTATTGGTGTTTTCAGTACTAAAGGTAGTGAAAAAAATATCAACAATTTATGCCCGGTGGATTTCTTTGTAAAAACCTGTTTTAATTCAAATAAAAAACCATTAAGCATATTGTACTTAATGGTTAAAATAGTAATCTTTTAAACAAATTGATTATCCGAAAGCTCTTTTAAGCAAACTCTCCACTTTCGGCTCGCTTCCCCTGAAACTTTTGTACAGTTCCATCGGGTCTTTTGTTCCGCCGGAAGAAAGAAGGATTTTATATTTTGCAGCAACTTCAGGGTTGAAAATCCCGTTTTCTTTAAAATGCTGGAAAGCATCGGCATCCAGAACTTCGGCCCATTTGTAAGAATAATATCCCGCAGAATATCCTCCCTGGAAAATATGGGAAAAGCTCGGACTCATCGCTGTTTCGGGATTGACAGGGTATAGCTGGATCGCTTTTGTGTATTCATCTTCAAATTCTTTTACGCTCTTATTTTCCAGCTCCGCAACCTTCGTATGGTAATTCATATCCAGCAATCCGAAACCGATTTGCCTCAACGTCTGATAGCCTTCCATAAAGTTTTTCGACTGTTCGATTTTTTCAATTTTTTCATCCGGCAAAACTTCTCCTGTCTGATAATGTCTGGCGAAAGTCTTTAAAAATTCAGGTTCGTAGCAGAAGTTTTCCAGAAATTGCGAAGGTAATTCCACGAAGTCCCATTTTACGGAAGTTCCAGAAAGGGTAGGATATTGCGTATCGGCAAGCATTCCGTGGAGGGCGTGGCCAAACTCGTGGAACAAAGTCGTCACTTCCTGGAATGTCAGTAAACTCGGTGTATCTTTGGTCGGTTTGCTGAAATTGCAGACGATGGAAATATGCGGACGGGAATTCTCACCGTTTTTCTGATACTGGTTTTTATAGCTCGTCATCCATGCTCCGGCTCTTTTGCCTTTTCTCGGGAAATAGTCTACATAAAGCAGGGCTTTAAATGCTTTTGGCTTCTGGTCATTGGCTTCTGGCACATTGTCATTCTGAGATTGTTGAAGAATCTCTGAAACTTCATACACTTTCACATCTTCATGATATTTCGGAATATCATTTCTTTCCTCGAAAGTTAGGTGGAAAAGTTTTTCAGCCAATCCAAAAACGGCATCCTGAACCTGGTTTAAAGGGAAATAAGGCTTTAGTTCCTCATCATTCAGATCGAATTTTGCCTTACGGAGCTTTTCGGCGTAATAAGCATGGTCATAAGCCTGTATTTCTTCAATTCCGTCTGCTTTTGCCAACGATTTCAATTCTTCAATTTCTTTGTCGGCATACGGTTTTGCTTTGGTTAAAAGTTCGTTCAGGAAATCGATAACTTTTGTGGGAGATTTTGCCATTCGCTCTTCCAGAACATAATCTGCATAATTTTTATAGCCTAATAATTCTGCTTTCTGCTGTTTTAAATTAAGTAATTCTTTAATTAAATTCTGATTGTCAAACTCACTGCCATCGAAAGATTTTTTACCGTTGGCCAATGCAATTTCCTTTCTCAGCTCCCGGTTTTCGGCGTATGTCATGAAAGGAATATAGCTTGGATACTGAAGCGTAATAACCCAGCCCTCAAAGTTTCTTTCTTTGGCTTCTTCGGCGTATTGTTCCAGGATAGCCTCCGGAATTCCGGCAAGATCTTCTTTATTAATGATATGTTTGAAATAATTATTGGTTGAAGCCAATACATTTTGTCCGAACTGAAGGGATTTTAAAGACAGATCCATGCTGATTTTCTTTAATTTTTCCTTGTCTTCTTCATTCAGCAACGCGCCGCTTCTTACGAAACCTTTGTAAGTTTCATTTAAGAGCATCTGCTGTTCTTCATTAAGATTGTATTTTTCCTTTTCATCATACACTTTTTTGACCTTGTTGAAAAGAGCTTCGTTTTGTGAAATTTTCGCAGAATATTCGGTTAAAATTGGTGACACTTCCTGGGCGATCTGCTGCAGCTCATCGCTGGTTTCTGCCGAGTTCAGATTGAAAAATATATTGGAAACCACATCCAGCTGCTCCCCGGAATAGGCAAGCGCTTCAATGACGTTTTCAAAAGTAGGATCTTCACGATTACTGATGATGGCATTGATTTCCTCTTCCGATTTTTTAATGAGTTCCTTAAATGCAGGGAGATAATCTTCATTTTTAATTTGATTAAACGGCGCTGAATGATATGGTGTGTTAAATTTTTCTGTTAAAATATTCATATTCTGATTTTTAATTTTTGTAAATTTAATGATTCTGCTGAACCGACATCGAAAATACTCAAAAATGGTGCCTTCGAAAAAAGGTATGACAAAATTGACGACACCAAACAATCTTGTCATATGCGAAGTGGTGATAATGAAGTATTGATTATTTTTGACAGCAATAAAAACACGGAAAAAAATTAATTTTAAATATTACAGAACTATGAAAACAATTCTGAAAATTCTAGGTGTCATTATTTTACTTATTGTTGTATATGCAGTAATTGCCATGATCGCATTTGGCAGCAATTATCATTACGAAAAATCGATGGTTATTAATGCTCCGAAAGAAAAAGTCTGGCAGCAGGTAAGTTCCATGCAGGCATTTAACCAATGGAACCCCTGGATGAAGCTGGATCCGAACATGAAAATTACGTATTCCGGAACTCCCGGTGAAATTGGTGATAAATACTGCTGGGACAGCAAAAATAATGATGCCGGAGCAGGTTGTCAGGAACTTAAAGAATCGGTGCCGAACCAAAAACAGAAAACAGAAATGATTTTTAAAAGACCGTTTGACGGTCAGGCAACGTCTGAAATTACGCTTTCTCCTGAAGGAAATAATACAAAAGTAACCTGGACCATGGATACGGAGCAGGACGCCATGATGAAAATAATGAGGCCGATGATGGATTACCAGATGGGAAAATCGTATGAAGAAGGCCTTAACAATCTTAAAAATTTAGTTGAAAAATAAAAACGGAAGCCTTGTGAAATTATTTGCAAGGCTTTAATTAAATAAATTTTCCATAATTTTATCAACAATCCTTTTTACTCTTGGTGAAGGATCTTTTATTTTATATTCTTGAACTTTCTCTGCAATTATTTCATATTTTGGATGATCAATAATTTTCGGATCTATTTCTCTCATTATTACAGACATATTTAACTTTTCTCCTTTTGTAGTGCAGAAATTGATAGCGTCTAAAGCAACAAGGCTTAAAGGTCGACCGGAATCAATCCATTTTTCGGCTATTCTCCAATTAAATTTGGAAATCGCGGCTAAATGTCCCCAGCTTAAAGTAATGTTTTTTGTTTTTGATATGTTTTCTTCGATCCAATCGAGGCATTTTTCATACTGAATGTAATTGAAGGCTGCCAAACATTCATTTAAATATTTGTTTTCAAGTAAGTCTAATTCTTTTTTAATAATTTCATATGCTTCCTCTCGAGTTTTTGATTTACTAATTATTATTGAACGCTCGATAAAACTATCTGCAACTTCGTAATTATACATGGCATTTATACTATTGTAAGATTTTGGTAAATTCAAAAATAAAAATTATTTAAAAAATATTATCTTTATATAAAGATTCGATGTATGGAGAAGATAGTATTTGAGAAAAATAACATAAGAGATTATGTAAAAACCGTGATTGCTGAAAAGATTGAAAAGCTGAAGAACTTTATTGAATTCACTCAAGAAGCAACCCGTGATATTAAGAAAACTCCGAAGTATGACAGCATGCGCGAAGAGATGCAGGAGGAAATTTACCAGATGCAGCGTCAGTTGGGAGCTTTAAATGATTTAAGAAGAAATATGGCTAAAGTGCTGAATAATTCCACAGAAAGAGTTCAGCTTGGGTCTTTGGTTATTACTAATAAAGCCCGGTTTTACATTTCAGTATCGCTGGGAGAATTCTTTTTTGAAGGTGACCGGTTTTACGCCATTTCCTCCGAAAGCCCGATGGCAAAAAAAATGATGGGCATGAAATCAGGTGATGAATTTACGTTGAATAAAATCCACCAGAAGATTATTGAAGTTTTGTAAAAGTGAAAAGTAAGAAGTGAAAAGTGAAAAGTGAAAAGTGAAAAGTGAAAAGTTTTTTTGATAAACATCTCACTTCTTACTATTAACGTCTCACTTCTGCGTCTTTTTCGTAATTTTGCTCCATGAATAAAGCAGAAGTTTTAAAAGAAATCATAGAGCAGAGAAGAAGTATATTTCCTAAAGACTACACCGATACGGAAATTTCACAGGAAATTATTGAGGAAATTTTACATTCGGCAACATTGGCTCCCAATCATAAAAGAACAAAGCCCTGGAGGTTTAAGATATTCAAAAGCGAAGAGAAATCGAAGCTGGCTACAGAAATGCAGGCCATCTACAAAGCTACCCAGCCTGAACAACTTTTTTTAGAGAAGAAATATAATGATATCGGTTTTAAAATCAATAAAGCAGGTGCCGTGGTCTCAATTGTTGTCAATTTCAGCGGAATGGTTCCGGAATGGGAAGAAATTGCCGCTGTTTCAATGGCCGTTCAGAATATGTACCTTACCTGTACCGCAAAGGGAATCGGCTGTTACTGGAGTTCCCCGAAACTGGTAGATCATTTAAAAGAATCGCTTACTATTGAGGAAAACCAGAAGTGTTTAGGGTTGTTTTATTTAGGTAACCTTCAATCATAGCCCTGATCGAGCGGCATGTCTGAGCTCTTTTCTGGTTTCGGGGGGGGGGGGGGG